>JBKJSE010000159.1:0-4394 GCA_046595925.1 Archangium sp. | reverse complement strand
GCGCAAGCAGCTGCCGCGCGTGGGTGAGAAGGTCACCGCGAAGATCTTCCAGCTCGGCGCCGAGGTGGTCTTCGCGACCATCGGCAAGCACGAGGCGATGATCGACCTCGACGAGCTGAAGGATGCCGAAGGCATTCTGCGCTACGGCGTGGGCGACGAGATCGAAGCGTTCGTCATGGAGACCGGCGCCAAGGGCATTCAGCTCTCGCGCAAGCTCTCGAAGGGCGCTGCCTCGTTGTCGATGCTGGTCGACGCCAGGCACTCTGGCCTGCCGGTCGATGGCCTGGTGCTGTCGGTCAACAAGGGCGGCCTCGAGATCGCCGTCGGCGACGTGCGCGCGTTCTGCCCGTCTTCGCAGGTCGATGTTCGCCCGGTGAAGCTGGAAGACCTGGTCGGTCAGCGCCTGACCTTCCGCGTGACGGAGGTGAAGGAGAAGAACGTCGTCCTCTCCCGCCGTTCGCTCATTGAAGAAGAGAACAAGGGCAAGGCGGTAGAGCTCAAGAAGACCCTCGAGGTCGGCAAGGTGCTCAAGGGCCGCATCGTGGGCGTGCAGGCGTTCGGCGCGTTCGTGGACCTCGGGGGCCTGGAAGGGCTCATTCCGGTCAGCGAGCTGTCGCACGTGCGCATCGGCCACCCGAATGAAGTGGTCGAAGTGGGCAACGAGGTCGAGGTCGAGGTGCTCCGCATCGAAGACGCCGAGGCCAACTCGCCCGACAAGAGCAAGCGGAAGGATCGCATCACGTTGTCGATGCGCGCGCTGCTCGAGGATCCGTTCAAGGCGATGCTGGAGATCGCCAAAGAGGGCGCGCTGCTCAAGGGCAAGGTCGTTCGCCTGCAGCCGTTCGGCGCGTTCGTCGAGCTGGCGCCGGGTGTCGATGGCCTGATTCACATCTCGGCGATGTCTGATCGCCGCATCGCGCACCCGAAGGACGTCCTGACGGTTGGCCAGGAGATCGAGGTCAAGGTCGAGAAGGTCGACGAGAACGAGAAGCGCATCGGTCTGCGGCTGGTGAAGGACGGCGTAGTGGTGGGCGAGGGCGTGTCCTCGTCTGCTTCTGAGGCTGAAGTGGCCGCCGGTACCGAGCAGCCTGCGGGCGCGACGGAAATGAAGGTGGTGCGTGCACCGAAGCCGAAGCGCGGCACGGTGGTGACGGGCAAGGTCACGCGCATCGAGACCTACGGCATCTTCATCGAGTGGGACGGCTTCTCGGGGCTGATTCCGGCCAGCGAAACGGGCACGGAGCGCGGTACGGATCTCCGTCGCATGTTCCCCATGGGCAAGCAGCTGAAGGCCGAGGTGGTGGAGATCACCGGCGACAAGCTGAAGCTGTCCATCGTGCAGGCTGAGCGCAGCGAAGAGCGCGCCGACCTGAACGCGTGGAAGGCGGATCAGGCGAAGAAGGTCACGAGCTCGGGCGGGTTCAACTCGCTGGCGGACAAGCTCAAGGGCCTGACGCTCAAGTAATGAGCTCCCTCTCCCCGAGGGGGAGAGGGTCGGGGTGAGGGCTTACGCCGACGGCCACCACGGGAAAAACCCGCTGGTGGCCTTTTCATATTCAGCGAAGCCGGGCCTCCCTTTCATCCCTGCTTCGAGCAAAGCCTTGCCGGAAACCCTGACGAGCAAGACGCTCATCACGAGAGGACCAAGCACGGTGAACAAAGTCCCGAACGCCGCCAACCCCCACCAAACAACGAAGTCACCGAAGTAGTTCGGGTGCCGAGTGAACCGCCACAGCCCGCGGTTCATGATCTTCCCCTTGTTGGCCGGCTCTGCCTTGAAGCGAGCGAGCTGCAAATCCCCAACAGACTCGAACAAGATCCCGATCACCACGATCGCCGTTGCCACGAAGTCGAGCCACGACCACGACGCGAAGGTCGCGACGATCCCCGTGCGAACAGGCAACGACACCACCCACACCAGCACGCCCTGCAACCCGAACACGATGAACAGACTGCGCCACCACCACGCCGAGCCATGCTTGGCGCGCATGGCCTGATACCGCTTGTCCTCGCCATGCCCGAGGTTGCGCCAGGCGAGATACGCGCCGAGCCGCAGACCCCACACGCTGACGAGCGAGGCAATCAACACGCCTCGCGGAGTGGCCCCGAACTCGAACACGGTCAGCCACGCGACGATCGCAAACGCAGGGCCCCAGAAGAGATCGACGATGCTCGAATCGCGAAGGCGAACCGACACGCCCCACAGCACCAGCATGCAGACGCCAAGAACACCCAGCGCGATCATCCGAGCTCCTCGAGCCAGTCATCGACGAGTTGCCACTGCTCATTGACCCACGCGAGGCGGGCTTCCTCACCTTCGGGAACGTGCTCGGCCTTCTCACGCCAGAACTGAACCGTGATCGTCCGTCCGACGAGGGATCCGCGCCAGATGTCTGCGAGTTTGGTGAGGCCCTCGAGGCCGTGATGACCGACGAAGAGCACGTCAGCCTTCGGCGTCGCCGCGAGCAACGTCATCGCGCCGCCTGCGCGAATGGGGAGCAGGTGGCGCAGCTTCTCGGCGCGCGCCTTGAGTTCGCCCTCGAGCTTGCCGATGGCCGCCTCGCGTTTGCGGCGGCTGAAGCGGGTGCCCTCGGGGTAGATGATGACGCCTTCGTTGGTCCCGATGTCGGTCTTGAGGGCGGCGATCGCGCCGAGCTCAGCTTCGGTGTTCTTCCCGCCGCGTTCGACGAAGTGATTGGGGATCCAGTGGCCGGCGAGGTCGAGGCAGGGCTCGAAGAGCAGCTCGCGTTTGAGCACGTAGCGCAGCTCGAACTTGTGCACGTTGGCGATGAACGCGCCGGGGATCAGCACGTCGACGAGGCTGGCGTGGCGAACGAAGACGAGCAGGGGGCCGGGGAGCACGAGCTCGGCGCCCTTGATCACGAAGGTCAGTGAGAAGACCCAGCTGACCCAGCGAAGGTGCCAGCCCGTGTACAGCCGTTGAATGGCGAAGGTGCGAGAGGAGCGATTCGGGCTGCCGGCCGAAGTGGAGAGCCAGGTCCAGAACAGCAGCACCAAGCCCAGGTTCTCGACGGCCAGAAAGCAAAGCGCCGCAACGGCAAGGCGGGTGGTCGAGAACGTGCCTCCCTCTCCCTTCGGGCGAGGGTTGGGGTGAGGGGCAAGTAAATCAGTCGCCAGGGCGACAAGTACCAGGGCCGGAAAACTGAACGCCACGATCCACAACGCAATCATGGTGGAGGGAATGGTGACCACCCGCCGCCCGAACCGCTTCGAGACCGTCTCACGCACGCTTCTCAGCCCTCAGCATCAACACGGAAGCCCAGGTCACCCAGCTGAGCCACAGGGGCCCTGCGACGATCAGCAGCCGGGCGAAGTCATCAGAGTGAAACTGGAGCGCCACAGGAAGGCTGGCCATCCCGGCGATGACCCCGAGAATCCTGAGCGCCTTCGGCCACGCCGCCGGAAGCCCGAAGGAGAAGCAGATCAACCCAAGGCCCAGCAGCCCATTGAAGGCGGAGTCGAGGAGCAGGCTCATCCACAGCAGGCCCAGCCCGGTGGCGGAATCAAGGTGAAGTGCCGCCAGAGGGCCCATGGTCCCGGCGGCATCCAGCAGGGCGCCGAAGCCGAACAGGGCTGCCCCGACGGTGGCCCAGGACGTCCTGGAGGCGAAAGCGAGCCCACCCCCGAAGGCAGCGAGCGCGACGAGGCCGATGGTGAAGGCCCAGGCGCTCAGGGTGGTGGGGCCGGGGTTGGCGATCGTCTCGGCGAGCCAGGCCGGAACGTCACCGGGCCGGTACGTATGGGGGATGGGGCGGAGGGCAGCGACGGCGACCACGTTGAGGATCACCCCGAGAAGTCCGGCCAGGCCAGCAGGGAAATGGGGTCTGTTCATCGGGGAGTTCGCTTTTACGAAATGTCAGGGCGACAAGGGGCTTGACGTCGAACGGAGCGCCACGTACTAGCGGGGCACATATCGCGGGGTGGAGCAGCCAGGTAGCTCGTCGGGCTCATAACCCGAAGGTCGCAGGTTCAAATCCTGCCCCCGCAATGCGACATCTCGAGAATCTCGGCCCCGCTGTCCGCAAGGATGGCGGGGTCGACTCGTATGGAGCCCTCGGCTTCGTAATGTTCTTCTGGTCCTTCCCCGACCGGGATCACCTTCACCTGACCGAACCAGCCCCGCAGGGCCGCCTTGCCCCGCGTCGGAGCTTCGTCGGTGAGCTTCAGGAGCTTGCCGAAATAGCTCTGAAGCCACTCCTCGGTGGGTTCCAGGGTGGGCTTCTGCACCTCGACGACCCGCTCGAGCTCGGCGCGCAGCTGGTTCAGCTTTTCTTCCTCTGCCCGAAGTTGGTTCCCCAGCGCGTCCGACCAGCCCGCCTTGGCCACTGCCTCGGCCAGGCGGTCAACACGCCGCTGCTGTTCGGGCAGCTGTG
>JBKJSE010000132.1:0-17677 GCA_046595925.1 Archangium sp. | reverse complement strand
GCCCGGCCACTGGAGCCCGCGCGGCCGCCCGTGGATGGCCGTGCACACCTACAAGATGTACGCGTACTCGAGCGCGCTGCGGCGCATGGTCATCTACAAGAATCCGTACACGTACTTTTACGACGCGTCCCGCGCGGTCTCGGACTTCGACGGCGCGCGCATTCGCCAGGAGTTGGGCGGCAATCAGTATGTGAACACGCTCACTGCGATCCCCACGGGGTTGATCGCGTGGACTCCAGATGGCTTGTGGAAGCTCACCAGCCAAGCGGGGCCCTGGGTGAAGCTGAACCCGACGGCGATGAACGGCGCGCAGCTCCCCTCGATGAGCCCTGACTCGCAGACCGCGGTGTATGAGCCCACGGGCGATCGGCTGTTGATGTTCGCCACCACCGGCAGCGCGAAGGGCGAGGTCTACGAATACGCGCTCGCCGCCAACACCCTGCGCGCGCTCAACCCCGCTGGGAAGACCGAGCTCGCCGCGACCCTGGGCGGGTTCCTTCGCGAGTCGGCGCTGCTCCCGGCCTCGGGGCTGGTGATGTTCGCGATCGACTTTCAAACCGCGGCTGACGTGACCGCCAACGTGAAGCGCGTGCCCGTCTACGACACGGTGAACAACCGGTGGTCGGCGTGGCGGCTCACGGCGCAGCGCTACGGCAACAGCTTCGCGGTGGTGAGCGACGGGGCCGACGATCGCGTCTGGGGGCTGGGGCAGAACAACCAGGTCTTCCTGCTCAAGCTCAACGCCGCGACCGCTGACATCGAGCCCCTCAACTGACCCACGCAGCGAACAGCGCTGCGATCGAAGCAGGCGCGTTCGTCAGTCCTTCTCGTTCCTGGTGGCGACGGAGCCATTGGCATCGACGACCAGCTCGATACGCGAACCATCCGCCTTGCGCACCGCGGCCTCCCAGGTCTCCTTGCCGGCTTCGGTGACCTGCTCCACAGACTCGACCCGGGCGCCCGCGGGCAGGGCCCCGGCGATGGCCTTGCGGACGACCTCAGGCGTCTGCTCGAGCCTGACCACCTTCTCTTCAGCGAGCACCTGGCCATCGACGCTCAGGGACAGCTCAATCTCCTGGGCTCCGTGCTTGAACTTCACTTCGTAGACGACCTTGCCCTCTTCCCTTTCTTCCTCGGCGCTGAGCACCTTTGCATCGGGGTAGGCCTTGAACACCGCCGCCTTGACCGGAGCAGGCAGCTTCTCGAAAGGCAACTTGGTGGCACACAGCAACGAGAGCACGACGAGGGTCTTGATCATGGGAACAGCATGTCTGCTTCGCCTGAACGGGGCCTGAACGAGCAGCCGGTGCGGCCGGTGACTATGGTCCCGCTCGTGCGAATTCTCCTCGTCGACGACGAAGCCGAGCTCGTGGACCTGGTGCGGCGCGCGCTCGTCGCGGAAGGACACCGCGTCGACGTGGCGCGCACGGCGGCTCGCGCCGATGAGGCACTGATGGACAACGCGTATGACGTGGTGGTGCTCGACCTCGGGCTGCCCGACGGCTCTGGCCTCGACGTCTGCCGAAGGGCACGAGCCGCGCAGATCTCGACGCCGGTCTTGATGCTGACCGCACAGACCGCCGTCGAGCATCGCGTGGAGAGCCTCGACACCGGCGCCGACGACTTTCTGGGAAAACCTTTCGCGGTCGCCGAGCTCAAGGCCCGGGTGCGCGCGCTGGGAAGACGCTCGGGTCTGCCCGCGGGCCTCGAGTGGAAGCACGGCGCCGTCGCGCTCGATTTTCCACGGCGACGCGCCACGGTCAGTGGCCAAGAAGTTCCAGTGACCGCGAAGGAATGGAACATTCTCGAGGTGCTCGCGATCAGCCAGGGTCGCCTCGTGTCGCGCTCCCGGCTGCTCGATGAAGTGTGGGGCGAGACGAGCGCTTCCGCCGACTCGAGCCTCGAGGTGTTGATCAATCGCATTCGCAAGAAGCTCGGCAGTGACTGCATTCACACGCTGCGCGGCGAGGGCTATCGACTTGGTTGAGCGGCTGCCTTCACTTCGAGCGCGCGTGGTGTGGTCTTCGGCTGGCGTGGCGGCCCTCGTGGGGTTGCTCGCGGCCAGCAGCGCCGTGGCCCTGGTTCGCCAGCAGCAGCAACGCTCTGCCGAGCGGCGGTTGCTCGAGGCCGGGCAGCTCTTCGCCGCTGAGCTCGCGCAGACAGACGAGGGGGCGAGGGAACAGGTCGACGACGAGAATCAGGAACTGCAGACGCTGGGCATGCGCCTGGCCCTCTTCGAAGGCGCCCGTTGCCTGGGCGGAGATGCCTCGCTGGGCGGGGTGCGGGGTTGCGTGAGCGCCGGGACTTCGCGGGCCTGCGCTCTCGAGCTGGGTCCGCGGCGGGTGGTGGTCGCAGGGCCCGAAGTCGAGCTGCCCGGGGCCTGGTGGTTGGTCTCGATTCTGCTCGCGTCGATCCTCTCCGCAGGCGTGGGCGCGGTCGTCAGCCTGGGCGTGGGTCGCTGGGCGCTGCGATCGCTGCTCACGCTGCAGCAACAGGTCGCGTCGGCTTCCATCGACGGCGAGCTCGAGCTGGGCCCACGCGCGCCCACCGCCGAAGTCGAGGCCCTGCGCGCTGCCCTCGAATCACTGGTCAGCCGCCTCAGAGAGGCGCTGGAGCGCTCCCGGGTGTTCGCTTCCAGCGCTGCGCACGAGCTGCGGACCCCGCTGTCCACCATGTCCGCAGAGCTCGAGCTGCTCGCCCACAGCGCGCCCCCCGCCGAGAGAGACGCCGCCTCGCGCGTGCTGCGGACGCTCAAGCGACTGACGCTGCTGGTCGATCGCCTGCTCGCCCTCGCGCGCGGTGATCTCGGCCCGCAGCGGCCCTTCGAGACCCTCGCCCTCGAAGACGTGGTGCGCGAAACGGTCGCGGCCAGATCTGCTCCCGAGCGTGAACGGGTCGGCCTGAGCATCGAAGACCCGGGAATGATCCGCGGTGACGAGCCGCTGATCGGCGCGATCGTCGACAACCTCGTGGACAACAGCCTCAAGTTTTCCAGCGGCCAGGTGACGGTGCAGATCACCGCGATGGAGGGCAACGTCACGCTCTCGGTGACTGACACCGGGCCCGGCGTCTCGGCGCTTCCTTCGCTGCTCGAGCCCTTCGTGCGAGGCGACACCAACGTGAACGGGCATGGGCTGGGGCTGGCCATCGTCAGCCGCGCGGTCGAGCTTCATCACGCTGCGATGACCTTCGAAGGTTCGACGGTGCGGGTGCGCTTTCCCCGCTGGGTGCCGCTGCCGACGTGACCTCGTTCAGCTTCCGTTCAGGGCCGTCGTTTAGGTCCCGCGCTCGAAGCCATGCAGCGACTTTCTCTCGTCAGTCTCGTCTTGTTTGAACTCGCCGGTTGTAAGCGCCCCCCGGAGCAGGCGGTGGTCGCGCCGCTCCGAGTTCGATGCGTGAAGGTCACCACCGAGGCGCTCGCGCAGAGCGTCTCGCTGCGCGGAGTGGTGGAAGTGGCCCCGGGGTTTCACGCGCTGGTGGCTGCGCAGACGCCGGGCCGGGTCACCTCGCTCCTCGTGCAAGAGGGTCAACGGGTCGAGAAGGGTGACGTGCTCGCCGAAGTCGACGCGCGGCAGGCCTCTGACGTGGCGTTGCAAGCGCAAGCGGCGCTCGCCGGTGCCGAAGCCGGAGTGCAGAACGCGAAGGTGTCGGCCGAGAGGCTCAGCCGGCTCTTCGAGCGTGGTATCGCCGCGCGGCAGGAAGTCGACGATGCCAACGCGAAGCTGCTCTCACTCCAGGCCGCGGCTGACGGGGCGAGGGCCGCGCTCGAGGTGGCCAAACGCAGCGTCGGGTTTGCCACCGTACGCGCGCCGTTGAGCGGGGTGGTGCTGCGCACGCTGCGGGCTCCGGGAGATCTGATCGACGGCACGCCCGCCACGCCCATCGCCGAACTCGGAGATCCCACGAAGCTCAACCTGCTCTCTCACGCGGCTCCCGATGAGCTGGTGCAGCTCACGCTGGGGCAACGCGGGCTGGTGCACTTCGAGGCCTTGCCCCATCGCAGCTGGGAGCTCGAGGTGAAGTCGATCGCTCCGATGATCGACGCCACCACCGGCGTGGGCCTCGTGCGGCTCGCGTTTCTTCTGGGGCCGACACTTCCTCCGATTGGGCTGTCGGGTGAAGTGAAGGTGGAAGTCGGGAGCCTCGGCGACGCCGTCATCGTTCCTTCCGCCGCGCTGCGCGGCTCGACGGCCGGCGGCCTCGAGGTCGTCACCTGTGAAGCAGGCCACCTGCACGCGACCGCCGTCGAGGTGGGGGTCAGATCGAAAGACAAGGTGCAGGTGCTCTCGGGGCTGACGGTGGAACAGCAGGTGGTGCCCGCCGGGGTCCTGGGTCTCGAAGACGGCGCTGCCATCGAGGCGCAGCCGTGACGCTGGGCCAGTTCAGTCTCAGGCATGGCACCGCGCTGGTCGCCTCGCTCTTCACCCTCGCCATCGCAGGCATCTTCGCGGCGCGCTCCCTGCCCAGCGGCGTGTACCCTGAGGTCGAGTTTCCCCGCATCGTGGTGGTGGCGCGCGGCGGCGATGATCCAGCAGACGTGTTCGAGACGCAGGTGACGCGCCCGCTGGAGCAGTCACTGGTGACCGTGCTGGGCGTGCGCCGCGTGAAGTCGAAGACGATTCGCGGCGCCGCTGAGGTGTCGCTCGAGTTCGTCGCCGGCACCGACATGTGGCGCTCGCTGCAATTCGTACAGTCGCAGCTCAGCAACGTGCGCGGCGCGTTTCCTCAGGCGATGAACTTCGAGGTCGAGCGCCTGACCCCGACTTCGTTCCCGGTGGTGACCTTCAATCTGTCGGGCCCGATGTCACCCAGCGACCTGCGAGAACTCGCCGAGTTCGTGGTGCGGCCGGTGATGGCTCGCGTCCCCGGCGTGGGGCAGGTGCGGGTGCTCGGTGGTGACGTGCGTGAGTTCGAGGTGGTGGTGGACCCGGCGCGGGCCACGGCGCTGCGACTGCGCCCCGCTGACATCGCCACCCGCATTCGAGACGCGGTCACCTTCGGCGCCGTCGGAAGGCTCGACGAAGATCGACAGCTGCTGCCGGTGCTCGTCTCGGGAGAGGTGCACAGCACGGAAGAGCTGGCGAACGTGCCCGTGTCGGTCACGTCGACGGGCGTGACGCTCCCCCTGTCCTCGGTGGCCACGGTGACGGAAGGCGCGGTCGACAGGACCTCGGCCGTCGGAGGACCGAATGGTGAGACGGTGTTGATCTCAGTGTCGCGCGCTGAGGGAGCCAGCACGCCCGACGTGGTTCGTGGGGTGCAAGCAGCCGCCCTGGAAGCTGCCGGCGCGTTTCCCCGCGGGGTGGCGCTCGAGCCTGTCTACGATCAAGCGAACCTGGTGGAAGAGAGCGCCGCGAGCGTGCGCGACGCCATTCTCCTCGGAGTGGTGCTCTGTCTCATCGTGCTGGGCATCTCGCTCAAGGACGTGCGGGCGGGCTTCGTCGCTGCCGCGGCCGTGCCCCTCGTGCTCGCGGGCACCTTCGTCTTGATGAAGGTGTTCCATCAGACGCTCAACTTGATGTCGCTGGGCGGGCTCGCGGTGGCGATTGGCCTGGTCATCGATGACGCGATCATCGTGGTCGAGGCGATCATTCATCGGCTCGAACGCGGTGAAGAGCCCCAGCAGGCGGCCGCTGGCGGCACGACGGATCTCGCCGCCGCGGTGTTCGGCACCACCATCACCACCGTGATCGTCTTCCTACCGCTGGCATCCGTCGCGGGGCTGGTGGGCGACTTCTTCTCTGCGCTCGCGGTGACCCTGACCTCGGCGGTGCTGCTCTCGCTGCTGGTCGCGCTGACGGTGGTGCCGGTGTTCGCTGCGCGGTTTCTGCGAAGGCGCGAGCAGCGCAGCACCACGCGACCTGCGCTGGAGCGTTTCTATGGGCGGGTCGCGAACTTCGGCGCAGCGCACCGCTGGGTTGGCGTCGCCTGCCTGGGCTTCGCAGTGCTGGGAAGCCTCGCGATCTCGCGCGTGGTCGAGACCGGCTTCCTGCCCGCGATGGACGAGGGCGCCTTCGTGGTCGACTACTTTCTGCCCGCGGGCACTTCGCTTCACCAGACGGTGGAAACGGCACGAAAGATCGAGCGCATCCTCGCGCAGACCCCAGAGGTGAGATCGTTCTCTCGACGCACGGGCGCCGAGCTGGGACCCGCGGCGGCCACGCTGGTCAACAGCGGAGACATCATGGTGTCGCTGAAGGCAGACCGTGGCCGCAGCTCGGAGCAGATCATCGAAGCGTTGCGAGAGCGGCTCACGGCCGAGGTCCCCGCGGCGCGCTTCGAGTTTCTCCAGGTCTTGCAAGACGTGCTCAACGATCTCTCGGGCGCGCCACGGCCCGTCGAGCTCAAGTTCTTCGGGAGCGATCGCGCGGTGCTCGAGGCGCTGGCGCGCGAAGCCCACGATCGCCTCGAGAAGATCGATGGCATCGCCGATCTCTACGACGGCGTGGAACCCCAGACGCCGACGCTGCTCTTCCGCGTCAAGCGTGAAGCGGCCTCGAGACTGGGGCGCACCACGCGTGACGTGATGGACGAGACGCGCTCGGTGCTCGCCGGCATCAACGCAGGCACGGTGCGCAGGCTCGACCGGTTGATCGACATTCGCGTTCGCTACGCTGACTCGGTTCGCTTCGACCCGGCGCAGGTACCGCGGCTACCGCTGACCTTCGCTTCGACGGGTGGAGATTCGACGAGTCCGGGCACGACGGGGGTCGTTCCGCTCTCGGCGCTCGTCGCGCAAGAACGCGTACCGGTGCCAGCCGAGCTTCGCCGGGAAGGGCTGCAGCCGGTGATCGTGGTCACCGCGGCGATCGAGCACCGCGATCTGGGCAGCGTGATGGCTGAGGTGAAGAAGGCCCTCGCCGGGCTGAAGGTTCCGCCGGGCAATCGTCTCGAGGTGGGCGGCCTCGATGCGGCGCAGCAGGAGACCTTCACCCAGCTCGCCCTGGTGGCGTTCTTCGGCGGGTTGCTGGTGATGCTGGTGTTGATCGCCCAGTTCCGTCGCGTTCGGCCCGCGCTCGCCGTGCTGCTGACCGTGCCCTTCGCGCTGTTCGGGGCGTTGGTGACGCTCTGGGCGACGGGGACTCCGCTCAACGCGTCGTCGCTGATGGGCTGCGTGCTGCTGGTGGGGCTCGAGGTGAAGTCGGGCATCTTGTTGCTCGAGGTCGCTGAGGCTCACTCCGACGAGGGCCTGCCCTACCTGGCGGCGCTGCGGCTTGCGGCAGAGCGCCGCATTCGGCCGATCATGTTGACCACCACCGCCACGATGTTCGGGGTGCTGCCACTGGCGCTGGGAATCGGAGCGGGCGCAGAGCTGCAGCAACCGCTGGCGATCGCCGTGCTGGGAGGCATCGTGGTCTCGAAGTTCATGACGCTGGCGGCGCTGCCTTCATTGGCGGCGTTGTTCGCGACGCCGGCCGCGCACCGGGGGGCGGCGCCATGAGGCGGCTGATGCTCGTGCTGGTGATGAGCGCTGGGGTCGCCAGGGCACAGAGTGCTCCGGTTCGTCAGGACGCGCTTCGCTTCAGCGCGTATCTGGCCGAGGTCGCCCGCTCGAACCCCGCCCTCGCGACGCAGCGCAACACCCTGCCGGTGGCACAGGCGCAGGTGATCATCGCGCGGCTCTTTCCCGATCCGGTGATCAGTGCGGGGCTGGGATCGCTCGACGTCTCGAACGTGGGTGCCCAGAACAGCGCCGTCGCTTCGGCGACCCTGCCGCTCGAGTGGCCCGGGAAACGAAGCGCGCGCGTCGCGTTGTCCGAGGTGAACGTGAGCGTGGCGTCGGCCGAGTTCGAAGACCTCGCTCGTACGGCGCGCGCGACGGCGGCCAACGCGTACATCGATGCAGTGCTGGCCCTGCGGGTGCTCGGGCACAAGCGGGCCGCGGCGCAGAGCCTTCAGCGCGTGGTGGTGCTCAACGAGAAGCGCATGCAGGAAGGCGTCGGGTCGGAGATCGTCGTGCTCCAGGCGCGGGTCGAGGCGCGTCGCTTCGAAGGTGACCTCGTCACCGCCGTCGGAGATGCGCGGGCCACCCGGCTGGCGCTCGAGGAACACATGGGCCGGCAGACGACGAAAGCTCCGCTACCGGAGGTCGACAGTGAGCTCGAGACGCCGCCTCTGGATCTCGAGGTCGAGACGCTGGTGACTGAAGCGCGCGCACGCCGACCCGATCAACGCGTACGTGAGCTGTCGATCGACGCGGCGAGGGCGCAGCTGCGATTGGCGAAGGCGAACCGCGGCCCTGATCTCGGCGTGGGGCTGGGGTGGCAGTACTACACGCCGGGTGTCACGGGCTCCCCGTTCCAGGCTCCGGGTTACCACGCGGTCAGCGCGCAGCTCTCGATGCCGCTGCCGTTCTCGAGGCTCGCCGATGGTGAAACGCGCGCGGCGAGTGCACAGCTGCAGCTCGCGCAGTCACAGCGCGAGGCCTCGCAGCTCAAGATCGACATTGAAGTGCGCACCGCCTTCATTCGCTACGCGGCGGCCAGAGAGCGCCTCGCACAGTTCGATGAAGCGCTGCTGGGCGACAGCGATCGGCTGCTCGAGATGGCACGGTACTCCTTCGAGCAGGGTGCTTCCCGGTTGGTCGAGCTGTTGTCCGCCCAGCGCTCGTGGATCGATGTTCACCTCGCCTATGAAGCAGCGCGCGCTGATCACGCTCGGGCGTTGGTCGCGCTCGAGACCGCAGCGGGGCTTTGGAACATCGAGTGGTGAAGCAAGTGCTCGTGGGGGAGGACTGTCCACACCAGTGCTGATCTCACCTCGGACAGTGGGAGAAATGGACAGCGCGCCTACGCTTCGCGCATGCGGCCGGCTCGGGGATCTCGATCCGGCCCGGCCGTGGGCGACCCGCGGCCAATCTCTACGTCGGCGACGGCGCGTTCTCGGCGAGCAACACGGTGCGCTGAGCCCTCTCCGAATGGAGGACCCCGGGGAGCGAGGGCACAACGGATGCAGCTTCATGGGGGATGCGCACTCCCAGCAAATCGAAACCAAAGCCGAAGACCACCAAGGCCCGCCGTCCTGCCGTGAAGGCGAAACGCACGAAGACGCCGCCTGTGGCGACTGAGCAGTCCTTCCGCCTCGGAAAACGTGGCGAGAAGGACGACCTCGCCGAAATGCTTGGCGAAGGCGCGGTCGAATCGATGACCGGCGGCGATCAGGGCGCGGAGAAACTTCGCGACGAAGAGCTGACCGAAGAGACCGGCGGCCCCTTCGTGGAGACGACCGCCGACACGGAGTTCGCGTACGACTTCGCGGAGCCGATCGAGGGTGAGCCCGAGCCGTTCCCGGTGGTCTCGCCGCAGGCCTGAGGGACCGCCACTGAGATCACTGACAGCCGAGACGCGTGTTCCCGATCGCCAGCGAATCGAACCAGAGATCGAGTGAAGCGCTGGCAGGGGCGAAGCTCGAGACGCCGAGGCGCCAGCGCGCTCCGTCGTATTCTGGAGACCAGTGCTCGGGTGGATCGTGACCGAGCTCCTGACGCCAGAGCGCATCGGTGGCGGCCAGCTGAGGAATCTCGATGCCGTTGATCCACACCTTGGTTTCTTCGTTGGGATGCTGGGTGTCGTTGGCGCTCTGGTGATCGCCGAAGAACAGCAGCTCGACGCAGAACCATTGCCCAGCGTTGAGGTTGTTTTCCGTCAGCGGCGTGGCGTCGCCGTTTTGCACACCGGGGTGCCACTGACTGCCTCCGCCCTCGTACCAGATGCGCGCGTTGTCGAGCCCGCCGGGCGTCCACGCGAGCAGAGCGAAGTCGTTGATGATGGAGCCGAAGGCTTGCTCACGGCCATGGGCATCGGCGACGGAGATGAACGCGGGGTGGGCGCCGGGGAGGCCGAGGTTTCCAAAGCGCAGCCAGGTGCGCAGGTAGATGCGATCGTCGGGTGCTGCGATCGGGTTTCGAATCTCGACCGTCGGCGTGCCGCTGTGGCCGTAGGGAACTCCGTAGGCGAGGTGGAGCGAACGCTGGCCATGCGCGGCAGGCGTCGTGGAGTCGATCGAGAAGGCCTGCGCATCGCCATTGGTGATCCAGCGGGCGCTGTCGAGGCCGGTCTCGAAACTGTCGCAGAAGGTCGCGTTCGCTGGGCAAGCCGGTGAGCCGGCGTCGATGAGGATGCCGGCGTCGATGATCATGCCTGCGTCGATGATCGTGCCTGCGTCGACGATCATGCCTGCGTCGATGTCGATGCCCGCGTCGACCGCAATGAGTCCGGCGTCAATGCTGGCCCCTGCATCGACCACGGCTCCAGCGTCGCGTCCTTGCTGCTGCTGGGGGGCGGGCTCGAAAGCGGCGAGTTCACCTGCATCGATCTCTGGCTCCGACACCACTCCGGCACATGACGTGATCAGCACGCAGGCGATCAGCCTCGAGAGCGTTCTCATTCAAAGAGCCTTAGCGGCTCAGGCCATGTGCGCGCTCACGCATGCCTGCCCGATCAGACTTTCAAACTCTCAGCGCAAACAACGCGAAGATCGAGAAGCGCGACCGCGATTCAAGCTCCAGGCGGTACGCGCTCGAGCCCATGGGTCGCCTTTCTGTTCCTCACCTTGTTCGTCTTCATCGTCGCCGGTTGCACGCGAATCTAGACGTAGCGATCCCGGTCAGGCCGCCCTTCATGCTTCACGCGCAAGGCGGTGGCTGAAGAGTGAAGCCTGCTGATCCGGCGCACCTTGCCCGCAGCTGTTCTTGCGAAATCCCGCCGCGGGGAGCACACGGGCCCCATGGCCGTTCTCGGACTCGGCCTCGCGGCGCTCGGGCGCCCGGGGTACATGACGCTGCAGCACCGCGACGACTTCGCGTCACTCGATCCCGCCTCGATGCAGGCGCAGGCGCACGCGGTGCTCGACGCCGCCTGGGCCGGGGGCATCCGCCACGTCGACGTCGCGCGCAGCTACGGCAAGGCCGAGGCCTTCGTGCACGCCTGGCTCCAGTCGCGTGGTCACCCAGGCGTGTTCGTCTCGTCGAAGTGGGGCTACCGCTACACGGCCAACTGGCAGTCGAACGTCTCGGTGCACGAGGTGAAGGATCACTCGCTCTCGCACCTCGAGTCGCAGTGGGCCGAGAGCCGCGCGATCCTCGGTGACGCGCTGGGCGCCTACCAGGTGCACTCGGCGACGCTCGAGAGCGGCGTGCTGACGAACGAGGCCGTCCTCGACCGCCTGGCCGCACTGCGCGACGGAGGCACGCCGATGGGGCTGTCAGTCACCGGGCCGCGGCAGGGCGAGGTCATCGACGCAGCCATCGCAATCGAACGCGGCGGCAAGCGGTTGTTCGACTGGGTGCAGGCGACGTGGAACGTGCTCGAGCCCTCGGCCGGTCCCGCACTGACCCGCGCGAAGGAGCGCGGCCTGCACACCATCGCCAAAGAAGGCATGGCCAACGGCCGCCTCGCTGAGCGCGGCCAGCTCAAGCCCTGGCTCGAGCTCGCGCGCAAAGCCGGCACCGCACCTGACGCATTGGCCCTGGCCGTCGCGCTGCAGCAGCCTTTTCTCGACGTGGTGCTCTCGGGTGCTGCGACCGTCGAGCAGCTGCGCTCCAACCTCACGGCGACGACGCTGCAGCCGGGGGCACTCGAGCTGAGCTCTCTGGTGATCGCGCCCGACGACTACTGGGCCAAACGTTCACGCCTGGCGTGGACGTGAGGGTTGGCCGCCTTCTTCAGGGCATCTCAGGCGGGGGCATGATCAGCCTGAAGCGGCGGCACACGCCGCCATCCGAAGTAGTCGAGGGGCAGTTGTCCTCGGGAATCAACGGGGCGACCTGCGGTCCCGACTCGAAGCAGCCGTAGCCAAACCGACGCCCGCTGGGCAGCTTGGTCGTCGAGCTCACGGGCCCGCCCCACAGCTCGGTCCAGATCAAGAAGTCGCCGCCCGTCTGCGTGTTGACGAAGGTGTAGTTGATGACCTGCCCCGCCATGGTGTTCACGGGGCTCACGTCGAGCCCCTGAATGATCAAGTTGGCGCTCGCTTCGATGGCCCCTGGCACATTGCGATCACTCGCCACCGCGAACACCGTCGCGCAGGTCACCGGCGAGCCGTCGTTGGCGAACTTCTTGATGAACCGCGTCGTCCCCGACCTCGGCGGGAAGGTGATCCCCTGCCAGTTGGCGGCCGTGTCCACCTCGACCCTCGGCTGGACGAACTTCTCAACCGCTGAGCAGTGGCCACTCACGCAGAGCGGAATGGGACGCTCATCGAGGTAGCTGGTCACGCAGGCCGACTGAGTCGAGCACGCCTGCGAACACTTCGCGCAGTTGCCGTAGTCGGGCGGAATGCAGGCGGTCTGGCCGGTGCAGTCACGATCTTCGCAGTCGGTCTGGCCGTTGCCGTCGTTGTCGATGCCGTCGCCGCACACTTCACGCTTCGGCATCTCGGCAGAGCAGCCAGCCAACAGCGCGACCATCATCAACGGAGCGAGACGAATCATGGGCACTTTCCCGTGCAGCTTCGGTCAGCCGGAATGCAGGCCTGAGAACCCGTGGTGAGCGTCAGGCAGGCGAAGCCCTGCGGGCACTCCTGCTGGCCGGGCCCACAGTACCGCGCACACACGCTCTGCCCGATGCCCGAGCCGCCATCAGGCAGCGTCACCGGCAGCGCCACGCAGGTGCCACCCGCGCACTCGGTCGACGAGCCACACGGCTGGCAGTGAGGGAACGCGGTGCTGGCCGACTCGCACAGGCTCGCCACGCCGTCGCAGATCTCACAGGTGCGGCAGGCGCTGGTGCCCTGGCAGGTGCGCTTGCCGCTCGAGAGCACCGGGCCCTCACAGACGCGGGTGGTGGTGTTGCAGCGCTGGTCGAGCCCACAGCCGATGTTGGTGGAGCACCCGGGCTGGCACGACGCGCGGCCTCCGTTGCTCACGCACAGCTGCCCCAGCGGGCACTCGAGATCGGTGCCGCACGAGGTCTTGCACTCGCCCACCGTGCCACCGGGCGGAATCGCGCAGCTCTTGTTGATGGCGCAGTCGGCGTCGCCGGCGCACTCGCTGACCGGCTCGCACACGCGGTTCACGCAGCGCAGCGTCGAGCTGCCGCAGTCGACGTCTTGCACGCACTCGGCGACGCAGAGCTTGAGGCGGGGATCGCAGGTGGTGCCGAACGGGCAGACCTGCTGCACCGAGACGCACTTGCCCTGCGCGGTGTCACAGCGCTGGCTGGCCTCGCCACACTCGGCGCTCGTGTTGCAGCTCCGCTGCGAGTCAGGCACACAGCCCGCGAAGTTGTTGCAGGTGGCGATCTGGCCGGTCGCGGTGCGATCGGGCCAGCACTGCTTGACGCCCGCCTTGTCCTGGCAGGTCGCACCGCGGGGACAGTCGGTGCTCACGGTGCACGCGCTGCCGCAGAACTTCCGGTTGAGCGTCGTGTCGAGGATGCAGTTGTCGCCAGCGCCACCGCACTCGAGATCGTTGACGCAGCTCTGGCAGAAGCTCTTGAGCGGCCGACACGAGCGCGTCGACGCGTCGCAGAACTCGGTGTTCGACGCGCACTCCATGTCCGACTTGCAGCCGGTGATCTCGCTGACGCAGAGGCCCGTGTAGTTGTTGCAGAACTTCGGCGCCGCGAAGGGATCAGCCGAAGCGCAGCTCAGATCGGACAGGCAGATGCATTGGCGGCGAATCTTGTCGCAGCGCAACGAGCCGCACTCTGCGTCGACGTTGCAGGAGCGACCGACGTAATCAACCGTACCCGCGTCTGCAGGGAGCGGCGGTTGCCGTACCGGCGGACAACCCATCAGGGCGCAACCCAGCGCAACGACCGTCAGAATCCGCGTCATCAGGGGTCGGCATCTAGCCCAGCGACAGGCCGCGATCCACCGATCGGGCAGTCATTCGCAGCCCATGCCCGTGGCCACCGCCACCGAGCACCGGGAATCGCGGCAGATGGGCACGCCACACCCGCAGCTGATTTGCGCCGCCGGGCACATGCCGGAGCACGTCACTCCCGTGCAGTTGGGCGCGTCGAGGGTGTGAATCGCCGAACCCGCGGTGCCGCAGCAGCCGTTGGGCACGCAGTCCGCGTCCTGGGAGCAGGCACGCCCCGGGTTGGGGGGCGGGGGCTCGAGGAACGCCCCACAGCTCAGCAGCAGCAGCAGCGGGAAGAGGAGCCTCGAGTTCATTTCGATTACCTGTTCATCCCGCCGAGGAACTCGATGTTCCCCTTGGTCGGGCGCATGTGTTTGAGCACGAACTCCATCGCGTCGATGGGCGTGAAGGGGTGCAGCACCTGGCGCAGCGCGGTGATGCGCACGAGATCGACAGGCGTGAGCAGCAGCTCTTCTTTGCGCGTGCCGGACTTGTTGATGTCCATGCAGGGGAAGATGCGCTTCTCGAAGAGCTTCCGGTCGAGCACGATCTCTGAGTTACCCGTGCCCTTGAACTCTTCGAAGATCACTTCGTCCATGCGGCTGCCCGTGTCGATGAGCGCGGTGCCGATGATGGTGAGCGAGCCACCCTCTTCGATGTTGCGGGCCGCGCCGAAGAAGCGCTTGGGCCGGTGCAGCGCGTTCGCGTCGACACCGCCCGAGAGGATCTTGCCCGACGAGGGCACGACCGTGTTGTAGGCGCGGGCCAGGCGGGTGATCGAGTCGAGCAGAATGCAGACGTCTTTCTTCTGCTCGGCCAGGCGCTTGGCCTTGTCGATCACCATCTCGGCGACGGCGACGTGACGGGTGGCGGGCTCGTCGAAGGTCGAGCTGACCACTTCGCCGCGCACGCTGCGCTGCATGTCGGTCACTTCTTCGGGGCGCTCGTCGACGAGCAACACGATGAGGTGAATGTCGGGGTGATTCTTCGAGATCGCGTGCGCGATGTTCTGCAGCATCACCGTCTTGCCCGCCTTGGGCGGCGCGACGATCAGGCAGCGCTGGCCCAGACCGATGGGGCAGAACATGTCGATGATGCGCGTGGTGAAGTCAGACGCGTCGTGCTCGAGGTGGAGCTTCTTGGTCGGGTAGAGCGCGGTGAGGTTGTCGAAGAGAATGCGATCCTTCACCTCTTCGCCGAAGGGATCGCTGAAGTTGATCTTCTCGACGCGCTGCAGGGCGAAGTACCGCTCGCCTTCACGCGGCTGGCGAATCGGGCCGCTGATGGTGTCACCGGGGCGCAGCGTGAAGCGGCGCACCTGCGAGGGCGAGACGTAGATGTCGTCGGGGCTCTCGATGTAGTCCGAGTCGGCCGAGCGCAAGAAGCCGTGACCATCGCGGTCGAGCTCCATCACGCCTTCGGCCTGCACCTCGTAGCGCTTCTCGGTGACGTTCGAGAGGATCGCGACGAGCAGCTCCTGCTTCTTGAGACCCTGCGTGCTGTCGATGCCCAGGTTGTGGGCCATCTTCGTCAGCTCGGTGATCTTCATGCGCTTGAGGTCGGTGAGCTTGAGCACCTGGAGCCGCTTGGCGCCGTCGGCCCGCTCGGGCTCGGCTTCGGTCTCGGACTGCTGCTGCTCCGGCACGACGGCCTCGCCACTGAGGCGCGCTTCCTGGAGCTCGTCATCGCGCACGGCCCGGTTCATCGGCGTCAGCACGGGCCGCGGGCGGCCATCGTCATCGGTCTCGCCGTTCGACTCGTGGCGTTCGGCCCGCTCTTCTTCGCGGGCTTCGCTGGGGCGGAGCTCTTCGAGCTCGGCGGCGGCAGGCTCTTCGGCGGCGGCGGCCTTCTTCACCGGGCGCTTCTTGGGCTTTTCCTCTTCGCGCGCAGCGGGACGGCGCTTCTTCGAGGTTTCGTCAGATTCGGACTTGGAGCGAGCGCGTGCCATGGGGAGCTTTTGGGGGGTCGCAGCGGCTGCCCTGACTACGAGGCTGCGAGAGGTGTTTTGTGAGGGTGAGGTCTGGCGCCCGACGTGGGGGCCTGACCGCGACAGCGAAGAGCAAAGTACGGGCGGCCTTTCGCCAAGTCAAGCAAGACAGGCTGGGGTACCTCGATAACAAGTAGTGGCAAGGGGCAGCGCGTTCGGCTTGATGGAGAAGGGTGAAACCCGCCGAGCGCCTCGAGAGCCTGCGCACCGAGTTGGCCCACCACAACCGCCAGTACTACACGCTCGACGCGCCCGAGGTGTCAGACGCCACCTACGACGGTCTGATGAACGAGCTGCTGGCGCTCGAGAAGGCGCACCCAGAACTGGTGACACCCGACTCGCCTTCCCAACGGGTGGGCGGCGCGATCCTCGGCAAGTTCGAGAAGGTCACCCATCGGCAACAGATGCTCTCGTTGGCCAACGTGTTCGACGAGGCCGGGTTCCTCGAGTTCGACGAGCGCATCCGCAAGGCGCTGACGCTCGAGGCGGTCACCTACACCTGCGAGCCCAAGATGGACGGCCTGGCCATCGAGCTCGTCTACGAGAACGGCAGGTTCGTTCAGGGCAGCACGCGCGGTGACGGCACCATCGGTGAAGACGTCACCGAGAACCTGAAGACCATCAAGAATCTCCCGCTCACGCTCACGGGGAAGAACCCGCCCGCGCTGCTCGAGGTGCGCGGCGAGGTGTTCATCAAGAGCGCCGACTTCAAGCGCATGAACGAGGCGCTGCTCCAGCAAGGTGAAGAAGCCTTCGTCAACCCGCGCAACTCGGCGGCGGGCTCGTTGCGCCAGCTCGACTCGAAGATCACCGCGTCGCGGCCGCTGTCCGTCTACCTGTACGAAGTGGGCACCGTGAACGGGAAGACGTTCACCACGCACCGGGAAAAGCTCGAGTACCTCGACGCAGTGGGGCTGCCGGTGAACCCGCGCTTCGCCGTGGTCAAGGGGCTCGAGGGCGTGATGGCGGAGTACACGTCGCTGCTCGCGGCGCGCCATTCGCTGCCCTACGAGATCGACGGGCTGGTGGTGAAGGTCGACCTGACGGACGCGCGCAATCGGCTGGGCCAGGTCTCGAAGACGCCGCGCTGGGCGACCGCCTTCAAGTTCCCCCCGGAAGAGATGGAGGCGCAGGTCGACGAGATCGTGGTGCAGGTCGGCCGCACGGGCGCGATCACGCCGGTCGCGAACCTCGTACCGGTGTTCGTCGGCGGCGTGACGGTCAGCCGCGCCACGCTCCACAACGAGCAGGAGCTGCGCCGCAAGGACGTGCGCAAAGGCGATTGGGTGTTCGTGCGCCGCGCAGGCGACGTGATCCCCGAGATCGTCAAGGTGATCACCACCCGCCGCACCGGCCAGGAAGTCGAGTTCGTCTTCCCCACCAACTGCCCCATCTGCGGCTCACCGGTGAAGAGGGAAGAAGACGGCGTGATCGCGCGCTGCACCGGCAAACAGTGCCCCGCGAAGCTCGCGGGCCGCCTGCGCCACTTCGCCACCCGCACCGCGATGGACATCGACGGGCTCGGCGACAAGCTGTGTGAAGCGATGGTCGAGACCGGGGTCGTGAAGACGGTGGTCGGTCTGTACAGCCTCGATCTGAAGCAGCTCTCGACGATCGAGCGCATGGGCGAGAAGAGCGCGAAGAACCTGTTGGAAGCGATCGAGCGGAGCAAGACGACCACGCTGCGGCGGTTCATCTACGCGCTGGGCATTCCGGAAGTCGGAGAGGCCACTGCGAAGGCCCTGGCGGATCATTTTCGCGACATGAAGCCGTTGATGGACTCGACGATCGAGTCGCTTCAGGTGGTCAAGGATGTCGGGCCCGAGATGGGCAAGGCGATCCACGGGTACTTCGAAGACGCGGACAACCGGTCGATGGTGGAAGCG
>JBKJSE010000040.1:0-3014 GCA_046595925.1 Archangium sp. | reverse complement strand
TGAACGTCTGCGCGTCGAGGAGCGGGTGCGGATCGATGGCGGCCATGCCGCGCGTCTTAGCAGTCGAGGGGTCACCTGCCGCGCGGCGCAGAGGTGGCATCTCGACTGCGCTCGATGCGAACGGTGGGTCTGTTCCTTCGGACGAAATCGCCTGCGAAGCCAGTACCCCTGCTCCTGAGGAACAGGGGTATCTGTCGTTTCGGACGAAATCGCTCGCGAAGCCGGTACCCCCTGCTCGGGAGGAGCGGTGGGACTCAAGTCCCTATTTCGGCCAACCCTCGGTCACCCCGTCGCTCTCCCCGTGGGGGTGAGTGAGGCGAGGTCGCGTTGGATCTCGCTCGACACGCGCTCTGAGAGTGCACCCTCTGGGTCGACGCCGGTGATCAACTGCAGCTCGTTCGCGCTCGGGTCGCCCGCCCAGATTCCCGGCTCGAAGTGCAGCGCCACCGACCAGCCGTCACCTCGTCGCGTGAGGTCCATCCACGAACCGCCATCGGCCACTGCGCCCCGCTCCCAGCCCATGCGTTCGAGCGCGAGGAACGCCATCACCGGCACTTCGCGATCGACGAGCGCGCGCAAACGCGGCCTGAGTTCCGCAGCAGGAAACACGGCCCGCTCGAGCTGCTCGAACGGTTGCCTCAACGTGAGCCACGTCCGCGCGCGCTGCTTCTCGTCGTCGGTCAGCTCGAGCGGATGTACCGGCCGAACCTGCGTCGACTCGTCCAGCGGCGTCGCGTCACCCTTCGGCGGCGTGCTCGGTACGAAGAGCCCGACCCGCTGCCCCTGCTTGAACACGCCCCACACCACCCGCGACGCGAGCTCGCGCAGCAGCGGGTGCATGCCCCACGTCTCGGTGAAGTGAAACGCGCTGAACGCCGCGCCTTCGCTCATCGCGCGCTCGAGGCGGGCCATCGCGGGCTTGAGCGACTTCGCCGCGCGCTTCACCGCTTCGGGTATCGCAACTTCCTCCCCTTCCCGCGTCAGCACCGGGCGCAACGCACCATCGAGCGTGAGGGTGGCTCCGTCGAGCGGGCCGACCTCGGGCACCAACCGATCTTCCAGCTCCTCCGGGCTCAGACCCAGTCGAGAGGCCGCTTCGTGAAACGCCAGCCGTGCCCGCGAACGCAACGCCACCGTGCGAATGCGCGTCGACAGACGATGCACTTCGGCCAGGGCCACCCGCGTTCCCATGCGACCGAGCACCGCCACGGCATCCTGCGCACGCGCGGGGAAACCGCCTTGGGCCCACTGCTGACACAACGCACCGACCACCGTGGCCCAGTCATCCGAAGGAAAGTGAGCGAGCGCATTGAGCGCCCACTTCTCTTTCGGGGGCGCACCGGCCGCGAGCCAATGCTGGAACATCGCCCCGGCCAGCGCCTGCAACGAGACCGACGACAACCCCGCCGCCACGTGAAGCAACGTGCTGCTGTCATCGGGCGGCGCGACCTTGAAGACGGCGATCAGCTCGCGCAGCGCATCTTCAGTCAACGCATGCGCCCCATCGTGCGTGAGCACCGCGGGCAGCGCCGCGAGCCGCAGGAACTCTGGCAACGGAGGCCGCCGCGCCGGCAACGGAGGACTCGCGCTCAGCTGAGACTCGATCCACGCGCGCTGTTCCGGTGGGAGCGCGGAGATCGCCTCGGTGGCCTCACGCTCCAGCGCGCGCAGCACCATGACGCCGACGGAACGCTCGCGAGCGACGGTCGAAAAACACAGCCGAATGGCCCCGTGGTGCGCGCGCTCGGGAAAACGACGAGCGAACTCGCGCGCCGCCAGGCTCAGCTGCACACGCCGGGAGTTCCACGCGAGCAACAACGCTTCATCCAACCCGCCGTCGTCGACTTCTTGCGCTGCGGCGAGCAACACGGGTTCCCGCCGCGCCCAGGTGCGCAACCGCGGAAGCACCGAGGGGCCCAGCGCGAGAATGAAGGAGATCTCCCACGGGCGTACGTCCGCGCGCTCAGACAACGCCGTCCACGCGAGCGCCACCTCGGGAGGAACGGGCCGCGGCTTCCAGTTGCGCTCCCACGCACCCGGCACCAACGAGGGTCCAGGTGGGGGCTCGGTGTGCGCTGCCCGACGCGTCTGCCCCCATGGTGAGTTCCACGGCGCATCACGCTCGACGCCCACGCCACGCAGCACCCGCTTCCAGCCTTCGATGAACGAGCGGCGAAGAATGAGTTCCTCGGGTTCTCCCGGCGCGCCGAAGGCCTCGGCTTGCGCGAGCAGCTCTTCGCTGGGCTTGACCAGGGCCAGCGTGGCCAGCGCGTCGGCCGCGGTGATGTTGCCGAGGTGCGGCGACACGTCACTGGAAGCCAGCCGCGCCGATTCACGCCGACGCTGCTGCGAGACGAGCGTGTCGTCTCGAATGAGCAGGAGCGCTTCTTCGAGCTGCGCATCGGGCAGGTTCTTGAGCAGCCTCGAAGGTGGTGGCCAGCTCGGCGACGCCGCCACGGCAGGCACGTCACGCAGCGTGGCGAAGAGAATGAAGACCGCGTCGGAAGGTTCTTCGATGGCCAACCCCCGGCGATGGTCTTCGTCGGTCCACAGGCGGGGCTCTTCCGGAAACACGAACGAGGTGGCCGCGCGCAGCCGCAGGTCGAGCCCGGGCGTCAACGCAGCTCGCCCTTCCGTGCGAAGAAGCGGCGCCGCATCGAACGCGCGCCGCAACGAGAGCCACAACGAAGGCGGCGGGAGCTGCGCGGCCGGCTTGCGCACCGCGTAGTCCAGCACGCGCGAAAGCGAGCCTTCCAACATCGAGAACCGCAACGTCAGGCGCGCGCTGAGCAAGGCCAACCGCAGCGCGCGCACCGGCTCGGTCAAGGCCAGCGCCGCCAACCAGCCCGAGGTCTGCTCGGGTTTGCACATCACCAGCGCAGCAGCCTGGGTGTCGAGGTCGAGCTGCGAGCCGTCGAAGGTTCCCACCGCGCGCACCACCGCCTCGCCCGCCACGCGGAGCTCCGGCGGCGATTCTTTCAGGCCGGGTTCGACGAACTCCTGCAACGTGAAGC
>JBKJSE010000297.1:0-3505 GCA_046595925.1 Archangium sp. | reverse complement strand
GTGGCATCTCGACTGCGCTCGATGCGAACGGTGGGTCTGTTCCTTCGGAAGAAATCGCCTTCGAAGCCGGTCCCCTGCTCGGGAGGAACGGGGAGGGAGTTCAGCTCGTCAGTTGATCTCGACGGGAGCGCACGTCGAGACGCCAGCGCCGACGATGGTCCTGCTGGTGTCGCCGACCGCCGCGCTCACTGCACCCGTCGACCCATCAACGCGCCACACCTTCGTCGAGCTGTCCGTCGCCCGCTCGAGGAAGATGAAGAAGTCCCCACCCCAGAACGCGAACGCCCAGGCGCGGGGAACACCGGCCAGCGACGGCGCCTCGAAGACCGACTCGATCGCGCCATTGACCTTCGACAACCGCGCGACCTTCGGCGGCGTGACGTTCGGCAAGAACGCCCACAACTTCGCATCACCGGTACCCGTCAGCTCAGGCGCGCCATTCAACGTTCCGCGCACCGACACCGTGTACGGCGCGACCGTGGTCAGCGTGCCGAACTTCGTGGTGTTGAGCGATGACCCCAGATCACTGCCCGAGATGAACAACGTCTCTTCCTTCGAGCCGGGTTCGTTCGCGACGAAGCCCATGCCGAACTTCGCCACGTTCTGCTGGGGCACGAAGCCGGTCTTCACGCAGGCCAGGGGGATCGACTTCACGTCGACGGTGAACAGCTCACCGCTGTCGTAGATGATCCACGCCGTCGCGTCGCGATCGACGGCCATCGAGAAGGGCTCGGCACCCGCCGCTGAAGCGCAGGAGATCTGCCCGAGATCCACGAAGGGCCCATTGGGCGCTCCGATGAGCCGCGGGTTGAACGAGGACAACGTGCGGTCTTGATCGACGACGTAGATGAGCTTCGCTTCCGCGGAGCAGTCATCGAGGCCGCCATCGGCGTTGAGCGTGAAGCCTCCACCACCGCCGGAGCCACCCGTGCCGCCGCCGAGCACGCACGCGCCCTGGGTGCACAGCTGGTCGCTCGCGCACTGCAAGCAGCTGACACCTTGAGAACCGCAGGCGCCCACCTGATTACCCACCAGGCAGGTGCCCTCAGGGTCGAGGCACCCCGTGCAGGCGCGCTCTTTGACCCGCGTGGTGCTGGGTGCACAGGAGAGGATCAGCGCGGCGAGAACGTGAAACCTGAAAGGCACGCAACAGACCTAACGCGTCAGCCGCGGGGACGGAAGCCCTCCACCCGATCCCAGCGCTCAACCATCAGGAAGTAGGGCTGGACCCCGGTGTGCTCCAGCTTCATCAGGCGACGGCGGGCATGCGCGCTCAAGATCGAGTCAGAGGTGACCTCGAGCAACACCTCGACGAACGCACGCTGCAGCAGCGGCTTCTTGAACAAGGAGTGCACGGTCATCGAGACGTCCCCGTATTCACACGCGGCCAACCGGCTCGCTTCACGCGGCCACGAAGCCCAGCCCGCCTTGTGGAGCTGCTCGCAACGAATGCGCACCAGCTCGAGCGCGGGGCCCTGCCCGTAGATGCGAGCGCGCAGCAGCTGCTCGACGCGGCGCTCGTAGGCGACCCGTTCGATGCTCGACTTGAACGCGGCCTGACCCGAGGTGACCACGCCGTCTTCGTCGATGGCGCTGACCTGGTGGAGCTCACCCAGCGCTTCGGCGATCGCCACGTTGGCGATCTCGGCGTCGGTCATCACGTCGTAGGGGGTCGCGGCGAGGGCCTGCTGACGGTCGACGTGTGCGCACCCAAGCGCGGTGATTGACAGGAGCATTCCGAGGAGATTCCGCATGGCAGGAGTCAGACCCAGCGGGTGTTTCTGGTGTGCAAAGAATGGCGGCACGGCTGAGACTGTCGCCCATGACACGGCTGGCGGTGGTGCTGCTGTTGAGTTCGTCGAGCTGGGCGGTGCCGGTGGTGCTCGAGGGCGAGCTGCCCGACGGTGGCCCCGACTTCGTGATGATTCCCTTCGACGTCCCCGCGGGCACGGAGGAGATCTCCGTCACGCACCCGAAGCTGCAGCCGGAGAACATTCTCGACTACGGCGTATTCGACCCGAATGGCTACCGCGGCTGGGGTGGGGGCAATGCCGAGCCCGCGGTGATCGGAAGGCTGGCGGCTTCACGCAGCTATCTGGCGGGGCCGATGCCCGCGGGCCAGTGGAGCGTGCTCATCGGCAAGGCGAAGCTCGGGGTGGCCCCGGCGCGGTACCGGCTCGAGCTCGACGTTCGATCGGTGGCGACCCTCGCTCCGCAGCCGACGCGTGCGCCGTATGTGCCGAGAAGGCTCGGTGAAGAGGCTCGATGGTACGCAGGCGATCTGCACGTGCACTCGCGCGAGAGCGGCGATGCAGCGCCGACGATGGACGCGGTGGCGACCTTCGCGCGCGGTCGTGGGCTCGATTTCGTGGAGTACTCCGAGCACAACACCGTCTCGCAGCTCGACTTCTTCAATGACGTGCAGTCGCGTCACCCGGCGTTGTTGTTGCTGCCGGGCGTCGAGTTCACCACCTACGCGGGCCACGCGAATGGGATCGGCTCGACGAGGTATGTGGATCACCGCCTCGGGCTGGGGCCCGTCACGCTGGAGACCGCGTTGGCTGAGTTCGCGGCGCAAGACGTGGTGTTGTCGATCAACCACCCGCTGCTCGATCTCGGCATGAGCTGCATCGGGTGCGCGTGGAAACACAAGATCCCCCGTGAGCAGCTCGGTGCGGTTGAGATCGGCACCGGCGGCTTCGACAAGACCGGGCTCATCTTCGGCAAGCAGACCATCGCGTGGTGGGAGCGGCTGTCAGTGCAGGGGCTGCATCTCGCTCCGATTGGGGGGAGCGATGATCACTCGGGCGGCACGGGGACCGGCATGTTCGACAGCCCGATCGGCAGCCCGACCACGATGGTGTTCGCCAACGGCCTCGACGCGGCGTCGATCGTCGACGGCATTCGCAAGGGGCACACGGTGGTGAAGCTGCAGGGTCCGATGGACCCGATGGTGGACCTGCGGATTGGTGACGGGATGGTGGGTGACACGGTGGTGGCGCATTCGCCGTCGATGAAGGTGACGGTCACCGGTGGTGTCGGCGCGAAGCTGGTGGTGTTCAAGGACGGCGTCGAGCTTCGGTCGGTGGAGGTGACTGAGGATCCGTTCGAACTCGTAGACTCGGTCTCCGGCGGCCGTTTCCGTGCGGAGGTGCAGCTCGATGGCCAGCCGCGCACCGTGACTGCGAATCTGTGGGTCGAGTCTCCGACTGCGCCGCCTCCGATGGGGTGCGGGTGCAGTGGGGGCGGTGAGCTGCTGCTGCTCGGGGTGGTCGGGCTGCTGCGCAGACGGCGGGTTGCGTAAGCCCTCTCCCTCGGTCCACCACCGGTCCCCCGAGTGAAGTCGAGGGGTCACTTCGCGAGCGAAGCAGAGGTAATCCCTCGACTCCGCTCCTAAGGAACAGCACCGTTCCCCCCGAGCGAAGTCGAGGGGTGACCTGCCGCGCGAGGCAGAAGTACTCCCTGTCGAGTAGGCCCGGGGCGTTGAGTGCCCCCGGGCCCCTCA
>JBKJSE010000238.1:0-6979 GCA_046595925.1 Archangium sp. | reverse complement strand
GCCGAAGGCCTCGCCCGGCGCATCATCGATGGCGACGTTCCTGAAGGGCTCAAGCGCAAGAAGCTCATCACGCTCGATCTGGGCGCGATGGTTGCGGGCGCCAAGTTCCGCGGGGAGTTCGAGGAGCGCCTCAAGTCGGTGCTCAAAGAAGTGGCGACTGCGGAAGGCGAGATCATCCTCTTCATCGATGAGCTCCACACGGTGGTCGGCGCGGGCAAGGCCGAAGGCTCGATGGACGCGAGCAACATGCTCAAGCCCGCCCTCGCCCGCGGTGAGCTGCACTGCATCGGCGCCACCACGCTCGATGAGTACCGCAAGCACATCGAGAAGGACGCGGCCCTCGAGCGGCGTTTCCAACCGGTGCTGGTGGGTGAGCCGACGGTGCCCGACACCATCTCGATCTTGCGCGGCTTGAAGGAGCGCTACGAGGTCCACCACGGCGTGCGCATTCAAGACTCTGCGCTCGTCGCCGCGGCCACGCTGAGCGCCCGCTACATCAGCGACCGGTTCCTGCCGGACAAGGCGATCGACCTGGTCGACGAGGCCGCGTCGCGGCTGCGCATCGAGATCGATTCGATGCCCACCGAGGTCGACGAGGTGCGCCGCAAGGTGATGCAGCTCGAGATCGAGCGTGAAGGTCTGCGCAAAGAGACCGACGTGCACTCGCGCGAGCGGTTGGCGGTGATCGAGAAGGAGCACGCTTCGCTCAACGAGCAGTTCACCACCATGAAGGCGCAGTGGGAGTCTGAGAAGGCCGCCATCGCGAAGATCCGCGCGGTGAAAGAGAAGGTCGAGCTCGCGCGCAACGATCAGGCGACCGCAGAGCGGCGCGGCGATCTCAACAAGGCCGCTGAGATCAAGTTCGGCGTGCTGCCCTCGCTCGAGAAGGAGCAGGAGCAGCTCTCGAACCGGCTGGGCGAGCTGCAGACCCGTCAGAAGTTCCTCAAGGAAGAGGTCGACTCGGAAGACATCGCCGAGGTCGTCGGCAAGTGGACCGGCATTCCCGTGAACAAGCTGCTCGAGGGTGAGCTGCAGAAGCTCGTGCACATGGAAGAGCGGCTCGCCCAGCGGGTGATTGGTCAACGCGCCGCGCTCGAGGCGGTCTCAAACGCGGTGCGCCGCGCGAGATCAGGCCTGCAGGACCCGAACCGACCGATCGGCTCGTTCATCTTCCTGGGCCCCACGGGCGTCGGAAAGACGGAGACCGCGAAGGCGCTGGCCGAGTTCATGTTCGACACCGACCAGGCGATCGTTCGCATCGACATGTCCGAGTACATGGAGAAGCACTCCGTCTCGAGGCTGATCGGCGCGCCCCCGGGGTACGTCGGCTACGACGAAGGCGGTCAGCTGACCGAGACCGTGCGCCGCCGCCCGTACTCGGTGGTGCTCTTCGACGAGATCGAGAAGGCGCACCACGACGTGTTCAACGTGCTCCTGCAGATCCTCGATGAAGGCCGGCTGACGGATGGTCAGGGGCGCACGATCGACTTCAAGAACACGGTCTTGATCCTCACCTCGAACATCGGGTCGCAGGCGCTGCAGGACTCAGTGGCCGAGAAGCAGGAGATCGACGCCGCCACGCGCGTCGAGGTGATGAACCAGCTCAAGCAGCAGTTCCGGCCCGAGTTCATCAACCGCATCGACGAGACGGTGATCTTCGAGCCGCTGCGGCAGGTCGACATCGCTCAGGTGGTCGATCTGCAGATGGCGCGCCTCCAGGCACTGGCTGCCGCCAAGCGCATCACCCTCGAGCTCACGCCGAAGGGCCGCGAGTTCCTGGCAAAGGAAGGCTACGACCCGATCTACGGAGCCCGGCCGCTCAAGAGAGCGATCCAGAAGCACGTGCAAGATCCCCTCGCCCTCAAGCTCCTGGGCGGCGAGTTCGTGCCCGGGGATCACGTGACGATCGACGCGAACGCCACGGGCCTCAAGTTGGCAGTGCAACCCAGGGCTTAGGGCTTGAGTTCTCCCTCTCCCTTCGGGAGGGGGTCGGGGTGAGGGGCAAGTACTTCCGCTTTCCCCTCAGCCGCAGCCAGAAACGCCGCGTACTCAGCCTTCCGAGCCTCAGCGATCACGTCAGCCTCGACCTGAGCCTCACCCGAAGCATCGCGCCCGAGTTTCACCGCCCGCGCCGTGATCACCATCCCCAGAAACAGAGTCACCCCGCGAGCGATCAACCCCGCGGTGTCCTCGAGCAAATAATCAAACCCGTTGATCGCCGTCACCAGCAGCACCGAAAACGTCTCGCCCGAGATCGCCGCCGTCAGCGCGAACCGGCTCGGAGTGCTCTCGGTGAACCGCCCCATCACGTACCCAAACGCAGGCAACACCGCGACGAGCCACAGCCGCTCGAACAACCACCGAAAGACCAGCGTCCCCCAGTCACTCTCGATGGGCCCCAGGCGCTCCCCAATCCGCGCGGCCGCTCCGACGGACAAGATGCTGCCGAGAATGAACGCCACCACCCCCAGCCCTATCTGAATCACGACCTGCCGCGATCCCGCCTCGGCCCGCATGTACGCAGACGGCACCTTCTGATCAGTCGTCATCGACGCTCTCCTGGCGTGGGCCGACACCATAGAAGACCTCGTCCAGACTGAGGCCATGCGCGGGGGCAGTCGGCCCGGCCTTCGTGCGATCACGCCCTTCGAGCACCGCCTTCACCCACCCGGGAGGATGCTTGCCGCGGCCGACGTCGATGAGCGTGCCCACCAGGTTGCGAACCATGTGCTTCAGGAACGCGGTGCCTTCGACGACGAAGGTCACCTCTTCACCCGGCGCTCCGCTCACCTCGACGCGCGACAGCTTGCGAGTGGCATGCGCGGCCTGGCAGTCAGAAGCCCGGAACGCCGAATAATCATGGTGACCCAGCAGGTGCGCAGACGCTTCGATCATCGCCGCGAGGTTGAGCGGCATGAAGATCTCCCAGTGCGTCAACCGTCGCATCGGTGATCGTGATCGCCGGTTGCTCACCAGGTAGCGGTAGCGCTTCCCGCCGCTCCACCGGCGAGGGTCGAAGTCGTCCTGAACGAGCTCCGCCTTCACCACCGCGATGTCGTCGGGGAGCAGCGAATTGAGCCCCATCCAGTACGCCTTCAACGGGAGCTGACGCGGTGAATCAAAAGCGACGACCTGACCCTTGGCGTGCACGCCCGAGTCGGTTCGCCCCGCGGCCATCAAGGTGACCGGAGCCCCCAGCAATTCCTGCACGGCCCGCTGCACCCGGCCCTGCACCGAGGGGCCATTGTCCTGAATTTGCCAGCCCACATAGTTCGTCCCGTCGTACTCGAGCACCAACTTCACGCGGGGCATGGCCCCGTGACTATCCCACATGGAACCGGGTTGCGGGGTGCGTTGTCATAGGCCTCGCGATGCCACCTGACGTCTTCCTCGTTCTGGCCAGCAGTGGTTTGACCCTCGTGGCGTCGCTCCTGTTCTTCGTGAGCGAAGACGTCGCGCCCGTCGAGAAGGAGACCGCGCCCGTCGCGTTCTGCCTGCCCCCTTCGCGCAAGAAGGCGCCGCCGCCGCTGCCCGTGATGCCGGAGTGTGCCGTGAACCTGTCGAACGCGGTGCTGCACAGCGTGATGACGCTCAAGCCGCAGGGCGACGAGTGGGTGATCACCCTCGAGACCGTGCCGATGGCCGACATGCCGGCGCTGCAGGTGCGCGAAGACGGCGATGGCGTCGGCTCGGTGCATGACCTGCGGTGGCACGGGAAGGCCGGGGTTGCTCGCGCGACGCGCCGTACGTGGAAGCAGAAGCCCGGTCAGGCGTAGGCCCTCGCCCCCGAGGTGAGAGGGAGACTGTTGGCTCAGCGGTACTTGATGAACCCGCCGAGCACGTCGCGAACGAGCGAGTTCACGGTCATGCCGTTGCGCTTGGCGATCACCGCGAGCTGATCCATCACCCCACCCGGCAAGTTCAAGGTGAGCGATCGTTCAGGCCCCAGCTTCGCGGGCTCGACGTCCATCTCTGCCATGTCGGAGATCGCCTCGATGACCGAGACGACATCTTCCTCCTCCTGAATGACCTCATCGGGGCCGATGATGTTCTGCTGCCGGAAGGTCTGGAGCCTGTTCTTCTCTTCCTCGAGCTCGTCGTTGAAGAGCTGCTTGAGGAAGTTCGACAGGTGGATGTTCGACGGCGTGAACTCGTACTGGCTGAGGAACTGATCCAGGTCGTACTGCATCTCCCACGCGGTCTGGTACCGCTTCTCGCGGTCCTTCTCGAGCGCCTTCATCAGGATCGCTTCGACGCCTTCGGGGATGTCGGCCTTGAAGTACGAGGGCGCGTAGATCTTCCCCTCGGTGATCGACTTGAGAATCGCGACCTCCGAGTCACCGGTGAAGAGCTTGAAGCCCGTGAGCCACTCGTAGAGCACGACGCCCAGCGAGAAGATGTCGCTGCGGTTGTCGGGCGGCTTGCCCATGCACTGCTCGGGCGACATGTACGAGAGCTTGCCTTTGATCTCGCCGGCGCGCGTCTGCTCGATCTGATTGGCCGCCTTCGCGATACCGAAGTCGAGCACCTTCACCGTGCCGTCGAACGACACGAAAATATTCTCGGGCGTCACGTCGCGGTGAACGATGTTCAGCGCGTTGCCGTACATGTCGGTGCGGGCGTGGGCGTAATAGAGGCCCTCACACACCGACGAGGCGATCTTCAGCGCGTAGACCATGGGGAACGGGATCCCCAGCGCGTCCGCCTTCGGGATGATGCGACGCATGTCGCGCCCGAAGATGTACTCCATGGCGATGAAGTACGACTCGCCGATCTTCCCGAGGTCGTAGATCTGAACGATGTTCGGGTGATTGAGCTGAGCGGCCAGCTTCGCTTCGTTGAGGAACATCTTCACGAAGTTCGACTGCTTCGACAGGTGCGGTCGAATGCGCTTGATGACGATGGTCTTCTCGAACCCTTCCAGACCCGCCTGACGCGCGAGGAAGATCTCGGCCATGCCACCGACCGCGATGCGATCGATGAGCGTGTACTTGCCGAAACGGATGGGCTTTTTCGCTTCTGAGGGGGCCATCGGAGCGGCCGCACCTTAAGCCCAAACTCACCTCACATGTAGTCTTCGATGGGCGGGCAGCTGCAGACGAGCTTGCGATCACCCAGCACGTCGTTGACCCGGCCGACCGAAGGCCAGAACTTGTGCTTCTTGACCCAGACCAACGGGTAAGCGGCGCGCTGGCGGGTATAGGGGTGTTTCCACTCGTCGGCGGTCACCGAGTCGGCGGTGTGCGGGGCGTTCTTGAGCGGGTTGTCGGTCCTGGGGAAGACGCCCTGCTCCACGTCGTAGATCTCGGTGCGAATCGAGATCATCGCCTCGCAGAAGCGGTCGAGCTCGGCGCGCGACTCGGACTCCGTGGGCTCGATCATCATGGTGTTGGCCACGGGGAACGAGACGGTCGGAGCGTGAAAGCCGTAGTCCATCAGGCGCTTGGCGATGTCCGCCGCTTCGACGCCGCTGTTCGCCTTGAGGTGGCGCACGTCGATGATGCACTCGTGGGCCACGCGATTGTGCGTACCGCGGTAGAGCACGGGGAAGCTGCGCTCGAGCCGCTCGGCCACGTAGTTCGCGTTCAAGATCGCGGTGCGGGTGGCGTGCGTGAGGCCTTCGCCGCCCATCAGCCGAATGTAGACCCACGAGATGAGCAGAATGCTCGCGCTGCCGTACGGCGCGGCCGAGATGGCGCCGGTGCCCTGCTCGCCGCCGACCTTCTGCATCGGGTGCGTGGGCAGGTGCGGCACCAGGTGCTTCGCGACGCAGATGGGGCCCATGCCGGGGCCGCCACCGCCGTGGGGGATGCAGAACGTCTTGTGGAGGTTCAGGTGGCAGACGTCGGGGCCGAAGTCGCCCGGGCGGCAGAGGCCGACCTGCGCGTTCATGTTCGCGCCGTCCATGTAGACCTGACCGCCGGCCGCGTGCACCAGGTCGCAGATCTCGGTGATCGCCTCTTCGAAGACGCCGTGCGTCGAGGGGTAGGTCACCATCAAGGCTGCGAGCTGATCTTTGTGCTGACCGATCTTCACCTTGAGATCGCTCACGTCGACGTTGCCCAGCGCGTCGGTCTTGACGACCACCACCTGGTAGCCGGCCATCACGGCGGTGGCCGGGTTGGTGCCGTGCGCCGAAGCGGGAATCAGACAGATCTTGCGATGACCCTGGCCGCGCGCCTCGTGGAACGCGCGAATCACCAGCAGGCCTGCGTACTCACCCTGGCTGCCGGCGTTCGGCATCAAGGTGCAGCCCGCGAAGCCGGTGATCTCCGAGAGGTAACCCTCGAGCTGCGAGAAGATCGTGGCGTAGCCCTTCCACTGCGAGGGGGGCGCGAAGGGGTGCAGCGCGTTGAACTGGGGCCAGGTGACCGGCTCCATCTCGGCGGTGGCGTTGAGCTTCATCGTGCAGCTGCCCAGCGCGATCATCGAGTGGCACAGCGAGAGGTCCTTCGCCTCGAGGCTGCGAATGTAGCGGAGCATCTCGTGCTCGGTGTGGAAGCTGTTGAACACCGGGTGCGCCAGGTAGCTGCTCGTGCGGCGCAGCGCCTCGGGCACGATGTTGGTGTTCACCGCGGTGGCGGCCAGCTCTTCGGCCTTCGCCTTGCCGAACAGGCTCAAGAGCAGCTCGAGCTGCTCGGCAGAAGTGGTCTCGTCCATCGCGGCGCCCAGCGTGGTGGCGTCGATGCGGCGCAGGTTCATGCGCAGGCTCTCGGCCCTGGCCATCAGCTCGTCGGCTGCGCGCGCGTCAGCGGTCGCGAACGCGACGGTGTCGAAGAAGGCGTCGTGCTTCACCTTCACGCCGAGCTTCTTGAGCCCCGCGGCGAAGCTCTTGGCCAGCAGGTGCACGCGGGCGGCGATCGCCTTGAGGCCGGCGGGCCCGTGGTAGACGGCGTACATCGAGGCCATCACGGCGAGCAGCACCTGCGCGGTGCAGATGTTCGACGTCGCCTTCTCGCGGCGAATGTGTTGCTCGCGG
>JBKJSE010000186.1:0-14743 GCA_046595925.1 Archangium sp. | reverse complement strand
GTGTTGAAGAAGGCTTCGACATACGGCGAACACCGTTCCTCCCGAGCGGAGTCGAGGGACTACTTCTGCTTCGCTCGCGAAGTGACCCCTCGACTGCGCTCGGGGGGACCGGTGGGTCTCAATTTCTATTTCGGCCAACCTTCTCGGGGGGACCGTTGGGTCTCAATTCCTATTTCGGCCAACCCTCTCGGGTGCACTCGGGCGGGCGGCTCACACGTGATCATCGAGCATCCGGCCGCTGGTCGGACCCTCACCATCTCCCAGCTTCCGGAGAATGACGAGCGTGGTGGGAAATCGATCCAGCATCGCCTGCTGCGCCGCCAACGCTTCACGCGCACCGGGCCACGCCTTCCACGCCAGCGCCAGCAGGCCGAACACGGCTGACGCGCCGAGCAGCCAGGGCCACGCCGCGGACCACGCGGTCCACCCCGAATCGAGCACTGCCACGAGCGATGCAATTCCGCCGATGCCGGTCAGCAGCACCAGCAAGCCCGTGATCAGCCCGAGCACTTCACTCGCCTTCGAGCCCGACGGGCTCGCCTTGCGCGCCGCGCGTTCAGCCATCGCTTCGACCAGCTCGCCCCATTCCATCTCGCGCAGCGTGATCTCGTAGCGGCCGGGCGCGACCTCGAGCACCTGCTCCGGCGCACGCGCGAGGTGCTCGAACGGCGCAAAGCAGATGCACCCGGTGGGGACTTCCAACAGGCCCGTCACCGCAGCGCCGGCGCGCTTGTCCATCGAGCGCGGCACCGCTTCACCTTCGAGGAACACGCGAAAGAACGCCTCACCATCTCCGAACGCGCGCGCGGTGAGATGACCTGCCTTCACCTCGGCCTCCAGCGAGTCGAACCACTCCGATTCCTTCAGGGCGGCGAGCGTCTTCGCCGCACCAGGATCGAAGATCAGTTGAAACCCCGCATCGGTGAAGCACTTGAAGTCGCGAGGCACTCTCAGAGGCTCCAGTCGATCGGCGCGTCGAGCAGCGAGTTCACCTTCGTGAACAGCTTGTCCTTCGCGACGGCGTCGACGAACGCGCGGCCGTTGAGCGGGGAAGGGTGGGGCGCTGCGACGATGGGGTGCTGCGTGCCGAGCGACTCCACCAGCTTGAGCGCGGGCTTCCCGAAACACAGGAACACCACCTTGCGCGGACCGTTCGCCACGTGACGAAGCACCGCAGTGGTGAAGGCTTCCCAGCCCTTCTTCTGGTGCGACTGCGGCGTCTTCTCGCGCACCGTGAGCACCGCGTTGAGGAGCAGCACGCCGCGTCGCGCCCACGGCGTGAGGTCTCCGTGGTTCGGAACACTCAGCCCGAGATCAGCCTGCAGCCCGAGGAAGACGTTCTTGAGCGAGGCGGGCACCTTCACGTCTTTGGTCACGGAGAACGCCAGGCCATTCGCGTTGCCGGCGGTCGGATACGGGTCTTGACCGAGCAGCACCACGCGCACCGCTTCAGGCGGCGTGAGCTCCAGCGCGGCGAAGACCTGCGGCTTCGGAGGGAACACCACCTGCGTGTTCCATTCGGTCTCGAGGAAGGTGCTCAGCTCGGTGAACGAGCCGGTGGCCGTGGCCTCTGACAGAGCGCTCTTCCACTTCGGCGGGACGAGTTCAGTGAGCGACATGAGGTGGGCTCGGATAGCACCCCGGACACTGCAATGTGGCGTGTGCATGCTCCACCTGACCACGACAGGTTGCTGCCAACGCCGCTGCAAACTTCGTTGAATCAGCGACTTGGCGCTGGCCTGCCGCCTGCTTTGCCAGACTGCATGACCCGACGATTTGCTGCGCAGCCCTCTCGGCCCGTCTCGAACACGCTGGCCTCTCGGCTCACCTCGGAGCGCCTGCCGCTCGACCTCGCGCTGTCCCTCTCGGTGGAGATCGTCGAGGCCGTCGCCACCGCGCATCAGCATCGCTGCAGCTTCGGCCGGCTCTCTGCGGCAGACCTCGTCATCGACACCGACGGCTCGATCGCCATCACCGCGCCCGCCCTCGATGGCGCTGACCCTGCGACCGACACCTTCGCGGTCGGCGCGCTGCTCTACCAGTTGTTCACCGGCCTGACGCCCAACCAGGCCCGCGCGCGGCTCGCTGTTTCTCCGCTGCACGACGCGCCTCCTGCTTCGCGCATCAACCCCGGCGTCGACGAGACCATCGAAGGGCTGCTCTCGCTGATGCTCGACCGCGATCCAGCGCGCCGCCCGCATTCGCTGCGCGTCATCGAGGGCCTGCTCGCCGACGCGTGCGAGGCGCTCGAGCTCGAGCCTTCGCGCGCTTCGATTCTCCGCTGGGCGTCCATCGTTCCTTCGCTCGCCGTGGTGCCCGCTCGGGTGCAGCACAAGCCGAGCTCCGTGGTCGTGCTCGCCGACGAAGACGTTCAGGAGCTCGATGAGGAAGAGGTCGAAGAAGACGAAGAAGACGTCTCGCCGGGGCCGCTGCGTTTCGATGGGTGGGCGGCAGCGGCCTGTGCCTTCTTCGTCGTCGCCTTCGCGATGGCCACTCAGCTTTGAGCCCGGGTCCCTTCATGCGCGCGCTCCTGCTCTGTCTCACCGTTGGAACTCTGCTGTCGGCTTGCGGCCAGGCGCGCTGCACCGAGAACACGCAATGCGGTTCAGGCCAGCTCTGCGTGCCTTCGGGCATCTGCCTGACGGCCTGCCAGACCGTGGCGCAGTGCAGTGGAGGCCAGACGTGCAATGCCCGCGGGGTCTGCGTCAGCGCGACGACGGGCTGCGCTGCCTCGGCTGATTGCGCGGCGGGGCAGATCTGCGCGCCGGGCGGCACGTGCATGACGGGCGGCACGAGCACGCAGGTGGATGCGGGGCCGGTGAGCTGCGGAGGCCAGAAGTTCGAGGCGACGGCGACCGAGGCCAACATCCTCATCGTGCTCGATCACTCGTGCTCGATGCAGGAGGTGATCGCCAACGCCCGCTCCAAGTGGGACACGGCGACGACGGCGGTTCGCAACGTGACCGCGCAGAACGCGGCCAACGACAAGCTTCGCTTCGGTCTTCAGTTGTTCTCGCTGCAGACCTCGCAGTGCAACCCCGGCCAGATCAACGTGCCGGTCGGTGTCTCGACGGCGAACGCCATCTCCAGCGCTCTTCCGGCGCAAGCGCAGGGCAACTCGACGCCGATCGGTGGCGCGCTGCATGTGGCCGCGACGTCGGGCGAGCTCACCGACACCACGCGCGCCAACTACGTGCTGCTCATCACCGACGGCATGGAGAACTGCGGCGGCGCTCCGGTGGCCGAAGTCGAAGGCCTCTTCTCTCGCGGCGTGCGCACCTACAGCGTGGGCTTCGGCAGCGATGTCGACGAGCAGCGGCTGACCCAGATGGCGATTCGCGGCGGCACGGCGCGCGCCACCACGCCGCGGTACTTCCAGGCCGACAACCCGGTCGATCTCGAAGCCGCGCTCTCGGCCATCGCTTCAGGTGCCGCGAGCTGTGACTTCACGCTCACTTCGACGCCTCCGAACCCCGCGAAGCTGTTCGTGGCCGTCGACGGGCAGTTCTTCCCCCGAGATCCCGCGCGCATCTCTGGCTGGGACTACCAGGCCGCCGGCAACCGCGTGACGCTCTACGGACCTGCGTGCGACATCGTCAGCCAGCGGCCGGGTGCGCGCGTGTCGATCATCTATGGGTGCCCTGATGATTCGTTGACCGAGCGCGGACCTGGCGGTGGCCTCGACGCAGGCATCATCGAGACGAGCGATGGTGGCTTCGAGTGGCCCTCCGACGCGGGAATCCCCGAGATCAATTGAGGTGACCCGTAAAGATCGTTGAATTCCAAGCACTCGAACTTCTGCCGATTTCTGGAAGCAACTCGGAAAAACCGCGGGGTGAGAATGAGTGCACAAAGGGATTCTGGAGGCTCACATGCCGGCGATCAGCGCAGTCCGCAGCACGCAGACCCGTTCTCTCTCGTCCACTCCCACGCTGCGCCAGGGCTCACGGGGCGCTGCCGTCACTCAGCTTCAGCAGAAGCTGAAAGCGAAGGGCTTCAACGTCACCGTCGACGGTGACTTCGGCCCGAAGACGACCGCCGCGGTGCGCGCGTTTCAGCAGTCGCGCGGGCTCGGTGTCGATGGCGTCGTAGGCCCGAACACCTGGTCCAGGCTGAACGCGGCCAATCCGGCGCCTCCTGCTTCCGGTGGTGCGACGCCGACGCTGCGCCTCGGCGCGCGCGGTGCGGCCGTCACCAACCTGCAGAATCGGCTGCGCGCCCACGGCTACAACGTCTCGGCCGATGGTGACTTCGGTCCGCGCACGGCCGACGCGGTTCGCTCCTTCCAGCGCGCGAAGGGTCTGGGCGTCGACGGCGTCGTCGGCCCCGCGACCTGGGCGAAGCTCAACGGCGGCGCGGTGAACAACCCGCCTCCGGCCACCGGCGGCGCGCGCGTCAACGGCTACGTCAACGGCCAGGCTCGCAGCATCACGGTCTCCAGCGTGGGCAACGGCAAGTTCCTGCGTACCGACGCGGCGAACTCGTTCAACCGCATGAAGGCCGCTGCAGCGCGCGCGGGCATCAACCTCTCGGTGGTCTCGGGCTTCCGCACGATGGCCGAGCAGCAGTACCTCTACAATCTGTACCTCCAGGGTCGCGGAAATCTCGCGGCGCGCCCGGGGTACTCGAATCACCAGGGCGGCACCTCGGCTGACTTGAGCGTGCCCGGTGGTTACGGAAGCTCGACGTACCGGTGGCTGCAGAACAACGCGCGCAGCTACGGGTTCGTGAACGACGTGCGCGGTGAGCCCTGGCACTGGACTTTCAAGTAGCCAACAGCCTTCGGGCGCGTCGGGGTTGAGATTCCACCGCGTTGCTCGCCTCGCTCAGGCCTCTCGGCTTCGGGCGAGTCCGTTGACGTGAGCAATTCGGTGCGTTCAGCCGACGAAAGCGCCGGGCGTACAGGCCCCTGTACGCCTGTGACTTGCGTCGAAGCCTGGCGCGATTTTGCGAAAGAAAGTCCGCGCAGAGAGGCCTGTTCGGGTCGGGCGCGGGTGTGAATCAAGAAGGCACCGCCTTCCCCAGAGGCAGGCGCAGCCGGAAGAGCGTCTGCCCCGGCTTCGAGTCGATCGTCAGCGTGCCGCCGTGCGCTTCGACGAGCTTTCGCGCGAGGGGCAAACCCAGCCCGGTGCCCTTTTCACGCGTGGTGAAGAACGGCTCGAAGATGCGCGCCTGCAGCTCGCTCGCAATGCCCGGACCTTCATCTTGCACTTCGAAGGTGTACTGCTCAGCACCGTTCCGTCCACGCAGCGTGACGCGTTGACCCGCCTTCGAGATCTGCACCGCGTTCTTGATCAGGTTCACCAACGCGCTCGTGAGCAGGCTCACGTCGCCTGAGATCGTCGCGTCCTCCGCGTCGACTTCGATGACGACCGACTTCCCTTCCGCCTCGCCACTGAGGTGTTGCGACGCTGACTCGAGCAACGCCTTCGCGTCGACCGGGGCGACCTGCAGCTTCTGCTCCTTGGCGAACGACAGAAAATCTTCCACGATCCGCTTCAGGTAGTTCAGCTCGCGGCGAATCTTGGTGAGGTGCGAACGGGCTTCGCCGACGTCCGGCGCCTTGCCGGTGAGCTCTTCATCGAGCAGCCCCGCGAAGAGCTCGATACCCCCGAGCGGGTTCTTCACCTCGTGGGCCACGCCCCCGAGCATCAGCTTGAGCTGCCGGTCGCGGCTCTCGAGCGCCTCGCGCATCGCCTCGAGCTCGCGCGCGAGAATGCCGATCTCCAACGTCGCTTCCCCCGCCACCGGGGTCGACAAGTCACCGCCACCGATGCGCAACGCCGCCGAGACCAAACGCTCCAGCGGCCGCGCGAGCCCACGCGCCGAGATGACCGCGGTGATCGCCAGCAGCAACAGCGTCAACCCCGCGAGCCCCACGAACGCGTTGAGCAAGCGCGTGAGCGGACCAAAGAACGCCGCGCTGCCCTCGATCGCCACCACGCCCACCACCTTGCCGTCAGAGCGCAGCGGCGCGTACCCGGTCTTGTAGAGCTGATGGTCGGTGCCTTCGAACAGCACCTGGCTCGACGCGAGTTCACCCCCCAGCACGCGCTGGATCTCGAGGCCATCACGCAGCAGCTCGGTCGCTTCGGTCATCGGCATCAACGAGCCGCCGACGTCGAGGCGCGCGCGCCGCTCGGAGTCGACCACCAGGATCCGCCGCACCCCGGTGCGCTGCTTCACCTCGGTCAGCTGCGCAGTCAACGAACGCCACGTGCGGCTGCCTTCACCCTGCGCGTCGGCCGCTTCTACCGACAGCACGCGTTCGCCCTTGAGCTCGGCGGAGACCGTGGCCGCGATGCCCGAGAGTGATCGCCCCAGCTCTTCCTCGAGCACGTTACGGCTGGCGCGATAGAGCCCGAAGCCGCCGATGGAGAGCACCAGCAGGGTGGGGATGAGGAAGGCGAGCAGCAGCCGGCCGCGCAGTCCCATGACGCGTCAGTTCTTGGTGCTGCGCTGGGCGCAGATCTCCGCGATGAGCGCCATCGACTCGTCGTCGAAGTTGACGAACTCGATGCCCATGCCCGCGGGCCGCTTCGGATCTCCGACGGGGTTGACGCGCACCACCTTGCCCATGCCCTCGATGAGCTTGCTGCCATCTTTGAGCGCGAACTGCAGGTAGATGACCGAGCCTTCTTCACGCGGCTCATCGGTCGTCACGAAGATGCCGCCCGGAGAAATGTTGACCGAGTACTCGGCGAGGAACTCGTCGAACGTGTCGAAGCGGAACTGCACCAGGACGTTGAGCGGAGTTCTGGGGTGCCGTCTCTTGTCCTCGGGGTCACTCATGCTGGCGCTGAGAATAGGCGCCGAGCGGGCCGGGCGATAGCAATCCGCCGCGTCACTTGCCTAGATTCGGGCGATGGCAGGCAACGGCGAGCTGATGCGCTCCATGCGGGCCGGTGGCGGTGGGGGGCTCGCCGCGGTGCAAGAGCTGCTGCGCCGGGCCAGGACGGGCGCCGTTTCCACCGCCGAGCTCAAGGAGGTGCAGACCGTCATCTCTTCGCCCGAGCTCAGCGACACCTTCAAGGGCGTGGCGCGTGACGTCTCGGCGCTCCTCTCCAACGGCAGCGGCCGGGTCTTTCGCGATGTCAGCTCGCTGACGCCCGACACGAAACGCCTCACCGACGCGCGCACCTTGCCCGAGCGCTTCCTGTCTGATCTCAAGTTGGTCGAGCAGGAGCTGCTGCATCACCCGGGCATGATGGGCGAGCAGAAGGCCGCGCGCGTGTTCGCCTTCTTCGAGAGCTACGCCGCCCGATTCGCCGAGCTGGCCCACGGCACTGCTCAGGCCGAGCAGGCCGCGAAGGGTCAGCCCGTGCAGGCAGGAGGCGCGTTCTCCACGGTCGAGACAGGTCTGCAGCTGGCGCCTTCTCTGAGCGCTCCCGAGCTCGACAAGGCGCTCGCCCAGTTCGACAAGGCGCTCAAGCGCGCTGGCTTCGAAGCGCTGAAGACCGATGACGGCCGCACCGGCATGGAAGCGGCGCGCGAGATGCTGGAAGCAAAGACGAAGGAAGCGCAGGCCGACGCGAGGCCCCGTCAACTCGAGGCGCCTTCCTGGAAGGACAACCCAGGGGCCGGCGATCGTTCACTCAAGGCCGACGTCGACAACGAGCGCCGGGCCATCGGCGCGCTCGAGGGCAAGGCGCCGATGCAGCCCCACCTGCGCGTGGCCACGACGAAGGTCGAAGAGCCTGCCGCCGCGGAAAAGAAGGGTCGCAGCAAATCTTCCGGAACCGATCAGGTTCTCGGGGGTCAGATGCTCTGGAACGTGATGCATTTGCTGCGCGGTGATGAGCTGGACGATGTGGCGCGCAGCGACGCCATGAACCAACTGGTCGTCGCGGCAGCGTTGATCCTCATCTTCAGTGGGATCGTCGTGGGCGTCCTGGTGTGGATGTAGGCACCGGGAAGTCTCAGCCCTGCACGCGGGTTGGATGGAGGCTACAGTTGTTCATTGAGGCCGTAGCAGGAGGGAGCGCCCGTGCGTCGGATCAGCGTCACTCAGTCTCGCCCAGATTACATGGTCATCCACGTGGGCCGAGATCGGGCGCGCCTGGTGCTCTGGGGCGCCACCTTCGCGGTGCTCCTGGGCCTGCTCGCCTTCGCTGATCTCACCACCGCCGGTGGTGCCTTCATCTTCATCACTGAGGCGATCGTGCTTCCCATTCTCGGGGTGGCGCTCGTTCGCCTCGGCCGCCAGCAGGAGCGCACGCTGGTGCGCGCCAACAACCGCCTGCTCCTCGACGGAGAACCGTTGGAGATGGCGCGCGTCGAGCTGCGGGTCTTGAAGATGCCCATCACCCGCGTTCCGACCGGGTACGCGCTTTCAGTGTGGGTGATGACCGCGTCGGGGCCTGAAGACGTTCCCATCGGCCGCTTCGCCACGCTGATCGAAGCCTCGTCTCTGTCGGGCCAGCTCGAAGACTTCGTGCAACGCGCGAACGTCAAACAGCACCGGCACGCCTGAATCCTTGCGTAGAGTCACCGCCCCATGGCGCGTGATGAAGCGGTGCGAGACCTGGTCGATCGGTTGGAGCTGCCTTTCAACTCGCTGGGCATCGACCCCTACGGCGTGTCCAAGAAACACCTGGCCGTCTTCTTCAACGTGCTGGGCTTCATGTACCGGCGCTACTTTCGTGTGACGGCCGTCGGCGTGGAGAACGTGCCCAAACGCGGCCGCGCCATGCTGGTCGGCAACCATTCCGGGGGCTACGCGCTCGATGGCGCGATGGTGCTCACCTCGATGTTGCTCGAGATGGAGCCCCCCCGGCTGGCGCAGGGCATGGCGGAGAAGTTCATCAACATGCTCCCGGTCGGGAGCCAGTGGAGCTCGCGCTGTGGCCAGCTCACGGGGCTGCCGGAACACGCAGAGCGGCTCTTGATGGATGACCGGTTGCTGATGGTCTTCCCTGAAGGCGCGCGCGGTACGGCCAAGCTGTACAAGGATCGCCATTCGTTGGTCGACTTCGGCACGGGCTTCGTTCGCCTGGCGCTCAAGACCAAATCGCCGATCGTTCCGCTGGGTTTTCACGGCGGTGGCGACGCGGTGCCCACCATCTTGAACTCGTCGACGCTCGGCAAATTGATGGGCGTGCCCTACGTGCCCATCACCCCCTACGGCATCGCGCTGCCGCTGCCCGCGAAGCTGTCGGTGCACTACGGCAAGCCGCTCATGTTCGAGGGCAGCGGTGACGAAGAAGACTCGGTGATCGTCGGCTACGTCGACGAGGTGAAGGCGCGCATCGCGCAGCTCATCGAAGCGGCGCGGGTCGCCAAGGAGAACGCGTCATGAAGGTGCTCGTGGTGGGCGTCGGTGGCGCGCTGGCCCGGCAGGTGGCGCTCAAGCTGCGTGAAGCGGGGCACTCGGTCATCGGGCTCGATCGACGGCCCTGGTGGGACGCGCCGAAAGACATTCAGGTGCACGAGGTCGACATTCGCAAGCGGGCCGCTGAAGACGTGTTCCGCCGCGAGCGCCCTGAGTGCGTGGTGCACATGGCCACCGTCAACGCGCTGTCGGCTTCAGGCGAAGAGCGCGCGCGCATCAACATCGCTGGTACGCGCGCGGTGTTCGATCACTCGGTCGCGCATGGCGTCAAGCACGTGGTCGTGGTGGGCCGGCACACCTACTACGGCGCTTCAGCCGACTCGCCGCTCTACCACGTCGAGAACGAGCCCCCGAACGGCATCGGAAACTTCCCCGAGCTGGCTGACCTCGTCGCGGCCGACCTCTACGGCGCGAACATGTTGTGGCGCGAGCCTTCGATCACCACCACGGTGCTGCGGCTGGTCTACACGCTGGGCCCTTCGAAGACGGGCACGCTCTCGAGCTTCTTGCGCGGCAAGCGGGTGCCGATGGTGTTCGGCTACGACCCGCTGTTCCAATTTCTCGAAGAAGACGACGCGGCGCGCGGCATCACGCTGGCGGTCGAGAAACGGCCCCGCGGCATCTTCAACGTGTGTGGGCCGGCGCCCATACCCCTGGGGACCATCGCCCGCGAGACCGGCCGCACCGTCATACCGGTTCCGGAAGCGATCCTCGTGCAGTTGCTCGGCCGCTTCGGTTTCCCCGCGCTTCCCAGGGGCGCGCTCGAGCACATCAAGTACCCCATCGTGGTCGATGGAACGGCGTACCGCAAAGCGACGGGCTTCACGCACGCCACCGACGAAGTGGAAGCGCTCAAGCGCTACCGACGCATCAGCCCGGTGTGAACGGCTTCGTCGAAGACCTCGAGCTCAGCCCGGGTTCTTCTTGGCGCGGATGATCTCGATGATCTTCTGCCGCTTCTTGCGGATGCCGTTCTGCCGCGCCCCATCGAGCAGCGTGTCGGAGTCGGTGTAGGCGTTGTCGAGGTTGCGATCTTCTTCGAGATCTTCGCCGTTGCGCAGGGTGAGCTTCACCCGGCCCAGCGTCGCGCCCAGCGTGAGTGCTTCGGCCTCTTCGGCCGAGAGCAGCAACGTCACGTCGACGTAGGCCTTGTCGCGATCGTCCATCGTCGCTTCTGCGATGTCGTCGGCGATCTTGCCCGTGGCCAGCACCGGCACCTTCTGCAGCAAGGTGACTGCGCGGCGCTCGACCCTCTTCTTGGGGCCCTCCTTCATGGGGAAGGTGACGATCACGTCGACCAGGTCACCGGGCTTCACCCAGCGGCCCACCGCGGCGACCGCGTTGGTGGCGATGGTGAAGCCGCGCGTGCGCTTCATCACCTTCTTCGAGAGCCGTTGATCGGCCGTTCGCATCGCGACGAACTGCGACATGAAGAGCGGGTCGCCCATCTGCACGCCGACCGCGAGCTTTTGATCGAGGATGAAGTTCATCATGTCGCCCTTCACCACGCCGCTGCCCTGGAAGGGCTCAGGCACGGCGCGCAAGGCGACGTTCTCGAGGGACACCACGTCTCCGACGCCCAGCTCTTCGGCGGCCACCACGACCTGCGTCAGCGTCCAGCTCGCGCGCTGCTGGCGATCGACCGCGAAGAGTGACGCTGAATAAATCGCCAGCGCCGCCGCACCGATCACCGCGGCCGCGAAGAGGGGCTGGCTGCCCTTGAAGAACGCCGCTTCGAAGAAGCCAGGGGGCGGCGTGTAGGTCGGCACGGCACCGATGCGGGTCTCGCTGTTCGCGACCGCGGTCGACGTCGACGTGGGGGGCGCGCTCGCGATCGCCGCTGACAGCGGCAACATCATGGTGGGCTTACCCAGCATGCCCTCGGGCGAGGTGATGACTTCTGCCTGCGCCTCGATGATCAGCGCGGGCACCCTGGCGTCGGTCACATCGGGTTCCTTCAGCCGCGGTGCGTCTTTCGTCACCTCGGAGCGCGCAGGCATCGGCGCCATGCGGCCGCTCTTGCTCGAGCTCTCGGGCACCTGGCCCTGCTTGCCGCTCTTCCCGCTGATGCTCTTGCTGCTGCGTTCACCTTCGGGCGAGGTCGCGGGCACCGGGCGAGGCGGCAACGGCGCACCCCGGCCGCTCTTGCTGGGATCGGTCCACGGCACCATCGGCATCGAACCCCGCGCTTCGGCGGGAAGATCCGTCGCCGCGATCGTGCGCACCGCGTTCTCGAAGGGGTTCGGCACGTCGAGCGGAGGGCGGGTGGCCGCGGGCACGGGCGTGGTGACCACGCCGGTCTCGGTGCCTTCGAACTCTTCGAAGAGCAGCGGCTTCATCGGCTTGCTGCCCCCGACGGCGGCGAGCTCCTGGAAGGTGCCGGCCGAGGTGCCCTCGGTCATCGGGGCCGCCGCGGGGTCGAAGCGCAGCAACGGCAACTGCATCTCGAGGCGCGCGAGCAGCGGCGGCGCGTTGCCAGCGAGCTCCCACAGGTATTCATCGCCCGCGAAGCTCTGGCCCTGGCCGAAGGCGCGCGCGGCCTCGGCGGCACACCGCTCGAGCTCGGCGCGGAGCTCACCGGGCGCGATGCGCGCGACTTCCGAGAGCTCGGGGCCGGGAATGCCCTCGACCAGGCGCAGGAAAAATCGTTCGCGCGCCTGTTCGGGGATCGCCCGCAGCCGCGAGAGACTCTGGCGCGCTTCGAGGAGCGACGACTGCGAGGTGCCTTGTTCTTCGATCGCGCCGGGTGACGCTTCTTTCGAGAGCCGACGCGCGACGTTCATCACGTGCACGCCGACCGAGGCGTCGTCGACGCCGCCGAGCGTACGCATCGCTTCGTCGAGGATCTTCGGGACGAGGCGATTGGTCAGGTGATGCGGCGAGGAAGCGAGGGCGACGCCGTGCGCGAAGGGCGTGAGGTATTCCCTGAGCCGCTCGCGCGCTGCCGCATCACCGGCCCGCGCGGGGCCTATGTCTTCGCGCCACTCCATGGGCCGCATCTTGTCACGGGGCGCGGCCGCTGCGCACGCTGACCAAAAGGGCCGTCACGCCGGTGAGACGCGCGCTTCACCGAAGCGTGGGTGCTGTCAAACCCGCGGCGATCCCGACGTGAAATGGACGAGAGCACTGATCCGACGGACAAACGGTTCACGCATGGCAGACATCATCGACCTGTCGCTGATCGTTGAATCCCGCAAGCACCTGGCGAAGCTGCTGGAGGCCCGGGGGATCAACTATTTCCTCTCGAAGGACGCCCGTCGTCCGTTCCAGCTCGAGCCCAGCCGGGTCGACCTGGTGGTGCGCGCTGCCGCGAAGACCCGCAAGGCCAACACCGGGCGGGTGCACGTGAGCGCGTATGAACGGGCGCGCAAAGAAGTGCGCCGCGAGCTCATTCGCCGGGTGGTCGCAGAGATGCTGCAGACCGGCTTTTGAGCGCCGTCAGCTCGCGCAGTCGACGAGCACCGGGCTGAGCACTCGCACCAGCTCGGCCGGCTCGAGCGAGCACAACAACCCCCGCCCGCCCGCATTGATGAAGATGAGAGGCAGCGCCGCGATGGTCCGCTCGCAACACACGCGCAGCACCTTCCTGGTCCCGAAGGGCGACGTGCCGCCGACCTGGTAGCCCGTGTGCCGCTGCGCCACCTCGGGCTTGCAGGGCTGCACTGCCTTCACCCCGAGCTGCCGCGCGAGCCCCCTGGTCGAGACCTTCTTGTCGCCATGCATCAGCACCAGCAGGGGCGCCTTCGTCTCGTCTTCGAACACGAGCGTCTTGATCACCACGTGCTCATCGACGCCGAGCTTCTGCGAAGACACTTTCGTGCCGCCGTGCTCCTCGTATTCGTAGGGCGTCAGCGTGAAGGTCACGCCGTGGTCGGCCAGAAACTTCGTGGCCGGCGTCTCGCTCACTTCAGCACCGTGCGCATGTACTGCTGCACGCCGTCAGCGTCGTAGAACGTCGCGGTCAACGTGTTGCCGGCAATGATCACGTAGACGAAGCCGAGGTCCTTGCTCTGGTAGTGCACGGGCTGCTTACCGCGGATCCCCGTGGTCTTCGCTCCACCGCCCGAGACGATGAGCTCAGTGCCTTCGCAGCCCGCCTCGAGCCACTGAAGGCTGTGGTCGTGGCCGGTGAAGAGGAAGTCGGCCTGCCCGCAGACCCGATCGTCCAGAAAGCTCTTCACGCCTGCGCCATTGGCGACGGGAACGAACGGGAGCCCGTCGTAGCTGCCTGCGTTGCCGTGCTGCCCGTTCGACAGGTACGGGTGATGCGCGAAGACGATCTTCCACTTCGCCGTCGAGGCCGGCAGCCACTTCTCGAAATCGGCGCGCACGTCTTCATCGACGCTGAACATCGAGCGGTTGGTGTCGGCCACGAAGAACCCCACCTCGCCGAGCTGCCACGTGTAATGCCGGCCCGGCATGCGCCACTTCGGGTTCACTTCGGAATACGCGACCTGCACGTCGCCGCGGGGCAGGTCGGTACCGGCCCCATCGCCGCCGCAGTCGTGGTTGCCGAGCACCGCGTAGAACGGCGCGTCGACGGGCGCGTACGGGTCGACGAAGGCGCTCTTCCATTGCGGGTCGTCGGTCGAGCCGACTCCGTTCGGGTAGAAGTTGTCGCCGAGCAAGACGACGAAGTCACAGCCTTGCGCCGCGCAGAGCGAGCCCATGGCGGCGCCCACCTGGTGCTGCCCCGCGTTGCCTTTGCCCGTGTCACCCAGCGCGATGAACCGCACCGTGCCCGCGTCGGACGCGTTGCCCCCGTCGAGCGTGAGGGCGGTCTTCGCGGCCAGCGTCGCGCGCGGGCTCGGGGCCCTGGAGCAGGCGATGGCGGCGAAGAAACACAGCAACATCGCTGGACGCATGGGGGTGACCTACCCCCTCGCAGGGTTTACCGAAATAGGAAGCGCACCCCCGTTCGTCCCGACCGAGCAGGGGACCGGCTTCGCCGGCGATTTCGTCCGAAGAAACAGACCCACCGTTCGCATCGAGCGCAGTCGAGATGCCACCTCTGCGCCGCGCGGCAGGTGACCCCCGCGGCAGGTGACCCCTCGACTTCGCTCCTAAGGAACAGCACCGTTCCCCCCGAGCGAAGTCGAGGGGTGACCTGCCGCGCTGTGACCTGCCGCGCGAGGCAGAAGTACTCCCTCGACTCCGCTCGGGAGGACCGGTGTGTTCCTTCGGTCGAAATCGCCAACGAAGCTGGTTCCTAGCTCGGGGGGAACGGTGGGCTGTTCCTTAGGAGCGGAGTCGAGGGATTTCCTCTGCTTCGCTCGCCAAGTGGCCCCTCGACCTCGCTCCTAAGGAACAGCACCGTTCCCCCCGAGCGAAGTCGAGGGGTCACCTGCCGCGCGGCGCAGAGGTGGCATCTCGACTGCGCTCGATGCGAACGGGGGTCTGTTCCTTCGGACG
>JBKJSE010000131.1:0-9340 GCA_046595925.1 Archangium sp. | reverse complement strand
CGCCACGGCGTTGTGGGCAGAAGCGGTGGTGCGTGAACGTCGGGGCGAGTTTGCCCGCGCGTCAGAGCGGTTCCTCGCGTTGTGCAGCCTCGCCCGGAAGAACCAGGAAGAAGCGGGCGCCTTCTTCTCGGCTGAAGCGGCGGCCCGTTCGTCGCGCGATCACTCGCCGCAGATGGCGGTCAAGGCGCTGCACGAGCTGCTGGGGCTCAAGCCCGATCACCTGCCTTCCCTCAAGGCGCTCGCCCGCGCGTCGGACCAGGCGAAAGACCGTGCCGGCGCGATTCGCGCGTATCGACGCCTCGCAGCGCTCGCGCGCGATCCCGTCGACGCGGCCGAAGCGCACGTTCAGCTCGCGCGGCTCTGCGCGGAGACCGAAGACGATCTCGCCGGCGCCCGGCTGCACTGCGAGGCCGCGCTCCGGCTCTCGCCCGATCACCCCGAGGCGCTCTTTCAGTTGGGCGAGCTCTGCTACCGAAGCGGCGAATGGCTGCGTGCCATCAAGGCGCTCGACCGCGTGCGCGAAGTCGCGATGAGCCGCCACGAGGTCGATCGGGTCGGCCGCGCCAACGTGCTCGCCGGTCTCGTCTGGGAGACGGGTCTCAAGCAGCCCGAGAACGCGCTGCTCCGTTTCCACGAGGCCACCGCGCTGCTGCCGGGTGAGCCTGAGCCGCACTTCCTTTCCGCGCGCGTGGCCGAGTCGCTGGGCAAGTTGCAGGAGGCCGTCGCTGGCTACCAGCAGGCCGTCGAGCTCGCAGGGCCCGCGCCGCGCACCGACGCGATCCGCAAGGCCGCGCACAGCTCGCACCACGCGCTCGCGCGACTGCTCAAGACCAAGCTGGGTGAACCGGCGCGGGCCCGCGATCACCTCGAGTCGGCGCTCGCCCTCGATCCGCAGGACGTGATCGCGCTCGACGAGCTGCTTCCGTATTTCCGTGCGTCGGGCAAAGCCGCCGAGCTCGCCGATGCCTGTGAGAAGGCCGCCGCCGTGCTCGAAGAGCCCGCGCGCCGCGCTGCGCTCTGGGCCGAAGCGGGCGAGCTGTACCGCGGCCGTCTCAACCAGCCCGACAAGGCCGAGCGTCTGCTCAGCCAGGCGCTCGAAGCCGATGGCAAGAATCGTCAGGCCCTCGAAGGCATGCTCGCGCTCGCCGAGAGCAAGCGTGACGGCGGTCAGCTGTGCCGTTGCCTCAAGGCGCTCGCAGAGCTGGCCGAAGATCCCAAGGAGCGGGTGCGTCACTACCGCCGCCTCATCGTGGCCGCGCGCGACCTCGCCTTCGATCTCGAAGCGGCCGTGCACGCGGCGCGCGAAGTGCTGCGCGTCGAGCCTGACGATCTTCCGGTGCTGGGCGAGCTGACTGCGCTCGAGCGTCGCCGCTCCGACATGGCGGGCCTGGCCTGGGCGCTCGAGCAGCGCGCGCGGGTCGCAGAGAACGCGGGTGACAAGCGCCTGGCTGCCGCGGCACTGCGCGAACTTTCGCAGGTGCTCGATCAGCGCCTGGGCCGCGCGGGCGAATCGTTGGTCGCGTTGGAGAAGTGCACCCGCCTGTTCCCCGACGTCAACGGGCTGCTCGAGCTCGCCACGCTGTCGCTGCGTCTCGAGCGTCCGCTCAACGCTCGCCGCGCGCTGGAAGACGTGCTCGCGCTGCTGCCCCGCCACGCGCCCCCCGAGAAGCTCGCCGAAGTGCGCGCGCGTCTTGGCCGTGCGTGCGAGCAGCTGAGTGACAAGGACGCCGCGCGCGAGAACTACGCGCTGGCCTTCCCGCTGCGGCGGCTCGACGACGAGCTCGCTGCTCGCCTCGAGGCGCTCTACGTCGAGAACCGCGCCGACCGCGAGCTGACCGATCTCTGGGCGGCTCGTGCGCAGGCGCTGCTCCAGGCCGGGCGTGCCCACGACGCGGCGCCGCTCTTCCTCAAGGCAGCGCAGACGCTGCTTGAGGCGGGCGATACGCAGGGCGCGATTCTTCGGCTCACCGCGGCCCTCGACGCTGCGCCTACGGGCGAGAAGGCGGGCGAGGCGCTTGAGGCGATGGCGAAGCTCGAGCTCGATCGCGGCGCTTCGCAGGAGGCCGCGCGTCTCTACGGCCGCCGCGCGATGCTGGCTTCCGAACCGCGCGAAGCGGCCCGTTGGTTCTTCCGCGCGGCCACGCTCACCAGGGACACGCCGCGCGAGCAGGCCTTCCTCGCGCAGTCATTGGAGAAGGACGCGACCTTCATCCCCGCGCGCCTGCGCCGCGCCGAGTTGATCGAGGTCACCAACCCGCGCGAAGCGCTGGCCGACTTCGAAGTGGTGCTCAGCGCCGGCGGCGATCTGCAGGACGACGAGGTCGCCGCGTTGCAGCTCGATCTCGCGGGCCTCACCCGCCGCGCCGCGCTCGCCGCCCAGAAGGCCGGTCACTACGACGCCGCGCGCCGTTTGTTCGCCCGCTACGTCGCGCACAAGCCCGACGATCTCGAGGCTCTGCAGGAGCTGGCCAAGCTGCACCGCCGCGCTGGTGCGTTGGAGCCGCTGGTCGACCTGCTCGGCGATCTCTGGACGCGCCTGCAGGGCGAAGCGCGCGTGGCCACCCGCCGCGAGTTCACCGAAGGCGCGCTGTCACTCGGCCGCACCGCCGCTGCGCTCGAGGCCCTGCGCGCGATGCTCGCCGACGAGCCCACCGATGAATGGGCGGCGTCACGGCTCCTCACGCTGCTGCCCAATGACGACGTGCACCAGCCAGAGCGGCTCGACCTGCTCTCGCGGCTCATCGTGCACGCCGAAGGGGCCCCGCGTGCCGAGCTGCTCTCGCGTCGCGCCGAGCTGCACCGCGTGGCAGGCGACCTGCTCTCTGCCCGCGCGGATCTGCTCGAGGCCTCGCACCTCTCACCGAACCCCGTGCCGCTGCTGCGCGCGCTGGCCGAGCTCTCGCGTCAGTCGAACGATGAAGCGGCCGAACTCTCGGCGCTCAAGCTGGTGCTCGAGCACGCGCGCGGCGACGAAGGGGTCGTCACCGAGGCTGCAGAGCGGCTGATCACCATCGCGCGCAATCGCGCTCACGCGCAGGACAACGCCCGTGCACTCGAGGCCTTCGAGGCGCTGGTCACGCTGCCGCTGCCTCCGAACGAACGCTTCGAAGCGCACTACGGGCTCGCCCAGGTCGCGCGCACCGCGGGCAACATCCGCCGCGCGGAACAGGCGTTGTTCGAAGCCTCGAAGCAGGGTCCGGTCGCCCGCCGGGTGGAAGCGCTGCTCGAGCGCGCGTCACTCGAAGAAGGTCGCAGCGCGCAGCAGGCCGCGGTCGATTCGTACGCCGCAGCGCTCGAGCTCTCGCCCCGCAACCCGAAGGCGACCGCGGGGCTCATCAATGCGCTGCGCCAGGTCGAAGATTGGCAGGGCCTCGCCGAGGTGCTCGCCGTCGAGGCCGCGCATCTTCCAGGGCCACAGTCGGTGCCGTTGTGGGTCGAGCTGGCGAGCCTGCACCTCGACCGCCTCAAGGCGCCGGGTCCGGGCGAAGCGGCGTTGCGCCGGGTCGTCACGCTCGACCAGACCAACGAAGCCGCGCGTCGTCGCCTCGCCGGTCTGTTGGCCGCGCGTGGGGAACACGTCGAGGCCATCGAACTTCTCGAAGCGGCCGCCGAACACCTCGCGCCTGCACAGGCCGCGCAGACCTTGCGTGAAGCAGCGCAGCTCGCGCAGCTGGAAGACGATCGCGCGCTCGAGCTGCGGCTGATGCGCCTGGCGCACGCGCTGGTTGCGGCGAAGGGCGACGATCTGCAGCGCCTGGCCGAGTCGCTCTACCTGCAGGGCGCGGTGCGCGAGGCGCTCCCGCTGCAGCAGGCGTTGGCGGGCTCCATTTCCTTCCACGACGCGCCCGACGTGGCAGAGCGCATCTGGCTGCGGCTGGCGGATCTCGGCGAGCAGGTCGAAGACGGAGCGTTGGCCGAGTCGAGCCTGCGCCGCGTGGTGACCGAGCGTCCGCTCAATGGTCACGCGGTCGAGCGGCTCGCGGCGTTGGTCTCTGCACGCGATCCCCGCGCTGGTTTCGAGCTGCGCGCGCGCTGGGCCGAGACGCTCTCGAAGTCGTCGCGCACCGGCGAGCTGCTGCTCGAGCTGGCGCGCGAAGCGAACGCCGTCCACCACGACGTCGAGACCTCCACGCGGCTCTACGTGAAGGCGGCTGACGCGGCCGACGCGCCGTTGCCCGTGCGTCTCGAGGCCGCCGGCGTGTTGCGCACCGCGGGCCGCACCGCCGAGCTGATGACCGAGCTGGCAGAGATCGCCCAGCTCCAGCTCACCGAAGGCGACTTCGACGGCGCGCTGACCGCGTGGGACGAAGAATCGCGCCTGGCGGAAGGCAGCGGCCGCATCGACGACGCGCTCCGCACGCTCTCGGCGATGGCCGATGTCTGCAGTGAAGAGGGGCGGCTGGCTGAGGCGGGCCGTCACCTCGTTCGCCGCGCCGAGCTGCTCGCCGAAGCGAAGCTCGACCTCGGAGGTGCCGCGCAGGCGCTCGAGCGCGCCTGGGAATACGCGCCTTCGATTCAGCTCGCACGCCAGGGGCTCTCGCTCTCGCGCCGTCGCAGCGATCGCGAAGCAGAGATCGACTGGCTGGAGCGCGTGCTGGCCCTGCTCTCGGGACTCGAGCAGGCGATCGCCTTCGTACAGCTGGCGCGGTTGCACCTCGGGCTGCCCGCGGAAGGTGGCGCCGACGTCAGCACCGCGCCGCTGCTCGCTCCGGACCAGGCCGAGGCCGCGTTGCTCCAGGCGCTCTCGCTGGCGCCCGGTCTCGCGGAAGCCGAGCAGATGCTGCTGGGGCTCTACGAGCGCCAGGACCGCCTCGGAGACGTCGCTGCGTATTACGAGGCCGCCTCTGCGCGGGCGAGCGATCCGAAGCAGCGCGCCGAGCTGCTCATTCGCGCCGCGCAGCTCTACAAGGACAAGGCGGGTCGTCCTCACGACGCGGCGGCTGCGTTGCTCGCGGCGCGCTCTGCCCTCCCCGACGATCTCTCGCTCACCAAGCGCGTCGCCGACCTGTTGATCGAGCTCGGTCGCCGTCAGGACGCGGCGGACTTCGACGGGCTGCTCATCGCCAGCGACCCTTTCCATTCTTCTTTCGACCGCCACAGCGCGTGGCTCGAAGAGAGCGGCGACGATCTCTCGCTGGCCGGCGTGCTCTCGCTGCGTGCCGAAGCGACGAAGGGTGAAGAGGCGGGTCCGCTCTGGCTCAAGGCCGCTGCTGCCTTCCGCCGTGCGGGTGCACTCGAGCGCGCACAGGTGTGTGAAGCGCAGGCCTTCGAAGCGGCGCCCGGAAATCTCGAAGCGTTCCAGTCGCTGCTCGAGCGCGCTGAAGGTGAACCGCGCCGCCAGGCCGAGCTGCTCGCCATTCGCGCCCGCGCCGTTCCCGCGGAAGCCTCGACCCTGCTGCGCCAGCGCGCGCAGTTGCTCACGAAGTCGGGCGAGGCGCTCTACGCCGCAGCCGCGTGGGACGAGTATCTCGAGCAGAGTCCGGACGACGTGGTGGCGCTCGAGGCCCGCGGAACGCTCGCGGCCGATGCCGGGGGCGCGCGGGCAGCGCAGCCGTTCGACCGCCGCCTCGTTCAGCTGACGGGTGATTCGTTGCCCGAGGCCACGCGCCTCGCCGTGTGGACGCGCCTGGGCCGTGCCGCGGTGGAATCGCAGGCCTGGCATGACGCGGTCGACGCCTTCGAAGCGGCCTTCGCGATCGACCCCACTTCTGAGCGCGGCACCGAAGCGCTCTCGATGTTGAACGAGGCCTACGGCCGCATCGGTGACGCCGCGGGCCAGTACCGCACCACCATGCGCCTGGCCGCGCGCAGCACCGGTGAAGAAGCAGAAGCGCTGCACCGCCGCGCGCTCTCGCTCGAGTCGGTTCCCGAAAAAGCCATCGACGCGCTCGAGTGGTTGCTCGCCCGGCACCCCGGCGACCAGGCGCTGTACGAGAAGGGGCTCGCCGCGCACCGCGCGCTGGGCCGCGTGGGCGAGGTCGTCTCGCTGCACGAACGTTTCGCCGCCGCGTCGGGTGGTTCGATCGCTGCCAAGGCGTTGCTCGCTGCCGCCACGCTGGTGGAGACCGAGCTGCACGAAGGCCAGCGCGCGTTCGAGCTGCGCAAGGCAGCGTACGAAGCCGACCCCACGGATCTCGAAGCGGCCGAAGCGGTGCTCTTCGAAGCGCGCAGCCGTGGAGACGTCGATCGCCTCGAGCTGATGCTCGTGCGCATCTCGCTCGCCACGCAAGATGAACAGCGCGCCGCCGAGCTCAAGCTCGAGCTGGCCGCCTCACTCGAGTCGCGTCAGCAGTACGAGGCCGCGCGCGCGCCGCTGGAGTCGATCCGCCGGGCGGGTGCGGGTGCTCCCGGGTATTCGCAGGCGCTGCTGGGGCTCGAGCGAATCGCCATCGGCCTCTCGGACCCCGCCGCGTTGGCCGAAGTGCAGCTCGCCTCGGCAGAGCTGCTCGGCGCGCAGGATCGTGCGGCGCGTCTGCTCGAAGCAGCTCGCAGCTTCCGCGAGGCCAACCAGCTCTCGCGCGCCATTCAGCTCACCCGCGAGTCGCTCGGTGCACGGCCCTCGAAGGCTGGCTTCACCTTGCTCGTCGACCTGGCCAAAGAAGACGGCCGCCCTGACGAGCTCGCGCGCGCGCTGACCCAGCTGGCAGAGCAGGGTGAAGGCGTGGAGCGCGCGGTGCTGCTGCTGCAGGCGCTCGATTCGTGGCGCGCCGCCGGTGAGTTCGCCGAGGCCCGCGAGCTGCTCGAGCGCGTGCTGCGCGAGGCCCCGGGCGTGGTCAGCGCGAGCGATGCAGGCCGCCGCTTCCTCGAGCTCGAGGCACCGAAGCGCGCGCTCGAGATCGCCTTCGTTCCTGCCTTGCGCGCCGGCCGCCTCGACGAAGCGCTCACGCTGGCCGAGGCCGCGAAAGACGACGCGAAGATCCGTGAAGTGCTCGCCGTGCAGGCCAGCGCTGAGCCGGGCGCTGCTGCAAGTGAGCGGTACCTCGCCATCCTCCGCGGGTCGAAGGACGCGGCTGCACTGCGGGCCTTCGTCACGGCCATCATCGCCCGGGCGCCCGAGCTCGCCACCGACCTGCGCATCGAGCTGGCCCTCGACTTCCGCGACGTCGAGCAGGTCGAAGGCCTCGTCACGGCCGGCGCGACCGACGTCCTGGCGGCGCGCGCGCTGAAGGCCCAGACCGCCGAGGTGTTGGTCGCGTTGTTGCCCTACCTCAGCTCGCTGAACGTCGAGCGCCGCGAAGAGATCTTCGAGCAGGTCGCCGTGCTGGTGCCCGCCCGCCGTGCGTCGATGATGCGCGAGCTGGCCACCTTGCGCACCGAGGCCGGCCGCTTCCAGGACGCGGTCGACACGCTGGCTGCCCTCGCCACACTCGAGCAGCACCAGGGCGCGCGCGCGGTGCTGCACATCGAGCGCGCCACGCTGCTGCTGCGCCAGCTCAACGAGCCTCAGCTCGCCCAGGCCGCTTTCGAGCGCGCGTTGCTCGACGACTCGAACCAGCTCGCGGCCGTGCGTGAGCTCGTCGCGCTGTACCTCGACGGCGAGCCCGAGCGCTTCACCGCGATGGTCGAGCGGCTCGCGGTGATGGCGGGACCCGAGGCGATCGTGCGTTGGCGCGAGCCGCTGGCGAAGGGGTACGAGGCCCAGGGCCGTCTCAAAGAAGCGTACGTGCTGCTGGGTCAGCTCGAGGCCGTGCCCGAGCGCATTCGCCACCGCGTGAAGTTGGCTGAGCAGCTGGGGCTCAAGGGCGAAGCCTTCGCGCTCGCTGAGAAGGTCGCCGACACCCGCGAAGAGTTCGAGCGCATTCTCGAGGGCTACCTGCGCTCCGAGCTGGTGCCGTTCGCCGTGCGACTCGCAGAGAAGTTGATGGCCGAGGCGCCGCTCCCCGCGCCGTTGCTGCGCCTGCTCGCCGAGCGTCTGGCTCCCACGCAGCAGGGTGCTCCGCTGGCCGTGCGCGCGTGGCCTGCGCTGCTCGAGCGCGATGTCACCGAGGTCGATGGGTGGACACTGTTCGGTGAGGCGCTGCGGTTGTGTGGCCGTGAAGAGGCCGCGGTGCTGGCGGACGGGTTTGGCGCGGCGCTCTCTTCCAGCGCGGGTGCGGCGCCTGCCGTTCAGCCCCGGAAGCTCGCGTTCGAACCAGGCGTTGCGAGCGAGCCTGAGGCGTCCGTCGCGGTGACCGATGACAGCATGCCTCGGCTCTTCGCTTCGATTTCCGGGACCCTCGCGGGCTTTGGTGCGTCGGCGCTCTCGGTCGGTCTCGACGTGCAGGGCGGCGTGGAAGCGTGGCTGTCGAGCTCGAACCTGGTGCTGGGTGCCGGTGCCTTGACGGTGTTCGGTCAGGCTGAGCTGCCGGGCCTGCTGGCGATGGCGCTGGCGCTGGGTGAAGGCGGCGTGGCGTTGCGCGGCATGGGCGAGGTGCCCGGCTACACCGATGCGGCGGTGCGGGCGTTCACGGCGTATCCCGCGTCGCTCGCGTTCTGCCGGGTGCTGGCGCAGCTCGATGACTCGACGCGCGGCGGTGATCCTGCGCGGGTCGATGTCGGTGCGGTGCTGAAGAAGAGCGCGGCGTTCCGTGCGGTCGCGTTGGCTGCGTTGGGGTCGTTGGCGTGAGGCTGGGGTGGGGCGCGCTGCTCGCGCTGGCCTGGCTGGGGTGCCCGGCGCCGATTCCCCCGGGTGACGTGGCGATGGGCCAGTACGCGATGACCGCCAGCGGGGCCGTGCGCGAGGCGTGCGCGTTGGATGAAGTGAACGGGGCCGACTTCACCTTCAACACGACGCTGACCCGCGACAGCGCGTCGCAGACGGCGTGGGTCACGCTCAATGGGTACTCGCGTGAAGGCACCTTCGATGGGCAGGTGGTGTCGAGCCAGGCTGAGGCGACGCGGGTGTTCGTGAAGTGCGCGAAGTGTTCGACGCGCGTGGTGGAGACGATCAGCGTGTCGGTGCTCAGCCGCTCGCAGAATGAGGCGGCGAACCGGGTGTGTCCGGAAAATCCGCTCGATGGTGGGGTCATTACGAAGCTGGATGCCGGCATCGTGCCGCCGGGGTTGACCACCCAGGGTTACGACGCGGTGCGGTTGTGCGGCGAGCTGACGACGACCGTGGTGGCGCTGGGGATCGCGGATGGTGGGGCGTGCGAGCCGGAGTGCAGCGGGTGCGCGGTGCGCTACCAGCTTCGCGGTGAGCGTCGCTGAGCTCTCCCTCTCCCTTGGGAGACTGGTGAAAGAGGGGTCGCCCACCGGTCCCCCCGAGCAAGGAACCAGCTTCGCTGGCGATTTCGACCGAAGGAACACACCGGTCCTCCCGAGCGGAGTCGAGGGAGTACTTCTGCCTCGCGCGGCAGGT
>JBKJSE010000125.1:0-7630 GCA_046595925.1 Archangium sp. | reverse complement strand
TTACTTCTTCTTCTTCAGCTCGTCGTCGATGACGGTCTTGAACGCGTCGATGGGCTGCGCGCCGACGACCTGGCGACCGTTGATGAAGAAGGTCGGGGTGCCGTTCGCGCCGACCCGCATGCCTTCAGCAGAGTCAGCGGTGATGTACGCGTCGAACTTGTTCGAATCGAGCGAGGCCTTGAACTTGCCGACGTCGAGACCGAGCTCCTGCGCGTACCGCTCCAGCGACGGGCGATCGAGCGCCTGCTGGTTGGCGAAGAGCTTGTCGTGCATTTCCCAGAACTTGCCCTGCTCGTTGGCGGCCATCGACGCAGCGGCGGCGCCCTTGGCGTTGTTGTGGAACGGCAGCGGCTGGTGCTTGAAGACGATCTTCAGCTTGCCCTGGTACTGCTTCTCGAGGTCGTGAAGGGTCGGCACCACGCGCGAGCAGAACGGGCACTGGAAGTCGGAGAACGCGACGATGGTGACCGGGGCGTTCTTCGGGCCCATGGAGGGCGCGCCGTCGATCTTCAGGTCGGTGACGACCTTGGTGGGCTCCGGTGCGCCGGGGGCGGACGGGGGCGGGGCCTTCCCGGCCTCCTTCTGGAACTCAGCGTAGAGATCCTGCGCCTTGATGCCCTTGGCGAGCATCGCGTCGGCCTTCTTGATCTCTTCGTCGATGACGTTCTTGAACGCCTCGAAGGGCTGCGCACCGACGAACTCACGGCCGTTGATGAAGAAGGTGGGGGTGCCGTTCGCGCCGACCGCCATGCCGGCCGCCGAGTCTTCCTCGACGCGCTTGGTGAACTTGCCGGAATCGAGGGCCGCCTTGAACTTGCCGACGTCGAGGCCGACTTCCTGGGCGTACCGCTCGAGCGACGAACGGTCGAGCGCCTGGGCGTTGGCGAACATCTTGTCGTGCATCTGCCAGAACTTGCCCTGCTCGTTGGCGGCCAGACCGGCCTCAGCGGCGCCCTTGGCGTTGTTGTGGAAGGGCAGGGGCTGGTTGCGGAAGACGACCTTCACGTTGTCGCCGTAGGTGTCTTCGATCTGCTTGAGGGTGGGCACCACGCGCGAGCAGAACGGGCACTGGAAGTCAGACCAGAGCACGACGGTGACCTTGGGGCTCTTGCCGCCCTTGGCAGGCGAGTCGGCAGGCACGTCGACCTTGCGGATCGCGGCCGGCGCGGGAGCGGACGGCGCGTTGGGCTGCTGGGGCGCGGGCGCGGGGGCCGAGACGCCGTTGGCGATGACCTTCGCGTAGACCTGATCGGCAGACGTGCCGTTCTTGACCATTTCCTGCGCCTTGCCGAGCTCTTCGTCGATGATCTTCTTGAAGTTGTCGATGGGCTGGGCGCCCGAGATCTTACGGCCGTTGATGAAGAACGCGGGCGTGCCGGTCGCGCCGATCTGCATGGCGAGAGCGGTGTCCTTGGCGATCTGCGCCTGGAACTTCTGCGCCTGCATGTCGGCCTTCCACTTGTCGACGTTCAGGCCGAGGTCCTTCGCGTAGCCTTCGAAGGTCGCCGCTTCGAGGTTCTGCTGGTTGGCGAAGATCTTGTCGTGCATCTCCCAGTACTTGCCCTGCTCACCGGCGGACAGCGCGGCGAGCGAAGCGGGCTTGGCGTTGGGGTGGAAGTCGAGCGGGTGCTGCTTCATGGCCACGCGCACCTTGCCCTCGTACTGCTTCTCGAGTTCCACGATGGTGTTGTGGGCGCGCGAGCAGAACGGGCACTGGTAGTCGGAGAACTCGACGATGGTGACGAGCGCCGCGGCCGGTCCACGGATGGGGGACTCGTCGAGAGGAACCTTGTAGACGGCGTTATCGCCAGCGGGCGCGCCCTGCTGCGGGCGGGCGGGGTTTCCGGGGGTGGGGTTGGCAACGACAGCGGACGGCGCGCTGCCGTCGGAAGGACGCTGGAACATGCTGCCGACGGCGAAGCCGACGACACCGCCAACGATGAGGGCGATGATGACTGAGGGTTTCATGAGTGTTTTTGCTCCCTTAAAGAGGAATCAGGCGCGGCTCTTAGCAAAGGCGCTGAATGTCGCGCAATGCAGCACATGAGTGAGCCTCAAAGACTTCTGGTTTCAGCCCAGCTCGTCGATGCCCGCGGAAAGGCCTGCCCGGCGCCGATCATCGAGCTGGTGAAGGGGCTGCAGCAGGCGGCCGAGGTCGAACTGTGGGCTGATGACCCCGCAGCGTGGGGTGATCTCTACGCTTTCTGCGAGGCGACGGGCCACACGGTCGAAGCACCTGCGGGGAAGGGCAACCTGCTCCAGGCGATCGTCCGGCGTAGACCGGCCTGACTTCCGGGTCGCTGCTGACCGCGTGTAACCAGTTGTACCCCTTGGGAAATGACAAAGGTCCGCGAATCCGTTGGGGTGAAAACCGGTACGGGTGCTGCACAATGGCGAGGCACCGCCTCACCAAGGAGCTGTCGTGGACGTCGAGCTGAGCCGAGCTGAGACCGAGTTGCAGTCTGAAGAGGCCGCCCTTCACGCCGAGCTGAGCCGACTGTCTGAGGTGAGCAGCGAGCTGGCCGGCCGGTTGTCGGCCCTTCACCAGCAGGCACAAGAGGTCGGCGCCGACGCCGTGGCTCAGCGGGCCCAGGTGGCGCCCCCGATGGTCGACCCGAATGCGGGTTTCGTGAAGGCCCGGGCCGCACGAGAAGCGGCGGTGAAGGCGCGTCGAGACACCAACGCTGCCGTGCGTGCCCAGCTCGCGACCGCCAAGGCCCAACTGCAGAAGTTGGCCGCGCAGTTGTTGGCCGACGAAAAATCAGTCGCTGCCGCGCAGGACCGCGCGCGTATGGCGCCGCCGCCGCCGCCCCCGGCTGCGATGAGGCCCTTCGACTCTGCTCAGGACAGGCCTTCTGCTCCGGCGCGTTCGGTGCCCAGCGTCACCGAGGTGCCCGCCGCGAAGAAGCCGGTGCGCACCAGCGCGCGCGTGAAGATGCAGGCGGCGGTCGACTTCAACTCAGACGACAACTTCTTCAACGGCTTCTCGGCGAACATCTCGGACGGCGGGCTCTTCGTGGCCACGGTGAACCTGCTTCCCCTGGGCACTGAGGTCGATCTCTCGTTCTCGCTGCCTTCGGGTGAGCGCATCGAGGCCAAGGGCAAGGTGCAATGGGTGCGCGAGGTCAACGATCAGCTGATCGACGCGTTCCCCGGCATGGGCGTGCAGTTCTCGGCGCTCAACCCCGAGGCCCAGTCGGCGATCACCCAGTTCCTGGTGCAGCGCGACCCGCTGTTCTTCGCGGACGCGGAGTGAGCGTCAGGTCAGCTGGAGCACGCGCTCTTCGAGCCGCTTGCCGCGCCACACGGTGAGGAACAACACGTTCTTCGTCGCGAGCAGACCCACCGCGCGGGTGATGATCTCTTCGGGCGCAACGGTGACGCTGTCGTACGAGACGCACAAGACGTTGTTGGCCTCGAGCTTCGCGTCCTTCACGCCGAGCAGGGCTTTCAGCTCGTCCAGCGGCACCTGGCCCTTGGCGATCTGCACGCGGAACTCGGCCATCTGACCGGTGAGCTCGGCCATGCTCGACGCGCTGACGAGCTTGCCCTTGTCGAGGATCGCCGAGGCATCGCAGAGCTCCTCGAGCTCCTGCAGGTTGTGGCTCGAGACCACCACCGTGTGCTTGCCCTTGAGATCGCGAATGACGCTGCGCACCGACGCTGCGATCTTGGGATCGAGGCCGGCAGTGGGCTCATCGAGGAAGATCACCGGCGGAGAACCCATCAACGCCTGCGCCATCGACACGCGCTTGTGCATGCCGTGCGAGAGCGCTCCGGCCTGCACGTTCCAGGTCTCGGGCAGCTGCACGCGCTCGAGCGCCGCCTTCGCTTCCGACTCGGCGTTGGGCAGGCCCGAGAGCTCGCCGTAGTACGTGAGCAGCTCACCGACCGGCCACATCGGAGGAAGGATCGCGTCTTGCGGAAGCACGCCGACCTTGCGCTTGAGCACGCCGGGTTCGGTGGGGTCGAGGCCCAGCACGCGAATGGTGCCGCTGGTGGGAAAGAGGAAGCCGCACATCATGGAGAAGGTGGTGGTCTTCCCCGCGCCGTTGGGGCCGATGAGCCCGTAGCAGTGGCCTTCTTCGACGTTGAAGGTGACGTCGTTGACCGCCACCTTGGCGCCGAAGTGTTTGCTCAGCCCCTTGATCTCGATCGCCGCGCTCACAGGTCCCTCTTCTTGAGCGCGAGCTGCGCCAGGCCCAGAAAGACGAGCCCGAAGCCCACGTGCACGAGCGCCGCGGTGAGGAAGCGCCCCCAATGCGGGTGGAGCAGATCGTCGCCGAACTGCCAGACCGACGCGTAGCGCAGGTACGCCCAGGCCGACTCGGCCTTGAGCATGGCCAGCGAGCCCTGCGCTGCCACTTCACCGGGGAAGCGCACGGCGCTGCCGATGAGCGCGACGAACCAGATGACGAACAGCGCGATCACGTTGAGCACCAGGCTGACGCCGCCCTGCTTGACCAGCGAGCTGAAGAGCGCGGTGAGCGAGAGGTAGGCCAGCGAGAGCACCATCGACGAGATGATGAGCTTGCCCGTCCACAGGGCGACGTCGGCGGGCGCGAAGAGCGGGTTCAAGATCTTCGCGACCAGCACCATGAGCACCGTGCAGAGGCTCATCAACATCGCAAACAGCGTCATCTGGGACAGCAGCTTGCCCAGGATGATCGAGCTGCGTTTGACGCGCACCACGAGGTACCGGATCGACTTGGGCCCGACCTCGCCGGCGAGCTGATCGAAGCCCATCAAGGCGATGAAGAGCGGCAGAAACCGAAGGGTGACCTTGAAGACCGCCAGCAACATGAGCGGGATCGCCGCCAGCGACTCGAGCATCGCCTCGTCTTCGGTGACGAAGGTCTGAAGGAACTGCTTGCGCGGTCCTTCGATCTGCTCGGCGGTGGGCGTGGCGCCCCCCGTCGCCAACGTCAGCTGCGAGTCGGCGATCCGGCTCAGGCCCGCGCCGACCGTCAGCGAGAGCCCGACGAAGAGCAGAAACAAGATCAGGAGCACCAGCACGCGCCCGCTTCGCAGCGCCCGCCAGGTTTCACGTCTCCAGATGGTCCCGATTTCCTGAAAGTCCTCCATGGGGCGGCGGACCCTACTCAGAATTACTGCAGCCTGATCCACTTCTGCGTGAGGAAGCGATCGAAGGCGACCAGCGCCTCGAATTCCCGGAGCGGTGCGATGCGCAGGATGTTCTCGACGTCGCGCTTTCCGTCGACGCGTGAGAGCAGGTAGCGCTCGGGCGCGGTGAGGGTGAGCTTGGCGAGCTGCTCGGGGCCGATGAGCATGCCGGGCACCTTGCCTGACGAGACGAAGTCAGAGCGCAGGGCGGGCAGCCAGGCGACGTCGATCTCACGCATCAGCAGGGCGGCGTCGAGCGTGGGCGTGACCTCGTTGCTGCGCCTGGCGAGCGTCCACGCGTCGCGAAAGTTGGTCTTCTCGAAGAAGGCGCGCGCGTTCTCGAGCAACTGCTCGGCGGTGGGGCTGTCACCCAGACCCAGGTCGACCCCGATGTCGAGCTGCGGCCCCGAAGGTTCGTGCACCTGCACCGCGCCCATGTGGAAGTACGCGTAGAGCCGGTTGTAGAGAAAATAGTCGGTGGCGTGCAGCTTGAGCGCCATCTCGTCGATGGTCTGACCTGCGCCGATCGCCGCGAACATCTTCTCGTCGATGCTGCCGGGCCTGGGGGGCTCGACCAGGTTGTGCTCGAGCAGCGAAAGCGTGCACGCGCCGGAAGGAAAGGTCTGGCGAATCAGGTTCCAGGCCTGCACGCGGAAGTCGCTTTCCTTGTGCACTTCGATCAGCGGCACGTCGACGCGAATGCCATCGGGCTGCGGCGGCTTCTTGCCCTGCTCGAAGCGGAAGCTGCCTTCGACCCAGTTGAACGCGTCGAGGAGCGTCTCGCGGAACTTGGTGCTGAGCACGACCTCGAGCGTCTCGCGCGACACGGCGCCGATCATTTCGAGGATGCGGCCGAGGAAGACCTTGGTCTCCTTCTGCGTTGCATAGGCACGGTGGAATTGATCTTCGGTGATGTGGCCCAGGTTGATGAGGTACTGGCCCACGTATTCCCGGGGCAGGTTGGAGGAGGCGTTGTAGATGGCGCCATTTTCCAGCAGCACTTCCTTGTGCACGCCGCGGTACTCGAGGACCAACTGACCCGTCGCCTGGCGATTCCACAGGTAGACGACGAGGTCCTTGAGGGGCATCGTCGCGAAGTCGCCGGCCAGCCCGCGCATTGGGTTCATTCTCATGCCTACTGAGATCCACGTCTACGGAAAGCCGGGCTGCTCGTTGTGCGACGAGGCCCTCGAGGTGCTGGACGACACCAGCCCACGTTTCACCTTCGAGGTGATTCGGCACAACATTCTCGAGGATCCCGTTCTTTTCGAGAAGTACCGCTACGACGTGCCGGTGGTAGTCATCGACGGAATCGAGCGGCTTCGCTTGAGGTTCGACCATCAGGAGCTCGAGGCGGCGTTGATCGCCTCGAAGGTGCCACGACGTGAGTGACGACTTTCCGATTGCAGCTTTCCGACAGGTTCCGAGAACGGGTGTCATCTACGTCACGGGAGAAGCCACTCGACTCGGCTTCAGCCCCCGCGACCCCGACTGGTGCAACTTAGGTCAGGGTCAGCCAGAGACCGGTGACATCGCAGGCGCTCCGCCGCGTATTTCGCGGGTCGAGATCGACGTCGACGATCAGGAATACGCACCCGTCGCCGGCCTCTGGGAGCTGCGCGAGGCGATCGCCGCGCTCTACAACCGGCTCTACCGCAAGGGGAAGAAGTCGCAGTATTCGGCGGAGAACGTGTCGGTGTCGGGTGGTGGCCGTGCTGCGTTGACGCGCGCTGCAGCGGCGCTCGGGCACGTGAACCTCGGGCACTTCCTGCCGGACTACACCGCGTATGAAGAGCTGCTCGACATCTTCAAGGCGTTCACGCCCATCCCGATCCTGCTCGATGGTGATCGTGGCTACGCGTTCACTCCCGAAGAGCTGCGCAAGGAGATCATGGGCCGTGGCCTCTCGGCGCTCCTGCTCTCGAACCCGTGCAACCCGACGGGCAAGGTGGTGCAGGGTGAAGAGCTCGAGAAATGGGTCGCGATCTCGCGCGAGCTCGACTGCGCGTTGCTCGTGGACGAGTTCTATTCGCACTACATCTGGAACGCGCCTCCGGGCCGGCTGCCGATCGAGAGCGCCGCGCGGTACGTGGAAGACGTCAACCGCGATCCGGTGGTGCTCTTCGACGGGCTCACCAAGAACTGGCGCTACCCGGGTTGGCGCACCACGTGGACCATCGGCCCGAAGAAGGTGATCGACGCGGTGGCCTCGGCGGGCAGCTTCCTCGATGGCGGCGGCAGCAAGCCGATTCAGCGCGCGGCGGTTCCGTTGCTCGAAGAGTCGCACGTGATTCAGGAGACCAACGCGATCCATACGGTGTTCCGCGCGAAGCGGGATCGGCTGTTGGCCGGGTTGCAGCGCCTGGGTGTGCGCGTCGATCGCGTACCCGACGGAACGTTCTACGTCTGGGGCAACGTCGCGCAGCTGCCGGCGCCGCTCAACGACGGCATGGGCTTCTTCAAGGCCGCGCTGCAGAAGAAGGTGATCGTGGTTCCCGGCGAGTTC
>JBKJSE010000088.1:0-16240 GCA_046595925.1 Archangium sp. | reverse complement strand
CTTCAACTGATTGAAGACCTCGTCGATGACGCCTTCCTCGATGAGTTGCTGCAGTCGATCCATTTTCCCTCGTCAGCTGGGGCCGATGATCACCGAATTCGCCTTGAGCTGAGGCGCATGGGCCTGGAATGCGAGCTCGGGGTGTTTCTGCAGGGCGTGCTGCATCGCCCATTCGTCGCGGAACAGAACGAGCGGAAGCCCGTCTCTGTCCTGCACCGTCATGCGGTTGCCCTCCCAGTCGAAAGCCTTCGGGTCGAACTTCTGCGCCACCACCCAGCGCGCGTGGCCGAAGGGTAGCTTGTCCACGATGATGTCGGCGCCATACTCGGCGTCCATCCGGTACTGGAGCACTTCGAACTGCAGCTGGCCAACCACCCCGACGATGGGGTCCTTCATTCCCATCTGGAGCTGCTGGAAGATCTGAATCGTGCCCTCTTCGGAGAGCTGCTCGAGACCCTTTTCCATCTGCTTGCGCTTCATGGGGTCCTTCGAACGGACCACCGCGAAGAACTCAGGCGAGAAGCGCGGCACGCACTCGAAGTCGAAGGCCTTCGTCTTCTCGAGCAGCGTGTCGCCGATGCGGAAGATGCCGGGGTCAAAGAGACCGATCACGTCGCCGGGCCAGGCGTCTTCGATGCCGGTGCGCTCGGCGGCCATGAACTGCGTGGGCTTCGCGAGGCGGATGTCCTTCTCGAGCCGCACGTGGTGGGCCGTCATGCCCTTCACGTAGTGACCTGAGACCACGCGCAGGAACGCGATGCGATCGCGGTGAGAGGGATCCATGTTCGCCTGGATCTTGAAGACGAAGCCGGTGAACTTCTCGCCGACGGGCTCGATGAAACCCGCGCTCGAGGGCCGGCCCGACGGAGGGGGCGCCATCTCGAGGAACGCATCGAGAAACGGCCGCACGCCGAAGTTCGTCATCGCCGACCCGAAGAACATCGGAGACAGCTCGCCGGTGAGCACCTTCTCGATGCTGAAGTCATCGCCGCCGATGTCGAGCAGCTCGATGTCTTCTTTGAGCTTCTCCAGCTCGTTCTCGGTCAGCAGCGCGCGCATCTCTTCGCTGTCGAGCGGGTGAATCTGCTCGCCGACCTCTTCTGCGCCGTGCCTTCCGACCGCCTGGAACACGTGCACGTTCTTGGTGCGCCGGTCGTACACGCCGCGGAACTCAGGCCCGGAACCGATGGGCCAGTTCATCGGGTACGCGCGCATGCCGAGCACCTTCTCGAGCTCGTCCATCAGCTCGAGCGGCGTGCGGCCGTAGCGGTCGAGCTTGTTCGCGAAGGTGAAGATCGGAATGCCGCGGAGCTTGCAGACCTTGAACAGCTTGATGGTCTGCGGCTCGACGCCCTTCGCCGCGTCGATGAGCATGACGGCCGAGTCAGCGGCAGACAGCGTGCGGTAGGTGTCTTCGGAGAAGTCCTGGTGGCCCGGCGTGTCGAGCAGGTTCACCGCGTGATCGCGGTAGGTGAACTGGAGGACGGACGAGGTGACGGAGATGCCGCGTTCCTTCTCGATCGCCATCCAGTCCGACGTGGCGTAGCGCTTGGCGCGCCTGGCCTTCACGCTGCCGGCGAGGTGAATGGCGCCGCCGTACAGCAGCAGCTTTTCCGTCAACGTGGTCTTGCCAGCGTCAGGGTGCGAGATGATCGCGAACGTGCGCCTGCGACTGATTTCCCGCTCCAACTCCGAAGACATGGCGTTCCGCCTTACTCTGTGAAGGCCGCGGGGGGTTGAGCCTTTTTCGCCTCGGCTGCGTATGGTCGCGGCGACATGTACGCCCTCATCCTCACGGTATTGGTAGCTGCCCCTGACGCTGGGCCGCCTCCCCCCGTCCTGCCCGAGCTGCGGCGCCTGGCGATCAACCTCGAGCCGGCCATCGAAGCCCCCTGGGTCAAGGAGTGGCTGCGCGGCGTCACCGAGCTCAAGAGCGTCAAAACGGCCACCTGGTACTGCACGAAGGACAAGCAGAAGTGCGTGCCCAAAGACCCGAAAGACCCGGCCTTTCTGCCCAGGGAAGCCGATGACGAGTTCGTCTACGCGCGCATCACCGACCCGCTGGGCTACGCGCGGCCGTTCGAGGTGCTGGCCGCGGCGGGGTTTGAACCCAGAGGCAAGAAGGTGCTCGATTTCGGGTACGGAAACCTGGGGCAACTGCTGATGCTGGCCCGCCTGGGCGCGCAGGTGCACGGCGTGGAAGTCGACGCGCTGCTGCCGCTGGCGACCAAGCCGGTGGTGGGGAAGGTGGTGCTGCACCACGGCTACTTCGCCAGCGATACGAAGCTCGTGAAGGAGCTGGGCGGCGGGTACGACCTGTTCCTCTCGAAGAACACCCTCAAGCGCGGGTACGTGCATCCTCCCGACGCGAAGGGGCAGATCGATCTCGGGCTCGAAGATCAAGAGCTGCTCGCGCTGGTGTTCGGCATGCTGAAGCCGGGCGGGTATTTCTACATCTACAACATCGCTCCTGCGCAGGCTGAGCCGTACAAGCCGATGGCTGATGGGCGCTGCCCGTGGTCGCGCGAGCAGGTGCAGGCTGCGGGGTTCGAGGTGGTTGCCTACGACGCGGATGACTCGATGAAGGTGCGCCAGCTGGGGCACCTGCTCGAGTGGGACATCGAAGGCGATGATCTTCAGAAGACGCTGTTCGCGACGTACACGCTGCTGCGGCGTCCGGCGGTGAAGTAACCGTTCGAAGTACGCCCTCCGCTCGGGAGGAACGGTGCCTAGATGCGCGCGCGCGGGGCGAACTCGTCGGTCATGTGCCGCAGTCGCTCCGCCAGCACCACGATCAACCGCTGCGACATCTGCATGCTCGACTTGAGCGCCGTGCGGAAGTCGTAGCCTTCGAGCATCAGCAACACCGAACTCTCCACCGCCCGCACCGTCGCCGTGCGCGGAGCCGGATCGAGAATCGAGAGCTCTCCGAAGAACTCGCCCACCTTCAGCTCACGAATGAGGTTGTTGCCCCGCCGCACCTCGCAGCGCCCCTCGATGATCAGGAACACCGACGACCCCGAAGTGCCTTCCTTGATGATCTCGTTGCCCTGCGCGTGCCGGACCTCGGCCACCTTCTTGGCGAGCTGCTCCAGGTCGCTGTGCGGAAGCCCAGCCAACAGCGGGATCGTCTTCAGCGCGTTGACTCGATCAAGGCCGGGCTCGCTCATGGAGCAGAGCGTAGCTCAGTGAAACGAAGGCCACGCGTCATAGGTGGTCATCAAGTTGATCGTGCGCGTCGCAGCCGACTCGTAGCGCCGCTGAAGATCAGCGCGCACCTCGGCATCGGTCTGCACGGTCTGGATCGGCTCGATGTTGATTCGGCTCTTTCCGTACTTGGAAGGCGAAGGCGGCCGCTCGATCGTCGCGCTGCTCTCGAACGTGAACGGCACCTCACACAACAGCGTGCCCGCCTCGGCGTCGACCAGCGTCATCGTTCCCATCAGGCTGCCGTGTTTCCAGGGCGTGATGAGGCTGCCGCCATGAGGCTCCACGCGCGCCGCCGAGGTCACCACCGCGACCCAGGGACGCAGCTCGCGCCAGTGTTGCGCGACGGACAGCAGCGAGGCCTCATCACCCTTCACCACCGCCTCGCGCAACCACGGCGTGGACAGGAAAGACCAGCTCTCAGCGCCCTGGCCTTGCAGCAGCTCGAACTCGAGCAGCGGGACGTCACCGCGAGTCGACCGACGGTGAGCCGTACATTTCTCGGGCCGCTCCGCGCTCTCCATCGCGCGTCTCACACCCGCGAGGCGATCATTCAACAGCGTGATGGCGGCCTCCATCACGCGCTCGTGCTCAGACTCGAGGGGGCGCGACAGATCGGGCGGCGGCGAGCCAAAACACGGCACACCTTCATCGGATCGAAGCACCTGCCACCGCGGCGTTCGCGCGAAGCAGAACGTGTGCGGGTTCCAATTCGCCTGCACGTTCGTCAACCGTGCCACGTCGCCCGACACCACCAGCTCGCCCTTGCAGAGCACCTTGCTGTACGAGTCGCCGTTCAGCTTCACGAAGTCCTTCGCGAGATCACACGCGAGCGACTCGTCGAGCTCTCCATTGAGCGCGTCCGAGCCACGCCAGCTATCGCGCAGCTTCCGCACGGTGAGCCAATCGAAGGCAGCGAGGTAGAGCACCGGCACCACCAGCAGATAACCCAATCCTCCGAGGACTCCGGGACGCACGCGGCCTCACTGTACCCGCGGCTGGGCGCCCGCAGCGCAGGGGAAAAGCGCCCGTTCACGGCAGGTTGGGGGCTGGCACGACGCTCGCTTTGGAAGCCTGCAGGGACACCGTCCCAGAAAGGTCAAACCACCATGTCGTCGCCGAAGAAGATCCTCGCTGCAGCCCTCGCCGCTCTCTCCATCACCGCCTGCCAGGAGCCCGCTCCCCGCTCCGTCATTCCTTCGAAGGTCGTCACCATCACGCAGCCCGTCGCACGCGTCGTCGAAGTGCGTGACGCGGGCGCTCCGATCGCCGTCGTTCCGGTCGAAGTCGATTCGCTCGCCATCTCCAACGATTCGCCCAACGTCGATCACCTTGGCCGCGCGAATCAGCTGGGCTCGGAAGGGGACGTGAAGGGTGCGCTGCTGGAAGCGCGGCGCGCGTTGTTCACCACGCCGTCCGACGTGGAGACCCTCAACACCGTCGCGAAGCTGGCTCGCCGCGCAGGTCACCCTGAGCTGGCTGCCGAAGCGTGGGGCCGTGTCGCTGCGATTTCTCCCGATGATGCGCTGCCGCTGATCGCCCAGGCGCGCGCGCTGATTCAGATGAAGGACTACTCGGGTGCGGTGATGGCCGGGCGTGAAGCGAGCACGCGCGACTCGGGGAGCGTCGAGGCGTTCCAGGTCACCGGCATCGCGCAGCTCGCGATGAACGAGCTGTCGGGGGCGATCGCCAGCTTCGAGAAGGCGGTGGAGCTCGAGCCGAATCACGGCTGGGCGCTGAACAACCTCGGCTTCGCTTGCCTGCGTGCGAACAAGAATGAGCAGGCCGTGACGGCGCTCGAGCATGCGGCCGAGGTGCTGCCGCATGTCGCATACGTGCAGAACAACCTGGGCGTCGCGCTCGAGCGCACCGGTCGCGGTGATGAGGCGAAGGCGGCGTACCAGCACGCGATGGATCTCTCGCCGAAGTACGTGAAGGCCCGCATCAACGCGGCTCGCGTCGCGAAGGTCTCGGTCGAAGAACCTCAGATCGACGAGAGCATGAGCGACATGCCTCACCCGATTCCTGAGCAGCAGTAGTTGGGAGAGGGGGTTGGGGTGAGGGGCATCGCCACGTCCTCGTTGGCAGAATGGTCCGCCTTCGCGCTGTCTACCGCACTGCTGGCATCCACCACTTTCACCGTGCGATTCGCGACGCCCAACGCACCCCGCCGGGTGAAGCACAACGACACCCCGAGCCGATTCAGCTCGCTCAACCGCGCGGCTGCCACCTCAAAGCGATCGTGCACCCTTGAACAAGCGGCTCTTCAGGAACGTGGTGGGGTCGGTCGCGGAGCTTCCGAACGCAAGGCGGGCAGGCCTCACTGCACGCCACTCCAGTTTGCCAGGGGCGAGGCTCCGGTCTGGGCTGGGTCTGAAGCCCACTATGAGGTTTTGTCGGTCAGGCGTTTTTTCCGCCCAAATGGCTCGAGCTGCCGCGGTTTCCAGGCGCGAACGGAACGAATTGGTGCGATCTCGTGGGACATCGTGCCCCGTTTTCTTGCGCAAACGTCGGTCAGATCCCCCCTGACCGACAATTCCTCATAGCGCGCGACCCACCGGACACCGGGCCTCCCGCCTGGGTTTGAACACGCGAGGCCGCATTCACCTGGCGTACATCTAACCGGGAACGTTCAGCTCGAACCGGCCCTTCCCTTCATGGTGATCGAGCATCACCATGAAGCGTCCGCCCGGCGTACGACGACCAGTCGGACAATTCCACCGACCACCACAGTGCGCTGTCGAACTCATCGAGCAGCACGTGCGGTTCGATCGACACCTTCTCGCCACCGAGCGTCTCGACGCGCAACCAATCGCCCCACTCGAACATCGGCACCGGAGCGTTCGCGTTCCACGTGAGCCCGCCCGAGATGCGCAGTTTCTCTCGCAGCACCTGAGGGTCTAAAACAAAACCGACACCATCAGCGTTCCCCCGAGTTGATGGCGCCACGGTCCATTGAGATCGATGAACACGTCGTAGATGGCCCGCGCGCCGATCGACCACGAATCTGACAACACCCAATCGATCCCCACCGTCGTACCCGGCCCGAGGAACCACAACGCCTCGGGCTTCGTCAGCAACACCAGGCCGCTGAGCTGCAACGCGACCCAAGGCCTCACGAGGCCGTCGAGAAAGAGGTACCTCACGCCGAGGCTGCCTCCCGTCGAGAACACCCGGCCTGCACCGCTCACCGTATCGGCGCCCACCGGCGTCTCCGCGATGAGGACGGGCACGCGAATGAAGAGCTCAAAACCCTCCTCGAGATACTGCGTGCCCTCGAGCGAGATCCCACCCATCACCCGGCCCGTCCCCACGACGGCAGACACTTGCGGGCCCAGGCCCAGCGAGTGGGGCGCGTACTGCGCGTGAGCGAGCGTGGAAGTCAGCAGCCCTGCGAAAATCAGCTTTGAACGCACCAAGGTCGTCTCCTCGGCTCGCGGGAAGTGACGCGAGCGCAGGGAACGACGGGCGATTCAGGTTCGACTGGTGCGATGACGGCGATCCCACAGCGCACTTCCGCAACCGCGCGGATGGCTGAAAGAATGGGAACGCGCCGGGAAAGCATGCTGAATCTTCGGCAGCACGCTTCCAAAGTTGCGCAGTGTCACTTCGCGAAGCACCTCGACAGCTCGCCCGCACCGATCGCGCTCAACAGCCGCTGACCTTCGCGATCGAGCTCTTCCACGGCACGCGGCCGGCGATTGCCGCTCTTGCCGAACACGACGTAGCGCAGACCCGACCTCGCCCCACCCGCGCGAGGGCTCGCCCCCATGCCCAGCGCCTCGGCCAACGCGATGCTGCCCTCGCCCAGCTTGTCTTTGGGACCCGTGTCCGCCACCAACGCGAACACCCGCTTGCCCGTCGACACCTGCTCCACCATCGCGAAGTCACCGAGCCGTGCGTGCTTGAGCAACTGCGGCGGCAAGACCACGTACGGCACCTTCGTCGACGCCACGTACCGGCGCGGGTCCGTGCGCACGAACGCCGGATCCTCCAGCGACGTCGCCGAGACATAGAACCCGGGAAAGGGGTCGCCCGCCTGCTGCACCACGGGGTTGCCCTTCGCGGTGCCATCGTCGGTCACCACGCCCCACCAGTTGCCCGGCCTTCCCGCATTGGCCAGCGCATCGAGCCCCTGCCCCGCCGGGTGATACGCGTTCGGCGCACCATCAGCATCGATCGCCAGGCCCGACTCGTAGACGAGCGCGTCTCCGAGCTGAAAGACCTCGACGTCGCCGATGCGGGTCAGCGACTGACACGGCGCGGCTGCCTGAGAGAAGAGGGAACTGAGCGCGGCAACCAGGACACAAAGACGCATGGAATGGCCTTTCGGTGAGGGGTCGGCGACCGCTGTGCAAATGAAAGGCCCCCCGCGTGCACGCCTCGGCCGAGGCTTTGCTCTTGAACGGTGAATGCGCACCGCTTCGTGGTTGTTCACCCGCAAACCGCGTCTGTCCCGCCACGCCCTGGTGCCCCACAACGAAACCCCAGAGCTGCCACCCGGCGGCTACAGTCCCCCTCCGCTGATGAGCCCCAAGCAGCCCAGTCGATTGTGGAGATGGACCAAGCGTCTGCTGAAGCTGACGTTTCTCGGCATCCTCTTGACCGTGGCACTCGCGGTCGCCAGCTACGCGTGGTTCTCGCGCGATCTTCCCAGCGTCGAAGAGCTGCGCACGTGGCGGCCTCCGCAGGTGACGAAGGTCGCTTGCCGTGACGGTTCGATCTGCGCCGAGTTCTACCTGCAGCGCCGCACCTGGGTCGACGTGACCAAGCTGCCCAGGCACGTGCGCGAGAGTTTCCTCGCCGCGGAAGACGCCGATTTCTATTCGCACAACGGCCTCGACTACGCCGGCATCCTGCGCAGCGCGGTGAAGAACCTGAAGCCCGGTGGCATGAAGTCGGGCGCTTCGACCATCTCGCAACAGGCCTGCCGCGCGTTGCTGTTGACCCAGGAGCGCACGCTGGCTCGCAAGATGCGCGAGTGGATTCTGACGCCCCGAATGGAAAAGGCGCTGGGCAAAGACCAGGTGCTCAACCTCTACGTCAACACCATCTACTTCGGGCACAACCGCTACGGCATCGAAGAGGCCTCGCTCTTCTACTTCGGCAAACACGCCGAGAAGCTGACGCTGGGTGAAGCGGCCGTGCTCGCCGGTACCGTGCAGCTCCCGCATCGCATCAACCCGGTCACCAACATCGTCAAGGCCAAGCGCCGTCAGCGGTACGTGCTCGGCCAGCTCGCGCGCCACGGCTTCGTGCCGCAGGCCACCATCGACGGTGAGATGGACAAGCCCATCGTGCTCGGCCCGCGCCCGCCCGCGCAGGTCGGGGCGTCGTACGCCGAAGAAGTACGCAAGCAGCTGGTCGCGCGGTACGGCGAGAAGTCGGTGCTCGAGGGTGGCCTGCGCGTGCAGATCGCCATGGAGCCCGCGCTGCAAGCCGCTGCCGAGAGCTCGGTGCGCGCGGGTCTCGAAGCGGTCGATCGCCGCCTCGGCTATCGCGGACCGGTCGGCCAGGTGGAGGGCGCGCGCTTCACGGCGCTGCGTCCCTTCCTCGAGAAGCGATTGACCGAAGCGGGCAAGCGCCGCCCCGATGAACGTTTCGTGGCCGACCTCGCGGTGCTCAAGGACCTCAAGCCGCCCGAGCGTGAAGACGGCGCCGACCCGCTGGCTGATCCCGAAGAGAACCTCGAGGTCGATGAGCCGGTGGTGTCGGAAGACGAGAAGCTCGCCCGCGCGATCGGCGTGAAGACCCTCAGCGAGGGGGTGGAATCGGTCGGCTACGTCACGGCGATCGACGACGCGAAGGGCACCGCGCAGCTCGACCTCATCGGGGCGACCGCACAGCTCGACTTCGCGAGCCTGAAGTGGGCGCGCCGGCGCGAAGGCACGAAGGTGTCGGCGAACCCGGTGAAGATGTCTGACGTGGTGAAGCCCGGCGAGCTCGTGCGCGTACGGCTCGGCGTCGCCCTGCCCGCCTCTCAGGTGATCGCCGCCACCATCGCGCAGATCCCCGTCGTGCAAGGCGGGCTGGTCGCCATCGACCCGAAGGATCGTTCGGTGGTCGCGCTCGTCGGTGGCTACGACTTCAACACCTCGGCGTTCAACCGCGCGACGCAGGCACGTCGCCAGCCGGGCTCGTCGTTCAAGCCCTTCCTCTACGCCACCGCGATGGAATCGACGCGCTTCACGCCGACCTCGATCATCAACGACGCGCCGGAAGCCATTCGTGATCCGTACACCGGGAAGATGTGGAAGCCGCAGAACTACGAGAAGGGCGGCTTCGAAGGGCCCATCACGCTGCGCACGGCGCTGACCAAGTCGAAGAACACCGTGTCCGTGCGGCTCATCGAAGCGCTGGGCCCCGACGCGGTGATCGCGTTTGCCAACAAGGCGGGCATCAAGAGCACCTTGCCGCAGAACCTCACGCTGGCGCTGGGCACCGGTGAAGTCTCGATGCTCGAGATCGCCAACGCGTACACCACGCTCCAGACCAACGGCATGCTCGCAGAGCCCGTGATGCTGGTGCGCGTGGCAGACGCGACCGGCAAGGTGCTCGAAGAACGTCACGCGGCACCCGAGCAGGTGATCAACCCCGCCGTCGCGTTCCTCGCGACCTCGTTGATGCGCAGCGTGGTCGAAGAAGGCACTGCCGTCGCCGTGCTCGAGCTCAACCGGCCTGCAGCGGGGAAGACGGGTACGGCTCAGGAATTCCGCGATGCCTGGTTCAGTGGCTACACCGCCGACTACGTCGCTTCGGCGTGGGTGGGCTTCGATGATCACGAACCGATTGGTCCTGGTGAGACCGGTGGCAAGGCGGCGCTCCCGGTGTGGCTGGGGTTCATGCGCGTCGCACATCAGGGGCTGCCCCCGCGCGAGTTCGTGGTGCCCGAAGGCGTCAAGCAGGTGCGCATCGACCCCCGCACGGGGAAGCTCGCGGGCGGTTCCGTACCGGGTCGCGCCGAGTGGTTCCTCGAGGGCACTGAGCCCACCGAAGAGACGCGCGCCGTCGACCCGAATGATTTCCTGTTGCACGATCAGAAAGCTGGCCCGTGACGTTTCTGGTGGCCTTGATCCTCGCGGCCTCTGCTCCCGCGTCTGGCTCTGCGCTCGAGCGGCTCGCGCTCGATGTCTCGCGTTCGGTCGGTGAAGCCGGCTTCGAAGGGCCCATCGGCGTGTACGTCGAGGGCAGCCCTGCGCCTGCCAGCCGCGCGTTCGCGTCGTTGGTGATCGCCTCGTTGGCCGGCAAGAAGCTCGCGCCCGTGCCGGTCACCGCGCGCGACGCGACAGAAGCTGAACGCATCGCGCGTGAGCAGGGGCTTCGATCGTTGGTGCGACTGACGGTCTCGCTCGAGGCACCGAAGTTGGTGGTGCGCGGTGATGCGCTCGGCACGTGGGTCAACTTCTGGTCGGGTTCCACCCCCACGCGCACCGGGCCCGCTGCCGCGGTCGTCAGCTCTGTCGATGCGGATCTCGAGGCGCTGACGCTGGCGGGAGCACCTGCGCCTGCTTCGACGCGGCCGCTCGAGCTCAACCTGGGGGTCCTGGCGCGGCTCACCGCGTGGCCGGCGGCGTTGGTGATCGCGGATCTCGATGGAGACCGACGCGCTGAGGTCATCGCGCTCGTGTCGGACGCGGTGATCACGTGGGGGGCTGATGGGAAACTGCGCAGCCGCGTCGAGCTGTCGGCGCCGATCTCTTCACGGCCCACGCGGGAGCCGTTTGGTTTGCTCAGCGTGAGCGGGGGGAAGTTGATCGCGTGGTCCTCGCGCAGGGAACGCGCGGAGTCGTTCTCGTGGCAGCAGGGCTGGCGATCGACGGGCGTCGCTGAAGTGCCGGTGTTGGGGCCGGTGACGTTCACGCTGCGTCCCGGGTTCACCAGCTTCGGCAAGGAGCTGACGTGGTCGGGCAAGCCGGTCAGCTGGCCTGAGCCGGTTCAGCAGTGGTCGTTCTTCGGCACGCTCGCGCTGGCTGTGTCGCCTTCGGGCACGGCCGCGATCGCGCGGGGCCAGGCGCCCACCACGCAGCTCAATGGTGTCGGGAGCGGAAGTACGTTGGCGGATCTCGATGGTGATGGATCGCCTGAGGTGATCGCGACGTCCGCTCGTTCGACCGGTGATGCGGATGAGGTGCGGGTGGTGGCCCTGGGTGCGTTCGAGTCGGCGCAGGCGCGGGGCGGGAATCTCAACGAGGCGACGGTGGCCTGGCAGAAGAGGATTGAGGGCCGGGGCATCGTCGCGGCGAGCGGCGATCTCGATGGTGATGGGGTTGATGAAGTGGTGCTGGGTACGTGGTCGAACGATGGCACGGGTGAGCTGCTCGTGTTGCGGAGGGCTCCATGACGAACACGTGTTTCCCTCTCCCTCTGGGAGAGGGTCAGGGTGAGGGTCGAACATCATTCAACGCCCTCTCCCCCTCGGGGAGAGGGAGACAGCTCTTGCTTCTCATTTTGACCGCGACGTCAGCGTTCGCCGGCAGCCGCGCCCACCCGGGTGGAACGCTCCAGGTCGCGCTCGTCTCCCCGTCCGCCGCGGTCGATCCACTCACCGCCGACTCACCCGTCGACGCGCTGCGACTGCTCCTCACGCACCAACTTCTCTGCCGCGTGGTCGAAGTCACCCGCCCCGCCCCCAACACGCTGCGCCTCACCACCCCGCCCTCCATCGATCCCCGGCTCGTCACCGACGCACTTCAACGCGTCAGCACCACCACGACGGCCGCCCGCGGCCTGGCCGTCCCCATCGCCAGCTGGTCCATCAAAGGCCGCGCCGTCGACGTCCAACTCAAGGGGCCCTCACCCGACCTCGAGCGCATGCTCTGCCACCCCGCCTTCGCCCTCCCCGTCGGCGCGTTCAAAGCCAAAGGCGATCGCCTCGAGGCCTTCGACGAGCAACCCTCAGGTCGTCCGCACCTCGACGCGGTGGTGCTGCAAGCCGCCGACGCCCGCACGGCCGAGCGACTCTTCGCCCAACGCCGCGTGCAGCTCGTACTCGGCGCCGCCTCTCCCGACGACGTGGTGCAGCTCTTCGCCACCGCCGTGGTCCTGGGTCCCGGACTCTCAGCACTGCGCCCTGCACTCGAGAGCACCATCGAACGCGCAGACCTCGCCCGCTTCTTCGTACCCGGCCCCGCGGGCCCCTTGCCCGGACTGCTCCCCCCCAGCCTGGCGCCGCAAGTGACAGCGCCGCCCACGGCCCGCCCCGCCCCGCTCACCCCGCCCCGCGAGCTCTCACTGCTCTTCGACGAAGGAGCCGCTCACGAGAAGAGCATCGCCCAGCGCCTTCAAGTGAAGCTCCAGCCCCTCGGCTACCGGCTCGCCCTCAAGCCCACGCCGCGCGGCCAGCTGCGCAGCCGCAGTCCCGCGGAAGGCGAAGTCTTTCTGCAGAGCGTGGCCCTGCCGCCGACGCCCACCGGGGCGCTGCTCCTCTGGCTCGAGGTGGCAGGCCAGCACGCGAGAATACCCGCGGTGCTTCAGCAGCTCGCCGCCGCCCCCGACCTCGACGTGCGCGCCCGCGAGCTCGCGCTCCAGCTCGCGCCTGAACTTCCGCTGATTCCCCTGGTGACGCGCGGACTGGGCGTGGTCGCCGCCAAAGAAGTGCAGCACCTCACCCGTGACGCGCTGGGGCTGCCTCGCCTCGACGACGTCTTCTTCGCCGCGGAGTAGCCGCCGATGCGCCTGCGTTGGACGCTCGCCCTCGCTTTCATCGCGCTCTCTGTGCTGCAGATCGCCGTGGTGGTTCCGCTCGCCCTGCGCAACCTCTCGGCGCTGCTCTCGGGCCAGCAGGAAGCGCGCGTCGATCAACTCATGGTCACCGTCGACGCCGAAGCGCAGCGTCTGCAAGGCGACGTGCGCCGCTCGATGGATGAGCTCGCCCTGAGCCAGGGCCTCGAAGACGTGGCCCGTGACGCCGCGAGGGTTCCCGCGCCCGCGCACGTGACCACCGCCGCCACTTCACTCATGACCCCGCGCGGCCTCGACGTGCTCGCGCTGCTCGACGAACAGGGCCGAACGCTCTCTTCAGGTCACCTGCCCGCGCGCCTCGGCGAGCCCGACGATCCGCTCTTCGCCGTCACCAAACGTCCCGCCCGCAGCGTGACCGCGACGCGCGTCGAGCTCTCCGGAGCAGATGGCCTCGTCAGCGCCCCGGCCCTCGTGACCGCGCGCCCCATCGACTACGGCGAACGCCGCGTCTGGGCCGTCGGCGGCGTTCTGCTCTCCGAGGCCCGCGCGAAAGATCTCTCGAGGCTGACCGGTGGCCGCGTGGAGATCGTCTCCGACGGAGCGGCCCACGCCTCAGCCGGTACCGCCGCACCGCCCACGCTCACCCGAACGCTCCCCGTGGGCGACGTCGCCACCATTCGCCTCATCTTCTCGCAGGCCGACCTGGTCGCGACCCGCAGCGAAGTGCTGCGCGCCTTCCTCGGCTTCGCGGGCGTGGGGCTGCTGCTCTCGGTCATCCTCGGCTTTCTGGTGAGCCGCCGCATCACCAGGCCGGTCGAGGCGCTCACCGACGCCGCGCTGCAGATCTCCAGCGGAACCCCGGGCGTCACTGTCGACGCGCGAGACGCTTCCGGTGAACTCAAGGGCCTGATCGACACCTTCAACCGCATGACCGGCGACTTGAAGGACGCCACCAACAAGCTCGTCGCCAGTGAACGCGTCGCCGCCTGGCAAGAGGTCGCGCGCCGCCTCGCCCACGAGATCAAGAACCCGCTCACGCCGATTCGCATGTCGCTCGAGACGCTGCTCGCCGCCAGCCAACGCGGCCCGCTCGATGACCGCTTCAAGGGCCTCTTCACCGAGAGCGCCCGGGCGGTGCTCGAAGAAGTCGACCGGCTCGTGCGAATCGTCGACGAGTTCAGCCAGTTCGCCCGGCTGCCGCACCCTCAGCTCGCGCAACACGATCTCGCCGAGGTGATGCAGGCGGTGATGTCGCTCTACGCCGAACACGAAGGCATCAGCTTCGACGTGGCGCTCGAGAAGGGTGCCCTGGTCTGCGTCGATCGCGATCAACTGACCCAGGTGCTGGTCAACCTGGTGAAGAACGCAGAAGAGGCGATGGCAGGCCGCCGCGGCGCAATTCACGTCAGGGTGAAGAAGGGCCCCGAGGTGACGCTGGAAGTGGAAGATGAAGGGCCGGGCATCCCCCCTGCCCTCAAAGACCGCCTCTTCGAGCCCTACGTCACGACCAAACCCCAGGGTACGGGTCTGGGTCTGGCGATTGCCCTGCGCATTTGCCAGGAGCATGGCGGCCGCCTGGAAGCCGTGGACGGCTCGGCAGGCGGGGCGCTGTTTCGGGTTTCGCTGCCAGCCGTGTCACCCCGTTAGGGGCTTGGCGATTCAGCGAAGGCCGGGCGTCGGCGCGGGGCCCAGCTGGCCGGGCATCGGCGGAGGCGCCTGCGGGAAGGGTTTGCCTTCGAACACCGGAATCGGGTCCTGGGGCAGCGCCACCGTGCCGGGATCACGAACCGGCGAAGGCGCCGTGGTCTCGGGCGTTTGCGGCCCCGTCGTACCCGGCAATTGCGGGCCAACCTCAGGACCGGTGGTCAACGCCTCACCACTGGCCGAGACCAGATTCTGGCCGTCGTAATACTCATCGGCGCCGACTCCGCACCCGGAGACGACGACCATTGCCAGAATTGCGACAGCGACCCGCTTCATGCTGCTGACCATTTGCAACCCCGATGCCGAACGACCGGCGGAGGTGAATTCACTCGTCGCCATGGGTGGCCTCCTTCAGCTCAGTCTCACCGTTGACGATTTGTGACAGCCGCGAGCGCTTCATCTTCAGCAAGCGAGCCGCTTCGCTGATGTTGCCGCCGGCCTCTTCGAGCGCCCGCTTGATGCACTGCATTTCCACCTCGTGGCGCAGATCCTTGAGCGAGAGGTCTCGCTTCCGCGCCAGCTCGTAATAGTCGAGCGGTCCATCGTGACTCACAGCGGCGACCGGCTGAGCGGCTTGAACCGCGGCGATCGGCGCCACTTCCAGCGAAGCGACCGCGAGGGGAATCACGTTCACCGAGGTGCCCAGCGGCGCTTCGATCAACGCGCGGAGCTCACCGACGTGGGTGAAGGCCTCGAGATCGATCTCGTTGCCCTCGGCGAAGATCGACGCTGAAGCGATGACGTTCTCCAGCTCGCGGATGTTGCCGGGCCAGCGGTGCCGGCCGAGCAGCGCCAGCGCCTCGGGGGAAAGACGGCGCACCGGCTCGTTGCGTTCGCGCGCGACCTTCTCGAGGAAGTGCTGCGTCAGGCCGGGCAGATCTTCCAGGCGCTCCCGCAGCGAGGGCAGCTCCATCATCACGCCCTTGAGGCGGTAATAGAGATCGCTGCGGAACCGGCCCTGCGCGATGAGCTGCTCCAGGTCGCGGTTGGTCGCGCAGATGATGCGAACGTCGATCTTGATGGTCTTGCTGCCGCCGACGCGCTCGAACTCGCGCTCCTGCAGCACGCGCAGCAGGGCCACCTGCGCCTTGGGGCTGATGTCGCCGATCTCGTCCAGGAAGATGGTCCCGCCGTCGGCCATCTCGAAGCGGCCCTTGCGCTCCTTGATGGCGCCGGTGAAGGCACCCTTCTCGTGACCAAACAGCTCGGACAGGAGCAGCTCTTCCACCATCGCCGCGCAGTTCACCTTCACCAGCGGCATGTGGCGCCGAGGAGAGAGCGCGTGCAGCGCATCGGCGAGGAGCTCCTTGCCAGTGCCGCTCTCACCCCGCACCAGCACGGTGGCGCTGCTGCGGCCGATGGGCTCCAGCTGCTTGGTGATCCGCTGGAGCGCCATGGAGCGGCCCACCAGGCCATTGATGCTCTCGATCGCCTGCCGCGGCGCCAGGGACGCCATCGCGCGGGGCAACCGAAGCTCGGGCTCGACCGCGGCCACCACTTCGGCGCGGCGAGGCAGCGAGAGGAACGCGGTGCGGCGGACCGGCGGCACACGCTGGAGAAGCTCGTCGAGCAGGCGGCCTGCACGGCTGAACTCGGCCTGCGCACCGCTGATGTCGTTGGCAGCCAGGCGCAGCTTGCCCATCAGGAA
>JBKJSE010000080.1:0-36667 GCA_046595925.1 Archangium sp. | reverse complement strand
TGGAAGGTCTTGCCGTCGTCGTGCGAGGTGAACAAGCGATCGTCGGATCCGCCAGCGACCACGCGGCCGTCGGGTAGACACGCGAGCGCACTCAGCGAGTTCATCGACGCTGAGGAGAAGAACAAGGGGTTCAACCCGCAGATTGGGAGCGAGGGGTCGGAGGCCGAAGTCGAGCATGGGGGTGGCGAGAGGGGGGAGGAGGGTGGTGGGGAGAGCCGGGGGTCGCCGGTTTCGGGTGCGGACAGGCCATGGCGACGGAGGGCGGGCGTGACGGCCCCTCGTCGGCGTGAAGCGCTTCGCTGACCGTCACATGGCGAGGAGCAACTGCGGCGGCGCGGTGGCAGGAGGCAGCAGGCGAGAGGGAAGCGCGACGCAAAAGCTCGGTGAGACGTGCCTCGGCCTGTTTGCGCGTCGAGTGGAGCGCTCGGATGGAGCGCCTGCCGCCGCAGGGGCAGCGCAGCACGTCGTTGCCGAAGGTGTGCTGATGAAGCTGGGCCCAATCCAGGCGGAGCCGCTTCGGTTTCGGGGCGGGAGGCTCCGCGCTCGGAGGGCTGGACGGGGGCGTTGGGGGCAGCTGCGGGAGCGGCGGTACAGAAAGCTGCGGCCGGAAGTCGAAGAGCTCCCGTGGCACTCGCTCGACCTCTCCCACGCGAGCCCCGCGGCGCTGCTGGTTGCTCGCACGACGTGGACCGAAATGGCTTTTCAGGAGCACCGCACAGGCGCCGCGTGTGCCGCGACGTTGCAAGCGCTGATCGCCGCTCGTACGCCGATCGACCTGGTCGCGATGGCGAGTCGCTTCACTCTGGACGAGATGGTGCACGTCGAGCTGTGCGCTCGACTCGCTCAGTTGTTCGGTGGCGGCGCTCCGGTTTCGTACGATCCGAAGGCCATCATCGTGCTTCCAGCTCCCGAGCTCACGCCGACCCTCGCGGCCGCGGAGTTGGTCGTTCGGAACTTCTGCGTCGGTGAGGCCTCGAGCGTTGCGGTTCTTCGGGGCTCGTGGCACGCGACGAAGCAGCCGCTGATCAAAGCGGTTCTCGCGCGCATCGTGAAAGACGAAGCTACGCATGGTGCCTTCGGGTGGATCTTTCTCGATTGGGTCGAGGAGGCATTGTCGGACTCAGATCGCCTGCATCTCTCAAAACAAGCCGCGGCCACGATGGACGCCGTCATCGAGCGTTGGGCATTCATTCCCAAGGTGGACGACGAGACTGACGAGGACCGCCTCGGGTGGATGGAGTCGAAGAGCTACGTCGAGCTGGCTCGGCGCTCGTTGCGCAAAGCGGTGCTCGAGCCGCTGCGCTCCTACGGGCTCGATCCCCAGCCCTGGATGAAGCGGTCGATCGAGGCGTGAGCTGAAGCGACACGGCCTCCTATTTCGGCACGAGCACGAAGCGCCGCACGTACTCTTCGACCTGGGCCTGCACCTCAGGGCTTTGCAGCAGGAAGGCGTGCGGTTCGACGCGCGAGGCGACCTCGAAGACGAGGTAGCCAGTGAAGAGGTCGGCGTCGATCGCCGCGATGAGCTGCTCCACGACGGGATCCTCGTCTTCGCCTTTCTTCCGGTTCGAATAGGCAGACACGAGGCTCATCAAGCACTCCTTCTCCTCGATCATGCTGAAGGTGTCTGTCTCGCTGCCGGTCATCACCTTGCGGTGCGCCGGTTCGATGCGCCACATCGCCTTGCACAGGCCCCAGCTGAGCCAATGCGGAACAACGACCGAAGAGATCTTCGCGCCGTTCCTGGTGACGGTGACGCGGGCCGACGGCATGAGTGAGCGCGCGCGGACGACGTAGCCCAGCCCCAGCGTGTCGGATCTCCGCTCGATGCCGAGGATCATGTTGGCGTAGTCGGGTCGCATCGAGAGGGCGCGAGCCCAGGCTTCGATCGCTTCCTTCTTGCGGCCGAGCACCGCGAGGGAGCTGCCGCGGTAGTACCAGCTGCGATGATCAGCAGGGTTGATGCTGGTGGCTTTCTCGTAGCGGGGGAGCGCGGCCCCTGCGTCGCCCGGGAAGAGCGCGGCGTCGCCGTAGCCGAGCTGCACGCTGTACTCGCCGGGGTATTTCGCGAGGATCTTCTCGTAGCCCTTCTCGGCGCCGGCGAAGTCGTGGGCTCCGAAGAGCCGCTCGACCTCTTTGATCATGGCGTTGACCTCATCTGGCCCCGAGAAGGTCACCACGGTGCGAGAGCCATCGGGCAGCGTCTTGAACGCAGGCATCGGCGTCGGCGGGTGACTCTCGGGCCAGGTGAGCTGGGCGTTCTGCTGGCGCCACTGAGGGTAAGGCCTGGGCTCGGAGTCGATCGCGTACTCGCGTGGTGACGCTTCGATCAGCTTGACGATCTCCGCTGGGCTCAGCGGAGCAGGGCCATGTTTCGAAGCAGGCGGACCAGGCGTACCCGCGAACACCACGCCAGCACTCACCAACACGCCGACCAGGATTCTCATGGCCTCAAGACTAGCCCCTCACCCCAGCCCCCCCAGCCCTCTCCCCGCTTCGCAGGGAGAGGGAGTTCGCGCCAGAACTGGGGTGGTCCCCACATCCGGCAACGTATTCGCGGGCAAAGCGGGCCACGTCCTCTCCTGGGAGCGGGACCGATGCGGCGTACCAAGAAGGTGCACGCCCGTGTCGAGCGCGCGGCGCGTGGTGCAGGCGGGGCACCAGCCTCTGCTCTTGCAGCAGAACGCCACGATTCGCGAGTCGGCGCAGGTCTCGCAGGTGACTTCCACGAAGCCGAACCTGGCGTCGCCGCAGGTGAGGAAGCGCTCCACCTCGAGCTTCACCCGCGACGGCATCGAGTTCGACAACTCGGGCCAGCCCCGTCTACTGCCCCCCCTGACATCTCCCGCGGACGCTCTGGGCCGCTCGAGCTTCTTCAGTCGGGGGCGGCATCTGGCTGCGGGCCGCGGTCCTCCGCCGGTTGACCGTCGGTGGAACGGTGCGCGTTCGTGACTTCGCCTTCCAGGTGCCCGGAGACACCAAGCACCTTGCGCCAGGGAGCCTTGCGCCTGCCGTGCTCTGCGAGCGGCACAACAACGCGCTCAGCGATCTCGAGCGCCCTCGCGACCGCGGTGGTGGTGGCGAGCACCGGAGCACTCGCGCAGACCGCCGTGCCGGGCTTCGAGTTGGAGCGGGCTCGGCTCAACTGGAGACGATCTTCGAGAAGCGCGGCGTTGCGATCGCTCGGTCACGGTGCCACCGCCGCTTCGACGCCAGGCAGGAGCACGCTGTGGGGAAACCGAGCCCGAAACCGGAGCGCCGCAGCTCGGGCCTCTTCAGGCCGCCCCCGCTGCAGCTGGGCCTGCACGCTGAGCGCTTCTCGTTCTTCCACCAGCGCGCCCGCGGGGAATTCTCGCCGGTGGCCCTCGAGCGCTTCCCAAGCGTCTTCAGCCAGGCTGCGCTGAAGCGCGGTGTGCGCCCGCTCGAGCCAGACCCGCTCCCGGTCGAGCGTCTGGGTGAGAGGGCCCCCGCGTGCTTCCTTCCGTGGCGCGGGCCCGGGAACGGGCTCGACGGGCAGCGGGGTCACGGGGGCGGCCTCGGCCGCGAATGGGGCCGGCGCCGGCGTGGTGATGAAAACCACCTGGGGCGCCGGCGTGGGGGGCTCGTGCAGGACCCAGCCGACGGCGGTTCCCGCGATGAGGCCGGCCACCACGCCCGCTCCCAGCCACCCCAGCGGCAGTCTGGCGCGTGGCAGCGCGGGCTCGAGCGGCAGCGCGCGCACCGACGCGTCGAGCCTCGCCCAGAGCCGCGCCTCCAACTCGGGCGAAGGAGCCGCAGACGGCCCCCGCTCTGCCGCCAACAACGCTTCCAACTCGACGTCGCGGTCATCCACGGGGGCCTCCTTCGGCGGAGCCGAGCAGGCCGAGCGCGGCCTCGTTGAACTGCTTGCGCGCGGCGCGCAGCCGCGACCACGCGGTGTCCACGGCCACGCCCAGCGAATCAGCCGCCGTGCTCACCGGCACCTGATCGAGCTCGTGCAGGATGAAGATGGCTCGTTTGTCGGCGTCGAGCGCGTCGAGCGCCTTCGCCACCACCCGCCGCGCGGCCCCCTGCTCCGAATGATCTTCCGGGCTCAGGCCCTGATCGATGGCGTCGCGCTCACCCGGCTCTTCCCTGAAGACGTGGGCACGCTGGCGCTCGTTCGAGGCCAGGGCGTTGGCGATGCCGAACAACCAGGGCCGCAGCGGGCGGGCCGGATCGAAGTCACCGCGCTTGCGATGCACGGTCAGAAACACGTCGTGTGCCAGATCTTCGACGCGCCCGGGCGAGACGCCCAGCCGCCGCAGCGACTGGAGGACGAAGCCAAGGTGCTCGCGATAGACCTGCTCGAGCTGCAACGGTCACCGCCCGCCCGTGCGCGTCACCAGCACGCCGTCGCCAAAGAGACCGACCAGGCCGAGCTGACCGTCGCTCGAGAGCGCGATCGCCCCTGAAGGCTGAACGGGCAACGCAAGGTTCGACCAGCTCATCGCGCTGTTGCGGCTGAGGTGGAGTGACTTTTCCGTGGTGCCGAGCAGCACGTCGAGCCCATTGGCCGTGGTGACTCCGAGCGCGTTGAACTCAGGCACCGGGCCGCCCGGGGGCCCGAGACCGACCTCGCCGAGATCCCAACTGCTGCCGTTGTACCGGCCGAAGTGCGAGTTCTGGTCGAGCTCGCGGCCCGTCGAGGCGTAATAGACCAGCGCGCTGGTGCGGCTCCCCGCCGCCCGGGCGATGCGGCTCAGGCCCACCACTTCAGGCTGCGACTCGGGAACCGATGACCAGCTGGCGCCCTGCGAGGTCGAGACCTCGAGGTTCATTCGGCTGCCGTTCCACCTTCGGCCCACGTACTCGAGCACCGTGGTCGAAGGCATCACGCGCACGTCGTCGAGAATCGTGGACAGCGACATCTGAGAGGTGAACTGCCACGACTGGCCGCCGTTGATCGAGACGCTGGTGGCGGCGCCGGCGATGCTCGCGACGATCGTGCTCCCGTGCATGAAGAGCGCGGTGACGTCGGCGACGTAGGGGCTCGCCGGGGTCAGCGTGCTGAAGGTCAACCCGCCGTCGAGGCTCTTGAACATGCGGCTGCCGGTGGTGGGACCGGTCAAGTAGCCGTAGCCGCCCCGCCCGAGACCGGCGTAGACGATGGTCTCGTCATTCGGGTCGAACGCGAGCGCCGTCACACCCATCGGCAGCAGCCCCAGTCCGCCGGTAATCCAATGACGGCCCTGATCGGTGCTGCGGAAGACCTGGCCGTGCTGGCTCCCCACCAGCAGCACATTGCCGCTGGTGGAGATCGCCACGCTGGCCGCCATCACGGCACTCAGGCCCTCGACGCTGCGGTTCCACTGAACGCCATCGGTCGTGCGCGCGATCTCGGGGGTGACCCCATAGGCGAGGGCCTCGAGGCCGGAGCGCGGAGAGACCCGCAAAGACTGTCCCTGGCTGGTCAACACGGCAGGCAACGGAGCGGCGTCCCACGAGAGCCCATCATCCGTCGTGCGGAACGTTCCGAAGTACGGCGACGAGCACCACACCTCACTGCGAACGTTCGTCGGCAGATACTCAGTTGCCGAGGGCGCATTGGTGAGGCGCTGCCACGACTGGCCTCCGTCGTCCGATCTCCAGGGCCGCGCGTTGAAGACCGACAACCACAGGCGCAGCGGATCACTCGGCGAGGAGGCGAGCTGGCCTATCTGCTCCGTCGAGGTGATGACCGGGCCGATCACCGCCCACGACTGCCCGCCGTCTCCCGTTCTCCACACGAGCCTGTCGAGCCAGTTGAACGCCCACGCCAGGTTCGGGTCAGTGGGGTGGGGGATGACTCTCAAGTTGGCGTTCGCGCCCGCGGGCAGCGTGGGGGCAGTGAACGTCTGGCCACCGTTGACGCTCCGGTGGAGAGCAACCCCTACCCCGCTGTACCCGGCCAGCCACACCACGCTGCCGGCGGCGCTGAGTCGATTGGGGCTCGTCAGTGGCATGGGCACCAGGGTCCAGGTCGAGGCGCCGTCTGAGCTGCGGTAGATGTCTTTGACCGTGCCACCTGGGGCGTAGGCAAGCCGGGCCCAGACCTCGTCAGGCCGGGTGAGGTTCACGTCGAGCTCCTCGATCATCCGTGGCAACGAGGTCTTTCGCGCCCAGGCTCCGCCCGAATCGCGGCTGACGAAGACGTCGCCTTTGAGGTTGGTGGCGTAGACGACGTCGGGCGCAGACGGAGCTCGTGTGAGCACCGGCACGGCGCCTCCGAACAACCCTTCGCGTGGCACCGACCAGCCGCCGTCTGCGAGCTGGAGTTCAGCCAGCCCAGCGTCGATCGATCCTGCGTCGATCGATCCTGCGTCGGTGAGGCCGGCGTCGGTGAGGCCGGCGTCGATCGGTCCTGCGTCGCTCATTCCTGCGTCAGTCAGGCCGGCATCGAGTGATCCACCGTCGGTCTCGCCAGCGTCCGAGCCGCCATCGTCCATCGCGCCGGGGCCGCCTCCGGACCCTCCGCCTGACGTAGAGCCACCCCCTGTCGGCGCCCCCGAATCAGACGAGCCCAGATTCACTTCGGGGGTGCAGCCGTAGACCACGACACTGAGCAAAAAAGCCGAGACGAACGAACGTGACATGAAGCCTCCGCCCTCTGTTGTGCCGAGGGCGCCCAGATCGGTTTTCGTGGAGTGCGCTTTTTTCACAGCCGCAACCCCACGCCCAAGGAGAACCGGCCGCTGAACGCCGGCATGCGCCAGGCCTCGAGGCCATCGACGCTCAGGGAGACGCGAGAGAGCGAGAGCCCGGCCTCTGCAGCCGCTGTGCCGAAGACCCGCCCTTCCGCGGGGAACTGCGCGCCGACGCGCAACGAAATGGTGCCCAGCGGCGCCGACGCCGTGCGATTGACGGCCAACGCCTCGCCCTGGAACCAGCCCAGCCCGCCCCGGCCCACCACGCAGCCCTCGAACACGCTGAGGCGCAGACAGCCGGCCAGCCCCAGCCAGGCCGACGTCGCGTTCACGCTCCCAATCGAGAGCCGCGCGCTGGAAGGCACGAGCAACGAGAGATCTGCGCCGAGGCTCCACCGAGTGCCCTGCGCCCGCATCGACCACTCGACTCCACCGGCCGCCCCGGGCGTCACGCCTGCGACGAACAGGCCGACCAGCCGCGTTTCCACCCCGAGCGGAGCAGGGACGGGAGCGGGCTCCCCCTTCTCGATCGGCGCCAGCGCGATCACGGCAGGCACCGGTTCAGGCGTGGGTACCGGCGCGAGCGCCGGTAGCTCGGCACCCGGAACCAGAACCGGAGCGGGCTTTCCGATCGGATCCACCACCAGGGCGACCGCGAGCGCGACCGTCTCCGCGAGCGACGAACACGAACTGCCGCTGAGCTTTCGTTCACGAACCTCGGGTCCGGTGCTGCGCACCTCGAGCGTCGCAGTCGACCCGGCAGAAGCCACCCGCACCACCAACCGCAGCGCAGCTTCTTCGACGAAAGGGTCGTAGCCCAGCCGCGCCGCCACGCGCGTCACCAGCTCGGCACGATCGAAACATCGCTCGCCGTCGACCCGCAGGTTCGCCTGCGTGGGCGCCCACGCGAAGATCAGACCCGCGAAGACAAAGGCCGAGGCGCTCACAGAGCACCCCACCCTGGTTCAAGACTCGAAGTGCAGTCTTTGTACTTCTTGAACTTGCCCAGGACGTCGCCGAGACCGCGCTCGGCTGAACCGAGATCCACCTCAAAAGCCACCGTCTGAACCGCGATGGCCCAGTCCGGTGAGTGTGTCGTGATCGAATCTGGAAGAACAAGGGGTTCAACCCGCAGATTGGGAGCGAGGGGTCGGAGGCCGAAGTCGAGCATGGGGTGGCGAGAGGGGGTCGAGGTGAGCCGCGAGCAGCTGCGCGGTGCGCTTTCGGGCCGGCGCGCCTCCCCCGCCGTTCGCGAGCGCCAGCTGCAGCGCGATCAGCTCGCCGCGCGGGTCGCCCGCGGCCTGGAGTGCGTCGCCGAGCACCGCGCGCAAGGCCAGGTCACCGGGATGCTGGGCGAGCCGTGCCCACAGCGTCTGGAGTTCAGGTTTGTCTGCGCCGGGCGCGTGCGGCTCTGGCTGGCTGGCGAGAGGGGCGACCGGGGCGAGCCCAGCGACCGCCGCGCGGACCTTCGCGTAGATCTCCCGGGTGCCGTGGGCGGGGACATCTGATTGAGAGCGCGCGGCCTCGACTGCCTCGAGGCCGGCGAGCACCGCGCCGGTCGGGGCTCGCAGCCGCGTCGCGGCGATCTCCCGGTGCAGCGGCCACGAGGCCCAGGAGTCGTAGCTCGAGGCGAGGCGCGCGAGCTTCGCCGCGATCCTCGGATCGGCTGGCAGGCGACCCAGCGCCTTCACCCGGGTGAGCGCTACCTTCCAGGCTCCCGGCCACGGCGCATCCAGGAGACGATCGACGTCGCCGGGGTCCTTCTTGCGCGCCAGCGCCAGCCACTGCTTCTCCAGTGCCGCCTTCGATCTCGTCACCAACCCGCCGCGCGCGCGGGCCACGTCACGACCGAGCTTTGCGATCGGCGCCTCGAGGCTGGGGTCGCGTGTTTGACGCCACTGGGAGAGCAGCCCGGCGAGCGTCGCTTCGTTTGGATCCACTCAAAGCACCGTGGCGACGATCAGGTAGACAAAGAGAGCCGTTCTTCGCGTCTCGGCCGAAAGACCGCGCACCACGAGCCCCTTCTCCGACAAGCGCCCATGGTCGTCGAAGAAGAGCGGCGCTCCGCGCGGTGCGATGGCAGTGCCGTCACCCCGAATCGTATAGGCCGACGCGATTTCGTTCTGGCCATACTCCCTGAAGAGCTTGCCGAGGGCCCCCGGAAGCTTGGCCAGATCAGTCCCTTCTCGCGCGAAGACGAGCACGCGCCCCTCTTCCGTGAGGCGCGCAGAAACGAGCCCCCCGCCTTCCGAGAAGCTGAACGTTCCATCGGGAACGAGACGACCCCACTCGCGATCTGAGACGCGGAGCAGTCCATCCGCGTGGAGCACGATGAACGGCGCTTCGCCATCCATGAGGAACGTCAACTCCGAGAGGGTCAACCGCGCCGGCGCGCGCGCCTCTCCCTCACTCGCGGACGGGATCGCTTCCGTGCTTGGCGCGGGCTTCGACGAGCTCCTCGAGCACCCGAAGAGCATGCAGGCGGCAGCGACTGAAATCAGAGCGCGCATCAGAAGCACCTCGCATTCGTCGCGCGAAGAGGCAAGGGTGCCCCTTCAGGGTGAGCCGCGTTTCAAGCTTCCGGAGCGCTCAGGAGGATCCGGCGAAATCCGAGGGGTGGTCTTCGGTACCTGACGGGTCATGGTCTACATCGAAGTCGGCTTGATCTCTTCTGCAGCGGAGCACTTCATGTTTCGAAAACTCGTACTCGCCCTCTTGGCCACGCTTCCGTTGGCCTGCGGCGCACCTCCGGTCGTTCCCCAGGCCGGCCTGCTCGAGGCCACGCCCGAATCGATCGATTTCGGCACCGTCGGCCAGGCCGAGGCGAACAAGCTGATCGCTGAGAAGACGAAGAAGGGCTACGCGGAAAAGTAGGCCCCTCACTCCGACCCTTTCTCCGCGTTCGCAGAGAGAGGGAGTTCAGTGGCCCTTCGCTCCCTAATGTTGTGGTGATCCGTCGACGGCCTGACTTAGCGTCCGCTCGCTTTTGAACGGAGGGGTTCATGGCTGATCGTCCCGACATCACGCTCGACGACCTGAAGACGCTGGCCCGCGGGCAGGCGCCCGATCTCGCGCAAGCCATCATTCATTTCGCGGCCCAGCCGCAGCCTGCTCCAGAGAACGTGCCTGAAGGCGCGCTCAGCCCCGAGGCGTTCGAGCAGCAGCTCAAAGACGCGCAGAAGGAATACCGCGAGTCGGTCAAGCGCATGAAGGTCGCGCTGCTCTGGCGCCGCTACCTCACGCAGCCTGATCCGCCGCCTTCGGGCAAGTACCTGCTCGCCGACTTCCTGCTCGAGCTGTACCTCGAAGGCAGCGAGCCGACGCGCAGCACGTTGCTCGAGGTCGCACGCAGCGCACCGCTCGCGCGCGGTCTGTGGGGTGGGCTCAAGCGCATCTACAAGCTGGCCGAAGAACGCCAGGACGCGCTCATGTTCGGCGCGATCCTCGGCCGCCTCGAGTCGAACAGCACGGGCGGCGGAGCGGTCACGCGTGGCACCATCGTCTACCTGCAGCGCCGCGGCTGGCGTTACCTGCGCAACCTCGCGCGCGCCGTGCCTGAGCTGTACCCGGTCTTCGCGACCGCCACGCTCAACCAGCTCTCTCAAGACGCGAGCACCTGGCAGGGCGTCGCCTGCGGAAGAATCATCAACGCGAGCGAGGCGTACTTCGAGGACGCGTGGAAGCTCTCACCTGATCCGTTGATGCTGCTGCTGGAGACCGCGCAGCAGAACGACGTGGCGAAGTTCGCCATCGCCAAGCTCAAGAAGCACTTCCCACAGCAACTGCGCCAGACGAACGTGGCCTGGCTCTCGCGCCTCGCGCAGCGGCCCATCGCCGCCGTGCACGAGCTGCTCGTCGACATTCTGGTGAACACGCCCGAGCTCCACCCCGCGAAGCTGGAAGGTCTCGGCCTCAAGCAGGCAGTGCTCTCGCTGCTGCTCTCGCCCTCGGTGGCAGCACGGAAGTACGCCATCGAGTACGCCCGCGCGCACGCGACCGAGCTGCCGCCCGCGGTGGTCGTCGAGTACGCGCTGCTCGGGGAAGCAGACACGCGCGCCTGGGCCATCTCGGCGCTGGAGACCGTCAACGCCAGGACGCTCGGCCTTCCGCTGCTCTCGAAGCTGCTCGCGGGTGCGCACACTTCTTCCTGGGCCATCACGCGGCTCGAGTCACAGTTCGATCGCGCTGAGCTGACCGACGCGTTCTTCGTCGAGCTCGTCTACGGCACCGGCACGCAGCGTGACTGGGCTCGCACGTATCTGGCCGAGCGGGTCAAACAGAGCGATCAGCTCGCCCACTTCATCAAGGCGCTCTTCGCGGATCCGCGTCGGCAAGACGTGGCGCTCGCTCCGCAGTTGCTGCGCTTCACCCGCCAGCTCATGCCGTTGATCTCGCCCGAACAGCTCGGCGCTCCGTGGTTGATGGCGCTGCTGGTCGATCGACCTTTCCGCGAAGTGGCGGACGAAGCGCTGCGCCGCGCGAAGTCACTGCCCGGTCTCGACCTCGAAGCGGTGAAGGGCCTCGTCTTCGATCGTTCGGTGCGAGAGCTCGCGCTGCACCTGCTCTCCACGCACGGAAGCTTCAAGCTGATCGGGCTGCCGTGGCTGCTCGCGCTCGCGCGTCGCACCGACCCCACGCTCTCTGGTTTCGCCACGCGCACGTTGTTGGGCCAGGTCGACCCGCGTGACTTCGGTGACGGTGACGTCGATCGCGGCGTGAAGCGGCTGCTCGAGCTGGCCACCGGCGCGAAGGAGCCCGACCCGGTGCGCCTCTTCGCGCAGACCTATCTGCGCTGCCACCACCCCACGGTCGGTCCGCAGCAGCCTGAAGCCGTGGCCAACGCCATCACGCCGAAGCTCACGCTCGCGCAGTACCAACCCGAGCCGTACTGGAAGGCGCTGTTCGATGCGCGCGCCGACGTGCGCCGTTTTGCGAGCGTGCTCACCAGGGCAGAGCTGCGCCGCTGGGGCTACCACCTGCGCGTGTACGAGCTGGCCGACAGCGAACACCGCGAAGTGCGCACCCTGTGCACCAACGCGCTCGAGAACGCGGGCTCGCCCACGGCTGAGCTCGCGTGCACGCTCACGGTCGAAGAGCTCGATCCCGCGCAGGTGTTCCGGCTCACCGAGAGCCGCATTCGTCAGAGCCGCGAAGTCGCGATGGAGATGGTCGCCCGTCACTACGCCCGCCTCGGTGGTCCCGAGCGGCTCGCCTGGTTGATGGAGAGCGCAGACCGCAGCGTGCGCACCATGGCCGTTCGCATGCTGTGGGAGCGTCACCGCCCCGCATCGTTGCCCGCAGACTGGAAGCCGAAAGGCCCGGCGAAGTTGCCCGAGCATGCGGGCCGTTTCGCGAACGTGCCGGTGCTTCAGGAATTCTTGCGCACGTTGTTGTTCGGACTTCCTCCGGGTCGCAGCCCTGAAGCGCGTGAAGGCGAATTGCCGCGACGTTCTTCTGGGGCCCAGGCGGCCAAGCGCCGCGCGATCGAAGCAGCCCGCGCGCTCGCCGTAGAAGATGAAGGTTTCGCACGCGCTGTCTCTCCGCTCTTCCTCGAGTTCGCGGGGAGCATCGCGCGGGGTGAGTGGCAGGCGTGTCTGGCGGCGCTCACCAGTCTCAAGGTCGCTCACCCGCACCTCGATGTCGGTCTTCACCTGAAGGGGGGCTGAACCATGGCCACCTACGCAATCGGACACCTCGAGCAGGTTCGCGCGCTCGCTGCGAGCGGCCGTCTGCTCGCCATCGGAGGCACGCGCACGGAAGCCACCTCGACCGTGACGCTCTTCGATGCAGGCACGCGCAAGGTCACGCGCACGCTCCCCATCCCCACGCACGCGGCGGCGCTCGCCTTCTTCGGCAAGCAGGTCGTGGTGGGCGGGGTCGATGGTCAGCTCTTCCGCTTCGACGCGGTCTCGGGTGAAGCTGCGGGCGGCGCAGCGCTCGCGCACCTGGGCGGCGTCACGGCGCTCAGCGCGACGGTCACGTTGCTGGCGAGCACCGGTGTCGACGGCAAGGTGATCGTCTGGGCAGACGGCGCGAAGAAGTACGAGTTCATGGCCCCGGGCCCTCAGCGCGCGGTGGCGCTCGATCCTGCAAACAACCGCGTGGCCGCTGCAGGTGATGACGGCATCGTGCGCGTGTTCACGTTCGGCCAGAAGCAGGCGCGCGAGATGGAAGGGCACCGCGGCGCGGTGACCGGGCTCGCGTTCACGCCGCGTGATGGCCGGCTCGCTTCGACCGGTGACGATGGCACCGTGCGGTTCTGGTACCTCGAAGGCGCCGTCGAAGCGGAAGTGCGCGGTGAAGGCGATACCGGTCATGCCGGTGGTGCCACCGCGTTCGCGTTCCTGCCTTCTTTGAAAGACGGCGCGAAGGACACCAGCGATCGGCTCGTGTCCACGGGCCTCGACGCGAAGATCCGCACGGTGCGCCTCGACGACAAGAAGCGCAGCAAGACCTTCGAGGCCGAGGGTCCGCAGCGCGCGCTGGCGTTGGTCGAGAGCGATCCGCGCAAGGCGTCGATCGAGATCGTCACCGCGGGCGATGGCCGAGAGCTGACCTTCCTCGAGGTGAGCGTCGAAGGTGCGCTGCCTGATTCGGCGCATCAAGGCCTCGATGGTTTCACCACCTGGTCTGCGCAGCTCAAGAGCGCTCAGCGGGCGGCGAAAGAAGCGCTCGCGAAGGATCTGCCGAAGATCCCCGAGGCAGAGGTGTTGCCGTTGCTCGAGGCGCTCGCAGGTGATCGCGAGGCGCCGGTTCGACTGGTGTTGGCGAAGACGCTCCAGGAGAAACCGCGCAAGGACACTCGCGGGCTCCTTCGCACGCTGGTGAAGGATAAGGACGCGGCCGTCGCCCGGGCCGCGCTCGAGGCGCTCGCGCTCACGGAAGATCAGCCCTTCTTCGCGTATCGCGAGGGTCTGCGCGCCGCGGTTCCTGGCGTGCGCAGCGCTGCGCTCGAGGCGCTCGCGCCTCTCTACCCGGCGGTTCCTCTGGTTCCCGCGTTGGTCGCGGGCCTGCTCAAGGACGTCGACCCCCTCGTGCGCATCGCGGCGCTCGACGCGCTGCAGGCGGTGTTTCCGCACGGCCTCGAAGCGCTCGTCACGGGCTTCGAGAAGGGCCCTGCCGATGTTCGCGCCGAAGTGCTCGTGCGTGCGTTGTTCCAGGGAAAGTTGTCTGCGCTGCAGTCGATCTCCGGGCGCGCGCTCGATGATGAGAACGTCGTGGTGCGCCAGGTCGCCTTCGTGGTGCGTGTGCTGGAACGCCCCTCACTCGGTCTCATGCTCGAGAAGATGCTCGAGCTCCCCGAGGTGCTGCGTCGCGCGAATGGGGGCAAGGACCCCAACCCGGAGCAGCTCGCTGCATTGCGCGGAAGGCTCCAGCTCAACGGCAAGGCCGCCGAGCTGACGCAAGACGATCTGACGCCGCTGCTCGTGGCGATGTCGGCGCGCGCGACCGATGTCGCCAGCCGGGGCGCCGTGGGGCTGCTCGTCGCCTCGAACGACGTGCGCGCGGTCAGCGCCCTGCTGCAGCTCTCGCGTGAAGAGCCCGCTGCCCACCGCGTGTGGGTCGCCCAAACCCTGTCTTCTCTGTCCGATCCACGTGCACGTCAACGCGTGGCGTCGATGACCGACGACAAGGACACCACCGTTCGCGCGGCCGCTGCCGATGGTCTGACCAGACGGAAGGACGAAGCCTCGCCGCTCGAGTTCGCGGGCATTCTGCTGCGCTCGGCGTACGAGGACATGCGCAAGCGCGGGCTCACCCGCCTCGTCGCAGTGCCACAGAAGGACCGCACCGAAGAGGCCGAGACGTTGCTCGGTCACGCGCTCGAAGACGAAGCGGGTGGGGTGCGAAGTGAAGCGTTCAAGACGCTCTGGGCCTGGCACGAGAAGGACGCCACCGCGGCGATCGATCGCGCTTTGCTGTGCCGATTCGCCGATCTCCGCCTCGCGGCCGTGCGCCAGCTCGCGCTGATCGCCAAGGTCCCCAACGACGATGATCAGCCGGCGCCGAAAGGCACTGCGTCGTGGATTCTGGAGCGGCTGGAAAAGGCAGTCGTCGACCGCGATGCCGCCGTCGGTGAAGCGGCCGTCACCTCGCTCTCGCGGTTGCTGGGCAAGGAAGCCGCGACGCCCTGGCAGAAGGGCCTCGAGTCAGAGGCCGTCGCCACCCGCATTCTCGCCGCGCGTCGTGCGGCGGGCCTTGCAGGAAAGTCCGAAGCCGAGTCGCTCCGCTCTGCGTTGGTGAAGGCGCTGACCGATCTCTCCGTGACGGTGAAGCTCGCCGCCATCGAGAGCGTGGACGCGCTGGTGAAGGACGACGCGGGCCCGCTCACCGCGGGGCTGATGGGCGACTCGCTCGAATTGCGCGTGCGTGCGGCCGAGCTGCTCGCGCTGCGTGGCGAAGAGATCATCATCGAGCCCATGCGTGGGTTCGTGCTCGATACCGAGCTCAAGCTCCGTCACCCGGCTGCGTATCTCGAGCCGCTGCGCGCGCGTGCCGTCGGTGCGCTGGCCACGCTGGGCAGCGCGCGCACCGCGGGCGTGTTCGCTGAGCCGCTCCTCAAAGATGAGAACCCGGCGGTGCGTGAACAGGCCGCGCGCGGGTTGTGCAATTCAGGTCACGAAGCGTTCCTGCTCGACGCGCTCAGCCACGCTGACGTCGCGGTGCGCAGCTGGGCCGCTGAGGGGCTCGCGCGCCTGGGTGATGATCGCGGTCTCGCCGTGCTCACCGGTACGCTGAAGGACCCGCACCTGCCGATTCGTGAAGGTGCGCTGCGCGCGTTGGTCGCGCTCGGGGCCGCGGGTGACAACGCGCTCTTCCTCGGGCTCGACGACCCCGACGACTACCTGTCCGACACGTTCTTCGCGACGTTGCTCGCGCGCGATCTTCGGGCGGCTCGTGAAGGAAACGAACCCGAGCTGCTCACGGCCGCGCTGTCGGCCCAGCGGCCCGACGTTCGGTACGCTGCGGCTCGCGCGCTCGAGCTGCGTGCTGACGTCAGCTCGTACACGGAGCTCTTGCTCGCCGCGGTCAGCCCTCCGAAGCCACAGAAGGCCGGCGACATGAAGGACTGGCCCGAAGAAGGTGAGCGCGAGCGCGCGGCCATGCGGCTGCTGCAGTTGCTCGGCGCTGACACTCCGCAGGCCCGGTACTCGGCAGGCCAGGCCTTGCTGCTGCGTCGCAAGCCGCTCGAGTTCTTCGCCGAGGTGAAGCGGGTCGTCACGATTCGCCCCGCCTCCGAGACCACCGTTCCCGATACCAACCAGCGTGGCCGCGCGAGCACCGACGCGGTCGCCCGGAAAGATTGGCTGCGGAAGTTGTTCGCGGGTGCGTCACCGAAGGTCGCTGCTCCCGACTCGAAGGAGCTCGAGGTGCGCCGGTGGATTTCGTTCGGCGCCTACGTCGGTCTGCTCCGGCTCTCGAGCCCCGATGAGACGGTGCGCCGGGTGCGGCGTGACGTCGTCGACCGGATGATCGAGCTGGCCAGCGCTGGGAGCCCGAAGCCGGCTTCCGTGATTCCTGCCCTCGTGCGCGCGCTCGACGATGAAGACGCGTTGGTGCGCAAGAAGACGATGGCGGGGCTCTCGAAGTTGCTCGAGGCGACGCCCGACGTCGCGCTGCGGCACGCGCTGTCTTCGGCGTCGGCTGACGTCGGCCTGCTCGCGCTCGCGCAGGTCAACGAGCGCGGTGAAGCAGCTCGCACCTGGTTCGTCGACGCGCTGTCGTCGAACGTGGTCGAGGTCCGTCAGCAGGCGTTCGTCTTGCTGGAGCGCAGCGTCGGGCCCGGGAGTCTCGACGCGCTGATGGCCGCGCTGGCCAGCCCGCATGCTGATCTCCGGTTGGGCGTGTTGCAGAAGCTCGCCGCCAGCCAGGACGCGCGTGTGTTGCCCGCGCTTCGCAAGGCGCTGGAGAGCGATCGCGACGACGTTCGCCTGCTCGCCGCGCGGTTGCTTGCCGAGCGGAAGGACGACTCGGCTGTGCCCGCGCTCGCTGCGTTCCTGGTGCCGGAAGGTCCGTCACTCGCCGCGGCGCGCACCGCGCTGGGCACCTGCGCGACCGATGCAGCAGCCATCGCCCTCGCCACGCACCTGCAGGAGCTCGCGGCCCTGCCCCCGGCTGCTGACCCCGCTCCGATGAGCACGCTCAAGCGTGACGCCATCGCGGCCCTCGCTTCGACCCGTCGCGTGGTGGGGCTGGGCGCGCTGCTCGAGCGCTTCGAAGATCCTGCCGCTGACGTGCGCCTCGCTGCCTTCAATGGCGCGCTGCTGGTCGGCAATCATCGCCGGCCACCGGCGAAGGGCGCGCCGTCGCGCGAGTACCTGAAGAACGAGAAGCGCTCTCCGCGCAACCCGGCCGCGGTGCTGCAGACGCTGCGCGCGGGCGTGAAGGCGAAAGATCCGGTTCTGCGCAGCTCGGCCGCTCGCGAGCTCGATGTCGGCGTTGAGCCGGAGAACGACACGCTGCTCAGCTCGCTGTTCGGAGATCGCGACGTGGCGACACGCGTGCAGGCGGTGGGCAGCTACGCCCAGCGCGTCGAGAAGCACGCCGCTCCCGTGGCCGCGCTCGAGCTGGTGATCGCTCAGGGGGCACGCGAGCTGATGCTCAACGCGGCTGAAGGGCTCGCGGCGAAGCAGCACGTCGCTGCGTTGCGCCCGTTGTTGCTCTTCACGCGTGCAGGTGAAGTCGAAGAGCAGGTGCGCGCGGTGTTGGCGCTCGGAACGGGCGGTCAGCTCCGCGCGCTCGAAGAGATGGAGTTGCTCGCGGCTGGTGGCACCGAAGAGGCGCCCGCTGATCCACTCGTGCGCGGGGCGGCCATCGAAGCGCTCGGCCGGCTCTTCAAGGCGCTCATCGACGTCGACCAGAAGAAGCGCGTGCTCGAGCTGGTCGAGTCCAGCGCACTCGAGGGCAACTACCGCATGGCGGGCGTGCGCGGCCTGCGTTGGATCGGTGACGATCGTTCGCTGGGCCGGCTGCAGCAGATCGTCGCCGCGGAAGACGACCGCGACCTCGAGGTGCGCAAGGAGGCCATTCGTTCGCTGGCCTTGCTCGCGGATCCCTCGAGCGAGAAGGTGCTCACCCGCGCGCTGACGCAGTGGCAGTTGGCCGACACCGCGCTGCAGGCGCTCGAGGCATGCTTCCCGACCGATCCGCTCCGCGTGGCGATGAACGCCGCGTCGAGTGAGCTGCCGAACATCTCGGGCCCTGCGCTGGCGTATCTGCTGGCCGAGGCTGAGCCTGCTCCGTTGCTGGAGCGGCTGGCCAACCCGCGCTTGCGCGCCGATCTTCGCGCGAAGGTGAAGTACGGGTTGGGCCGCAGGCCGTCACTGCCGACCGACGCGCTGGTGAAGTATGCGGGCTCGGAGTTCGCGAGCGTGCGTGACGACATGGCGTGGTTGATGGCTCGCAATGCGCTGGCGGGCACGGCGCTCCCCGCGGCTGAACAGCAACTGCGCGCGAAGAGCCTGGTGGCGTCTGCGACGAGCACTGCCACCCGCTGGGCGAAGAGCGTCGGCACCGACAAGGTCGCTGAAGAGAGCGCGTTCTTGCGGTTGCTCTGGGCGGCGACGCTGCACGCTTCGCGCGAAGTGGAAGAGCTCGCGGCGAAGTCGTTGTCGGGTGGGTCTCCTGCCCCGGCGAGTGTTCGTGCGGAGTCCGCTCGCGTGCTGCAGAAAGCCGGCCCTGGTGCGGTGCCCGTGCTGACGCGCGGCGCGAGCGACATCGATGGCGGCGTGCGACGGGCTTCCGTGTCGGCGCTCGTCCATACCAACGCCGCTCAGGCCACGGCGCTCATCGAGAGCAGCAAGCCGCTCGACTCGCTCGCGTTCGATGCCGTGAAGGGCGACGCGATGATGCTCGCCACTGAGGCGGCTCGCGCGGTGATGCTGCCCAAGTTGATCGGCGCGGGAGATTCGTCGGTGCTGATGGCGCAGGCAGAGAAGGGCGCCAGTGAACCAGTTCAGCGCGCGGCGTTGATGGCGCTCGGCCGCATGGGTGGTGAGCCGGTTGCCGAGTTCCTCGCGAAGCTCGCGTTCAGTGCGGGTGGTGGCGAAGACGGCGAAGAAGAAGAGGACGAGGAAGAGCCAGAGGAAGACGAGGGTGAGGGGGAGGATGACGACGAAGAGTCCGGTCCCAGCCCTGATGTGTCGATGCCCGGCTCACGGCGCTTCGAGTTCGAAGAGGACGACAGCTCGAAGTTCTGGGAGGTCGTCGTGCAGGACACCATGTGTGTCGTTCGTTTCGGGAAGATCGGCGCTGCAGGCCAGAAGAAGCCCAAGAAGCTCGCTTCGCCGGAGGCTGCGCAGAAGGAGATGGAGAAGCTCATCAAGGAGAAGACCGGCAAGGGGTACTCCGAGGTGAAGCTGCGGGGCGCGGCGGCTCCAAAGGCGGTGGCTGCTCCGAAGCCCGCGAAGGTCGAGAAGGCGGCGAAGGTCGAGTGGGGGACGGCTTCTCTTCGCGAGGCTGCGTTCCGTGCGTTGAGACGAGCACAGCGGACCAATGCGCGGCGGGCGAACAGTCCCAAGTGGTTCACGGCGGAGCAGCTGGTTCAGTTGGCCGCCAATCCGGAGCTGGCGGAGTCGATGATGCCGGTCGTGGCTGTCGCTGCTCCGAAGGCCGCTCGCGACGAGGATGAGGGTGATGACGAGGACTCCGACGAGGATGACGATGAGTGAACTTCACCTGGCCTCGAATCAGTTCGCAGGGTTGCTCGAAAGAGCGACCGCACACCGTGCATCCCGAGCAGGGGACCGGCTTCGCCGGCGATTTCGTCCGAAGGAACAGACCCACCGTTCGCATCGAGCGCAGTCGAGATGCCACCTCTGCGCCGCGCGGCAGGTGACCCCTCGACCGGGCTCGGGGTGACCGGTGGGGTTCTCAGTTTCTATTCCGGCCAACCCTCTCGGCCTCTCGGGGAGACAGGTACGAGTTTCCCGCGCGCCGGCGGCTTCCTGACCTAGAGTCCGCCGCCGGTGAACACCCTCGGCGAGCCCATGTGGATCGGGCAGTACCGCCTCACGTCGCGCCTCGCGACGGGCGGCATGGCCGAGGTGTACGTGGGCCGGCAGATTTCCCCCGACGGCCAGTTCGGCCCGATGGTGGCGGTGAAGCGGCTGCTGCCCCACCTGATCAAAGACTCGGCGATCGTTCGCATGTTCCTGAACGAGGCCCGCATCACCGCGCAGATCCACCACCCGAACGTGGTGACCATCTTCGAGCTCGGCCAGGTCGAGGGTGAACCGTTCATCGCGATGGAGCTGCTCGAGGGCCGCACCTGGGCCGAGCTGCGCCAGCGCGCCGCGGACGACGGAAAGCGCATGCCAGCCGGGGTCGCGCTGCGGGTGCTGACGGAAGCCTGCCGTGGTCTCGACGCCGCGCACCGCGCCGTCGACGAAGAAGGCAAGCCACTCGCGCTCGTGCACCGCGACTTCACCCCCGACAACATTCACGTCGGCGTGCGCGGCGACATCAAGGTCATCGACTTCGGCATCGCGCGCACCTCTGCCTGGGGCGCAGGCACCGAGCCGGGCACGCTCAAGGGCAAGTTCTTCTACATGTCGCCCGAGATGATCACCGCCAAGCCGGTCGATCACCGGGCCGACATCTTCGCCGCGGGCGTGATGCTCTACGAGCAGCTCTGCGGTCGCCGGCCCTTCACCGGCAACAGCATCGACGAGGTCGTCATTCGCATCGCGCGCGAAGAACCCGCGCTGCCGTCGTCCTACGATCCCGCGGTGCCCAAAGCGCTCGAGGCGATCTGCCTGCGCGCCATCGCCAAAGAGCCGCGCAACCGCCACCAGACGCTCGCTGAGTTCGTCGACGCGATCGAAGCCGTCGGCGGTGACTTCGTGCTCGCCACACATGCAGAAGTGGCGAACTACGTCACGGCGCTCTTCCCCGAGAAGACCGATGAACGTCGCAGCACGCTGCGCAAAGCGCGTGAAGCCGACCCGTCCGTTCCCGGCGTGATGCCCGGAGTGACGCCAGGTCAGGGCCTCGACGCCACGTTGCCTTCACCGATTCCGGCGCACAAACCGGCACCGGTCGCCCCGGCGAAGCCCAAGACACGCTCATCGGTTCCGCTCATCCTCGCCGTCCTGGCGATCATCGGCGTGGGCCTCGCCGCCTTCTTCGGACTCAAAGGCCCCCAGCTCACCGCCACCGAACAACTCGCGAAGGCCGAGCAGTCGAAGGGCGGCGATCGCGTCAGCGGGCTCGTTGAGCTGGGGAAGCTGGCCGACGCCACCGACGCCCAGCTCGCTCGTGCCGGGGCCCTGCTGACCGAAGCCAGAGAATGGGACGGGGTGCTCTCGCTCGTCGACGGCTGGCTGCTCAAGAATCCCAAGAGCCTCGACGCACGCCTGCTCGAAGCGAAGGCCTCAGTTCAAACCCGCAAGGGCAAACGCGCAGAGATCGCCGTTCGAGAAGCAGTCGCGCTCGCTCCGACCGATCCACGGCCCGACGCGGTGATGGCTGAATTGCGTGAGCTGCAAGCTGACTCGGGCGCAGCGCTGGAAGCGTGGACCAGAGCGGTCACCAAGGCGCCGGGCAATACGCAGTACCTCGCGCGCCAGGGTTATTGGCTCTCGCAAGCGGGCCGGCTCGATGAAGCCGAGGTCGCGCTCACCAGGGCCAACAAGAAGCGCACCGATTGGCTGACCACCGCCGAGCTCGGCTTCGTGAAGTACCGCAAGGATCAGAAGGAAGAGGCCATGCGCCTGCTTCGTTCGGTGGTGAAGGAAAAGCCTGATCTCCTCGAGGGCCACTACTACCTGGCCACCGTGCTCTTTCAGAAGAACGACCTCACGGCCGCGCGCGCGGAGTATCTGGCCGCCGACGCGCTGGCTGGCACCGACACTCGCCCGCTGACGGCGTTGTGTGAGATGGAACAGATGCAGCAGACCTCCGAGCTCGCGGCCGTGCAGAAGAAAGTCCGCGAGCGATTCCCGAAAGAGGCCGAGGCGTTGCTCAGCAAGTGCGCCGCCTCGGCTCCCAGCCCATGACCCGACGACTGATCTTGAACGCCGACGACTTCGGCTACGACCCTGCCGTCACCCGGGGGATCGTCGAATCGATGAGAACCGGCGTGGTGTCTTCCACCACGATGATCGTCAACTCGCCCTGGAGCGAAGACGCCGCGCAAGACGCGAATGGGCTGGCCATCGGCCTGCACCTCAACCTGGTGCGCTTCAGCTCGGTCAGCCAGCCCTCGCAAGAGCTGACCGAACGCGCCGTGCTCACCCGCCAGTTCGTGGTGAACGAGACGCGCGCGCAGCTCGACCGCTTCAAGGCGCTGCTCGGCCGCGACGCCACGCACATCGACGTGCACAAACACGCGCATCGTGAACCGACCGTGCTCGGCGCGGTGGGCATCGTCGCCCGTGAACGCGGGCTGGCCGTGCGCAGCATCGACCCGGGCATGCGCAGCGCGCTCAAAGATGCAGGCGTGCACACCAACGACTTCTTCATCGGTGATGCCGGTGACGCCGCGTACTGGACGCCGGAGCGTTGGGTCGCCGAGCTCGACGACATGCCCAGCGAAGGGGTGATCGAGCTCATGTGTCACCCCGGTCACCGGCCCAGTCACGTGAGCAGCGGCTACGGGCCGCAGCGTGAGGTCGAGCTGGCCACCTTCCTCGCGCCCGCCACCCGCGAGGCGCTCGTCTCTCGAGGCTTCACGCTGAGCTCCTGGGCCGGCGTGTGAATCTGCTGAGGGGTGCGGAAGGTCGCATCCGCTCGCCGTACGTCGTCGGCCTCTTCATTCTCGTGGCGGTGGCCTGCGAAGGGGTGCTCACCCTTCTGCTGAACCTGACCGGCCTGCTCGCCTTCGACGATCTCGATTCACCGCGCGTCTTCTTCTCAACCTTCCCCACGCTCGTCTCGGGGACTGCCGCGACGCTCGTCTGTTGGCTCACCTTCCGGGAGCCGACCGGCCTGAACACCGAGGCGCCACGGCGCCACTTCGGCGTGGGTTTTCTCATCGGGGCCCTCGCGCTGAGCGTCTGTTGCGTCGTGCCGGTGCTGGTCGGCGCCACCTCACTGACCTTGTCTTCGAAGAGCGCAGGCGCGATCGCCACCGCGGGGCTGCTGCAGTTGTTCACGCTCTCTCCGGCGGGTTTCGGAGAAGAGCTGCTCCTGCGGGGCCTGGGCTTCAATGCCCTTCGGCGCGGCCTGGGCGATGTCGCCGCAGTGGCTCTTTCGAGCGTGCTCTTCGGAGCGCTCCACCTGTTCAACCCCGGCGCCACCTGGCTCGCGGCGCTTCAAGTCGCGCTGGTCGGCGCCTGGTTCGGAGCGCTCACCGTACGCACCGGCGCGGTGTGGCTCGCCATGGGCCTGCACGTGTCATGGAACTTCTTCGAGGGCTTCGTCTTCGGCCAGCCGGTGAGCGGAAACCCGCCCGGGACCTCGCTGCTCATCGGCGCCAGCGACGCCATTCCGACCTTCTGGTCAGGTGGTGCATTTGGCCCCGAAGCCGCGGGGTGGACCGCGGTGGTGCTGATCGCTGCGTTGGCCCTCACGCTCACCCTTGACTTGAGGTCGACACAGACTAGACGACCGGGTCGATGATCAAGGTCGAAGGCCTCACCAAGTACTACGGAGAGCGCGCGGCGATTCGCGACCTCTCGTTCAACATCGAAAAGGGCGAAGTCATCGGCTTCCTGGGGCTCAACGGCGCCGGTAAGTCGACCACCCTCAAGGTGCTCGGTTGCGTGCTGCTGCCCACCAGCGGCCGCGTGCTCATCGATGGTTTCGATGTCACGCGCGAACCCCATGAGATCCGAAAACGCATCGGGTTCCTCCCCGACACCCCGCCGCTGTACGACGAGATGACGGTCGAGGGGTACCTCGAGTTCGTGGCGCAGCTGCGCGGCGTGACCAACGCCGACCTCGCCGCCCGCGTGCGCGAGGCGATGGAAAAGACCTCGCTGACCGATCGCAAGGACGACGTGATCTCCAGCCTCTCGCACGGCTACCGACAGCGGGTCGGCGTGGCGCAGGCCCTGGTGCACAACCCGCGACTGCTGATCCTCGACGAGCCGACTTCGGGTCTCGACCCGGTGCAGATCGTCGAGATGCGCGAGCTCATTCAGAAGCTCAAGGGCGAACACACGGTGCTCGTCTCGAGCCACATCCTCGGAGAGATCAGCCAGATCTGTGATCGCTACCTGGTCATTCAGCAAGGCGAGATCATCGCGCGCGGCACCGAAGCCGACCTGGGCAACCTGCTCGGCAACGCAGGCGCCGTGGAAGTCGAGGTGCATGGCCCGTCACAGAAGGCGATCGACGTGCTCAAGACCGTGCCCGGCGTGACCGACGTGACGGTGCTCAAGCTCGAGGGCGAAACAGCGTCGCTGCGGGTGATCGGCACCGGCGAGCTGCGCCCCGAAATGGTGAAGGCCCTCGTCGGCGCAGGCATCGCTGTGCTGCGCATCGACAAGGCAGCCGCGCGCCTCGAGAACATCTTCTTGAAGCTCACGCACGGCAAGGAGGCGGCTTGAAGAACGTATCGCTCATCACCCGCCGCGAGCTGCAGTCGTACCTGCGCACCATGAGCGGGTACATCATCATCGCGGTCATGCTCTTCATCGACGGCCTGTTGTTCAACGCCTTCGCGGTTCCGGGCACGGCCAAGAAGTCTTCCGAAGTGCTGGCCGACTTCTTCACGCTCACCTCGGGCATCACCATGGTGGGCGCGGTGTTCCTCTCGATGCGGCTCATCGCCGAAGAGCGGCAGACCGGCACCATCTCGCTGCTCTACTCGTCGCCGATTCACGACGTGGAGATCGTGCTGGGCAAGTTCCTCGCGGCCTTCCTCTTCCTGTGCGTGTTCTTCCTCTCGACCTCGTACATGCCGATTCTCATCGCGGTGTACGGCAAGGTCTCGATGGGCCACATCTTCGCCGGGTACTTCGGCTTGATGCTGGTCGGCGCGTGCGGGCTGGCCATCGGCACCTTCGGCAGCGCGCTGACGCGAAGCCAGGTCGTCGCGTCCGTGCTCTCGGGCGTGATGATCCTGGCGCTCACCACCTGCTGGTTGCTCGCCAAGGTCACCGAGCGGCCGCTCACCGACATCATCAACGGCCTGGCGTGGTGGGGGCACTTCGACGCCTTCCGCACCGGCCTCGTGCACGTCAAGCACGTCGCGTACTTCGGCCTGGTCACCTTTCTGGCGCTCTTCGCCGCCACGCGCGTGCTCGAAGCGCGAAGGTGGAGGTAAGTCATGCAGCTCTCCATTCTCCTCGTCGTCGGTCTCGCGCTCGCCTGGGTCGGTGAGCGCATCGTCGAAGCACCCACCGCACGCTACGGCCTCACCGGCGTGGGCGCGGTGATGGTGCTCGCTGCCACGGTGCTTCGTTTCATCCGTTCGCGTTCTCAGAAAGACGAGCTCGGGCGGGTACAGCGCCTGTTCGCCGCCTTCGCAGGGCTGGCGTTGTTCGCCTTCTCTCTCTACTTCCTCCAGTCGGACCTGTTCACCAAGCTGACCGGTGCCTCGCTGGTGAGCGCCTGGCCGAAGATTTCGGGCGTGCTGTCCGTGTCGTGGCCGGCCGTGCTGGCGATGGCGCTGCTGCCCACGCTGCTGATGGAGCTGTCGTTCGGCACCATGGCCAAGGCCCCCAGGCTCGAAGACGGCCGCATCGACGAGGCCATGCTCTCGGGCGTGGGGCTCGCGTGCGCGCTCATCTTCGCGTTCTCGGTGCAATACGTGGCGACCGAGCGCGACGTGAAGGGCGACTTCTCGTACTTCCGCGTGGCGAAGGCCGGCGAGGCGACGCAGAAGCTGGTCGCCTCGTTCGACGAGCCGCTTGAGGTCTACCTGTTCTTCCCCCCGGCCAGCGACGCGGCCGAGGCGGTGGCGGGCTATTTCAAGGAGCTGCAGGACGTCAGCTCGCAGATCAAGGTCACCCGCCTCGATCACGCGATGGAGCCCATCAAGGCCAAGGAGCTCGCGGTCAGCGGCAACGGCACCGTGCTGCTCAAGAAGGGCGGCCGCAAGGAGAGCATCTTCATCGGCACTGAAGTGGAGAAGGCCAAGAGCCAGCTGCGTGGCCTCGACGCTGAAGTGCAGAAGCGCATGCTGCAGGTCGCCAAGTCGCGCCGCACCGTCTACCTCACCGGCGGTCACGGTGAACGCAGCCAGGATCCCACCAACGGGATGGATCAGCGGGCCACCATCGAGATTCTCTACAAGACGCTGCAGGACCAGAACTTCGACGTGCGCACGCTCACCACTGCGGAAGGCCTCGGCAACGAGATCCCCAAAGACGCGGCGGCGCTGTTCATCGTGGGTCCCTCGCGCGCGTTCTCCGAGCCTGAAGCCGCGTCGATCGAGGCGTACGCGAAGAAGGGCGGCCGGTTGTTCATCGCGCTCGACCCCGAGACGGGCCTCGCCTTCGACGAGCTGATGACGCCGCTGGGCCTGTCCTTCAAGGCGCAGTCGGTAGCCCAGGAGCGCGGCACCGCCAACGTGCGTCCTCCCCCTGGGCTCGCGGACCGCATCAACATCGGCACGCGCACCTTCAGCTCGCACCCGGTGGTGACGTACCTCGGGCGCAGCAACGTGCCGGTGCTCATGCTGGGCGCCGGTGGGCTCGACGAGCTGCCCAAGCACCCCGCTGATCTCACCATCGACTTCGCCGTGCGTTCGGCGCCCGAGTCGTGGAACGACGCGTCGGGAAACTTCGAGTTCGACGCCACGCTGGGCGAGACGAAGAAGGCGTGGGGCGTGGTGGCCGCCATCGAGCGCCGCGCGCCTTCCGCGAAGAACGAAGACGCGATGCGGGCGCTGGTGTTGAGCGACTCCGATGCGATCGCCGACCTCGTGCTTGCGCAACTGCCGGGCAATCAGTACCTGGTCGTCGACGGCTTCAAGTGGTTGCTCGGTGACGAGCAGCTCGCCGGCGTCACCAACACCGAGGTCGACGTGCCGCTGACCCGCAGCCGCCAGCAGGACACCGCCACCTTCTACGCCACCACGTTCCTCGCGCCCCTGGGCGTGCTCGGAGTGGGCTTTCTGGCCCGCCGCCGCGCAAAGAAGCCGAGCAGCAAGGAGAGCAAGTCGTGAAAGCCCGCAGCGCAGCCCTGCAGGGAGGCCTGGCACTCGCCGGTCTCGTCGCCGCCTACGTCACCTGGCAGCGCCCGAAAGCTTCGCTCAAGAGCGAGTCGGTGGTGGTGGTCGACGCCACGAAGAACTCGCTCGAGCGCGTGCGCTACGAAGACGGCGTTCGATCAGTGTCCGTCGAAAAAAAGGATCGCCTGATGGTGACGCTGGCGTACCTGCCGGGCAAGCGGCCGGTCATCGACGCGGGCGTGGCCCTGGTCGAGGTCGATGCAGGTGTCGATGGTGGCACCGTGCTGGCGACGTCCAAGCCGGCCGAGCCCACGCCCGATCGCACCGTCTTCGCGAACGATCGCGCTGACACCGTGTGGACCAAGCTGACCCCGTTCGAGGGCAGCCGCGCGCTGGGCACCTTGAGCAAGGAGAAGCTCGACGAGGTCGGCCTCACCAACAGTGAGCGCAAGCTCGAGCTGCAGGTCTCAGGCGTGAACCGCCGCTTCACCATCTCGCGCCCGGTCAGCGGGCTCATCGGCAACTACGCGCAAGACGAGAAGTCGGGCGAGGTGTTCCTCATCTCGTCGAGCCTGTTCAACGAGCTCGACCCCAACTCGCAGCTGCTCGTCGATCGCCGGCTGCACCTCTTCAAGCCCACCGAGTTCGACGCCTTCACCGTGAAGTCAGGCGACAAGTTGGCTTCTTTCCTCTCGACCGGGGCGGACATTCCGCAGACCGCGAAGGTTTCTCGCGCGGCCACGCCCGATAAGGCCGAAGAGATGGTGAAGAACTGGCACGACAAGATCTGGAACCGGCTCATCGTCACCGAGGTGCTCAGCCAGGGCGAGCTGCCGAAGCTGGGCGAGCCCAAGGTGCAGCTGCGTTTCGAGTACTCACTCAAGGGTTCCCCCAAGGGCTGGCTCGAGCTGGGCTTCGATTCCAGGGGCGGTACGTGGGCTCGCAGTGAGAACACGCCGAGCTGGGTGTCGGTGCATCAGGGCAGCGAGGAACTCATCCTCGAGGGGCTCAAGGTCGCGCTCGGAACTTGAAGTCATGAACACATCAAGTTGACGAGTTGCTCAAAGACTTCGAGCGCCGCGGCGGGCGGGCTCAACTCTGGCCCGCTCAGAAGAAATGTCGCTGAAGCCCACGGGAAGGGGGTCAGGGTGAGTGTTGCTTTGGTGCTCCTGACGAGCAGGCCTCTCTCCCTCGGACGAGGATGCGCGACGGCTCATGTTGCGGAACTATCAATCGAGCACGAATTTGTGCGCATCAGCACGGGGCCACGGCTCAAATCATCATCGATTGATAGTTGCGCAACAAGGCCCTGCGCAGGGGCGCCTGAACGCACCGAATTTGTTCCCGGGAGCGTCCTCGCACGAAGTCGAGAGGCTTGCGTGAAGCGAGCAACGCCAGGAATCAAGAAGCGCCACGCACCCAAAGGCGCTTGAACGCACTGAATTTCATCTCCTCTTCAGATTTGGTTCGGTGCTTCTGACGAGCAGGCCTCTCTCTTTCGCCCGCTGGCCGGCGTGGTCACCGTCCGCGCTTTCCGGCGCCACTGCTCGAGGCGTGCACACCGCCCTCGAAGAATCAGTGCGAAGCGGCCCCGGAAGATGGCCTCACGACGACTCGAAGCCTGGCTCAGCTGACCTCAGGCAACCGAATGATGAAGGTCGCGCCCGCGCCGGGTGCGCCTTCCGCGCGAATCGAGCCGCGGTGCGCTTCCACGATGCTGCGTGAGACCGACAGGCCCAGGCCCGTGCCCTGCCCACGCCGCTTGGTGGTGAAGAAGGGCTTGAACAGCTTGTCCTTCACCTCTTCGGCCAGGCCCGGCCCGGTGTCGCCCACCTTGATCTCCACGAAGCCGGCTTCCGGGCTCGAGGTCGACACGGTGATCAACTTCTTCGGTGAGCCCTCCATCGCCTGACCCGCGTTGAGCATCAGGTTGAGCAGCACCTGGCGCAGCTGGTTCGAGTTGCCGCGAATGGGACAGAGCCCGGTGGACAACGCCGTCTCGACGCGGACCCCCTGCATCTGCAGTTGGTGAACGCACAGCGCCATCGCGCCCAGCACCACGTCGTTGGGGCCCAACGCTTCGAACTCCATCTCGGGCGGGCGAGAGAACTCGAGCAGGTTCTGCAGAATCTTGTTCGCGCGAAAGGCGTCTGCCTCGATGAGTTTGAAGTACTCGAGCACCTCGGCCATGTCGGTCGACTCCTGGCCGAGCTGCGCGAAGCCCACGATGCCCACCATGGGGTTCTTCACTTCGTGCGCGACGCTGGCAGCGAGCTCGCCGACGGCCGAGAGCTTCTCAGACTGCACCAGCTGCGCGTTGGTGGTCTGCAGCTGCTCGCTGCGCCGCACCAGCTCGCGGCTCATCTCGTTCAAGGCAGCGCCCACCGAACGGATCTCAGCGGGGCCATCGACCGGCACCTCGACGCCGAAGTTGCCGCGGGAGATCACCATCAGCGTCTCCTGCAGCTCTCGCAGCGGGCGCGTCACCCGGCGGCCGAGCAACACGGCGAGGACCAAGGCCAGAGAGACGACACCGACCGCGAAGAGCAAGGATCGCCGCGACAACTCGCGGGTGGCCTTGAACACCTCGTCGCGAGGCACTTCGACGATCACCGCGCCGACGCCGTTGTTGACCCGCGCGAAGGCGGCCACTTTCGACACGCCGTTCACTTCGTACTCTTCGGTGCCGCGGGCCAGCTTGCCGCCCAGCGCGTCCTTCACCACCGGCAGCGCCGAGAGATCTTCCCGCTTGATGACCTGATCGCTGTCGGGGTGCGCCAACACGCGGCCGAGGCGATCGACGAGGAACACCTTGTACACACTGTTGGTGGCCACCGCGGAAAGCAGCCACTCGGGCCGGAGGTCGGCGATCACCACGGCCTTCCCGTCAGCGGTGGTCGACGAGAGCCGCACCAGCGCGAGGTCGGGCGCGAGCGACGCGTTCTGCAGCACGATGCCTGCCTGCTGCACGGCATCAAGGGGCGCTGGCGTGCGCTTGCGTGCTTCGGTCAGGTCGTCAGCCGTCAGGTTCAGCGCGGCGAGGCGCTTGTTGTCGACGAAGAGAAAGGAACGCTCGAAGCCACCTTCGGTGCGCTTGAAGACTTCCAGCGAGAGCACCGCGGCGTCGGCGTCGAACAGGCTGCGCGCGCGCCGCTCGGCATCACCGGGCGTGATCTCGTACTCCTGCCCGAAGTAGCGGAGCTTGTCGGCGATGCCGTCGACGGTGCGCTCGATCTGCTGAGCCACGGTGCCGGCGACCAGCGCGTTGACGTCGTAGACCGACGCTTCCTTGTCAGCGCTCACCACCCGCGTCGCGAGCAGCAGGTACACGCCCATCGCGCCGACGAGCATGACGCCGACGAGCAAGACGATCTGCGTGCGAAGCGACGACTGCACCCGATACCCCCACTAGAAGTCGAAAGCGTACCCCACCCGCACCGCGAGCCCGCCAGCGTTCAACCGCGCCAAGGCGTTGTCCACCCGGCCGGAGAGGAAGCTGAGCTCGAGTTCCACTCTGCCTGGACCCAGTCGGCGCGAGAGGGCCGCCACCACTTCGAAGCCGGGCAGCACGTTGAAGCCAGAATCAGGCCCGACCTGCAGCCAGGCCAGCTGCATCGCGAGCCCTGCACCGGCCTTGAGCTGGAACGCACCGACGTTCTGATTCCACGAAGCGAGCAGTGAGAGCGGCAGCAGGAAAGCTTCTCCCCGCAGCGTGGCCCCACCGAGCTCGAGCGAGCTGCCGGCACGATAGCCACCAGCGCGCAGCTCGACGCCCACGCGCCTTCGCAAGAACGGCAACCGGGCCCCGAAGCTCACCAGCGCGGTTGGAGAAGCGACCGCCCCGCCACTGAAGATGCCGCCCGCCCGCGCCGCAAGGGTGAAGGTCGGATCCATCGCGGCCGTGAGCGGACGCTCGAAGTGAAAGGCTCGCTCCTCGACCGTCAGCACGTCGTCGCCCGAGGCCGGCGGCGTCCACTGCGCCTGCCAGCTGTCATCTTTGAACTCGGGAGCACCCAGCGAACCGTCTCGCACCGTGAGCTTCGGCGCCGCGCCGAGCACCGCGCGGCCGCGCACGTCGAACAGCTTCACCTGCAGCAGCTCACCCACCAGCGCTACGTCGGCGCGCGTCACCGTCGGCACGCCCGCGAACAGCTCGAGCGGCGCTGACCACGGCGACATGCGGAAGTCTGCGGCCACCGCGCGCACCCGGACTTCATGCGTGCCCTCGCTCAGGGCGGCCGTGCGGAACGAAGGAGCGCTCACCCGCTCAGTCACGCCGTCGAGTTCGAGCTCGAAGTCCTTCCGATCGCTCACGTCGGACCAGCGCAGCTCGACCTCGGTTCCCGGCGCGACCACCACGTCAGTCGACGGAGACACCCAGGTCAGCACCGCCAGCGGCGCACCCGCAGAGCGCACGAAGGTGCGGAACTCCGAAGGCACCGACGTGTGGCCGAGCGCGTCTTTGGTGGTGACCCGCCACAGGTACTGTCCGGGCGGCAGGTCTGGCGTGCGCCACGTGGTGCCGGTGACGATCGCCCCGCCCGCGGCCTCGTTGCCCTTCGGCCCCGGGCGCATCAGCTCGACCTTGTAGAAAGTCGCCCCCACCACCACGTTCCACGACAGGTCCGTGCGCGGGCCGACATTTTCCGTACGACCGCCGGGGGCCGGCAGCCTCACCTTGAACGCGCCCTCGGCGCTGAACTCGCCCGGCGCGCCGCGCTCATCGACGCTCGCCACGCGCCAGCGATACTCACCGGCGACGCCGGCCTTGAACGCGAGCGACAGACCCGACGAGGGGAAGGTGACCTTGTCGCGCCCGTCCTGGGTGGCCTCGACCAGGTAGCTCTTCGCGCACGCCGCTTCCGCCCAGCTCAACTGCACTTGCGCGGTGCCCAGTGGCACGTCGTTGACCTGCTTCAACTTCGGCGCGCTCATTCGAATCGAGAAGCTGCGCACCGGCCCCGCTCCGGTGGTGCGGCCCTTGAGATCGATGCCGCGCGCGCGCCACCACCACATGCCCGCGGCGAGCGCCGGCGCGTCGAGAGAAGGCGTCGCCGATCGCAACGTGCGGAAGCTGGCGAACTCGGCGCTGCTGGAGAGTTCGACCAGGTACTCCTTGATCAACGGCGACGCGTCGAGCTCGAAGTTGACGGTGGCCCCGCACCAGAGCCCCTGCCCCTCGGGTGGCTTGAGCTGGCTGGGCACCGCCGAGTCGACCGCGATGGTGCGCGGGGGGCTCCACTCACTGGCGCGGCTCTCGGTGTCGAAGCTGCGCACGCGCCACCAGTGCGTGGTGGTCGGCAGTTGTTCCCAGCGATAGCCGGCGGTGGTGGTCCGGGTCTGCAGCACGATCTCGACGAACGCGGGGTCCTTGGCGATCTGCAGCTCGTAGGCAGAAGCACCGGGCACGTCTTTCCACCGCAACACGATGCGCGCGTTCTGAGCGTGGCTGACGCCCGACACGAGCAGCACCAGCGCCAGGCCCACCGCTCCCCGCTTCAGGGCGTGACCTCGATCTCCGGGTTGAACAGCTCCGGCGCTTCGGGGATGCCCTTGTGGATGATGCGAAAACGCATCGGCTCGGACGGCGCGCCCAGGCCCGACTCGTCATCCACGCTCACCCTCCAGAACCACATCGCCTCGTTGAGCGAGAGCGAGATGCGCGCGGTCGCTCCGGTGGCGACCTGGGAGACCGTGACCGGCTCGAAGCCCTGGCTCGGCGAAATCTCGAGGCGGTAGCGGCTGATGCCCGGCAACGGCGCCCACGCGAACGCGACCGCGGTGCCATGGGGTGCGAGCAACACCTCACCACTGCGCGGGTACATCGCCACGGGGGCCACATCTTCGACGCAGGTGAAGCGGCGCGCCTCCGAGATGGGGTGACCTTCGGCGTCGACGAGTCGCCACCAGGTGACGCCCTTCGAGGGCTGCTTGAGGAGCAGGCTGCCGCCCTTCGCTGCGAACTCCGCGTCGACGAACGCGTAGAGCCGATCTCGCGCGATCTGCACTCGCGCACCGTCGGGCGGATCCCCTGACCAGGTCAGCGTCAGGGCGGAAGGATCTCCCCGAAACGGCAAACGCGCCTGGGCATCGGGCGCGCGCAACTGCACTGCGAAGGGCGCAAGGTCAGTGGTGCCTGCTTTCGCCGCGGCCACCCGTTGACCCGACTCGACGGTCTTCTGGCCCCCGGTGCTGCCCTTCACCTTCGCCGTGCCCTTCTTCACCGAGACCTCGAGCTGCTCGCCGGAAAGCTCCACCCGCGCTTCGGTCTGCGCTTCGAGCCGGGCTTCACCAGCGGGCGTCTGCAACGTGAGCCCTTCGCTGCCTGCTCGGCCGGAGACAGAGCCCTGCCGCAACGTCACGCTGCGCGCGCCCGAGCGCGGCCGTTCGATCACCACCAACGAACGTTCGTCGAGCGAGAGCTCGGTGCCATCGACGAAGGTCAAGGTGGCTTCGGCGCCGGGAGGAACGAAGAGCGCATCACCGTCATGCACCTCGGCCCCACGGTTCGCGCCTTGCCAGCCCAGCGTGAAAGCCAATCGCAGCTTCACCTCGCCGCTCGACTGCTTGACCGCTGCGACCGTGGGGGTGGTGGAGTCTTCCCGGTTCAGCTGACCCGAGCCCAACGCCAGCCAGAGCGAGGCAGCGGCGACCAGCGCAGACGCGCCCGCCAGCCACAGATCTCGTTCACCCCACGTTTGAGCGGTCATTCACGCTTGCGGCGGCCAGGCGTCATCTCGGCCACCACGGCCGCGACGCGCTCCTTGAGGTTGGTCAGCGGGCTCTTCGCGGTGGTGTGAGCGTCGAGCGCCTCACGTACGGCCTCTTCTACCGCCGCCAGGTTCTTGAAGGGCTTGGCCAGCACCACCTCGGGCCGCTCGGCATCGAGGTTGAAAGGTTCGGGGTGCGCGGTGACCAGCACGATGGCGATGGAAGGCCAGCGGCGGCGCACTTCCGCCACGACCTCGAGTCCGCCCATCTGCGGCAACAGCTTGTCGACCACGAGGCAGTGCGTTTCGTTGGCCTCGAGCAACTCGAGACCCGCTTCACCCGTGTGGGCGACCAGGACCTCGTGACCTGCGCGCACCAGCACCTTGCCGATCAACGCGCAGACCTCGGCTTCGTCGTCGATGACGACGATGCGGGTCTTCACGGAACTGCTGCCCCGGCGCGAATCGCGGCGTCGCAGATGTCGAGAATGTCGTGCACGCCGAAAGGTTTGGTCACGTAGCCGAACACGCCCAGCTCGCGCGCGTGCGTCTGCGTCTCGAGCGTAGGGAAGCCGGTCATCATGATCGCCTGCATGGTGGGCTGCTTCTCGCGCGCCTGGCGCAGCACCTCGAGGCCATCGGTGCCGGGCAGGTTCTTGTCGGTGATCAAGAGGTCGAAGCCCCCCCTGATGATCGCCTGGAGCCCCTGTTCGGCGTTGTCCACGAGCGTGACTTGGTGGCCTGCGCGCACGAGCACGCGCTCCAGCAGGAGCCGAGCGGAACGATCGTCGTCGATGACGAGAATTCGGCCAGGGATACGGGGGGCGACCGGTGTCATGGGCGAGGCGCAGCATACCCCTGCGGGCGTCGGGGCGGAGCATAGAGTTCGGGCTGGTTTCCAGGCCCGCCGCTACAGTGCCTTGGTGACTGCCTTCACTCGCAGCTTGCGTAAAGCCGAGAAGTTCCTTGCCGCGAATGACGCGGGCCTCGCCGGCGTCATTTCCCGGGTGGGGCCTGCCCAGTTGGAGGTCTCGGAAGACTTCGACCCCTTCCACGCCCTGGTGCGATCGATCTGCCATCAGCAGCTCCACGGCAAGGCGGCCGAGACCATTCTAGGCCGGGTGAACGCCCGCTTCGGTGACGGCACACAGGCCGACCTGAAGACGGTGCACCGCGCGCGCATCGACTCGATGCGGAAGTGCGGGTTGTCGATGGCCAAGGCGCTGGCCATCAAGGATCTCGCAGCGAAGTGTCTCGATGGCACCGTGCCCGCGGTGAGTGAACTCAACGCCATGGCCGACGACGACATCGTCGAGCGGGTGACCCAGGTGCGTGGCATCGGCCGTTGGACGGTCGAGATGATGTTGATGTTCCGCATGGGCCGGCTCGACGTGTTTCCCGTCGATGACTTCGGCGTGAGGAAGGGCTTTACGATGTTGCGCAAGCTCGACGCGCCGATCACGCCGAAGCGGCTGATGCCGCTGGGCGAGGTCTGGAAGCCGTATCGCAGCGTGGCCAGTTGGTACCTCTGGCGAGTGGCCGATGGACTCTGAGCCGAAGGGTGAGCTCGAGGCGCTCGGCTACAAGCAGGAGCTGCTGCGCGACATGGGCGCGTTTCAGAACTTCGCGCTCAGCTTCTCCATCATCTCGGTCCTCACGGGTGCGGTGACCCTCTACGGAGCGGGGCTCACGGCAGGTGGCCCTCGCGTCATGTTGTGGGGCTGGCCGCTGGTGGCGGTGTTCACCATCGCCATCGGGCTCTGCCTGGGCGAACTCGCTTCGGCCTTCCCCACCGCAGGCGCGCTGTACCACTGGAGCTCGATCCTCGGAGGTCCCGGCGCAGGCTGGGCCACGGCATGGCTCAACGTGCTGGGTCAGTTCGCCATCACCGCGGCGATCGACTTCGGGCTCGCTGAATTTCTCGCGCCCCTGCTCGGCCTCGAGGGCTCTCGCGCCTCGGTGCTGATGCTCTACGCGGCGCTGCTCACCAGTCACGCGGTGCTCAATCACGTCGGCGTGAAGGTGGTCGCGGCGCTCAACACCGTCTCGGCCTGGTACCACGTGGCCGGCGTCGTCGTGATGGTGGGCGCGGTGCTGCTCTTCGCGAAGAAGCAGCCGATCTCGTTTCTGCTGCAAGACGCGCCGCCGCTCCAAGACGCGGTGATACCGGGCTTTTTCGCGGGGCTGCTCCAGGCCGCGTGGACCTTCACCGGCTACGACGCTTCCGCGCACGCCTCCGAAGAAACGAAGGACGCCGCCCGCAACGCACCCAAGGGCATCTTGATGGCGATCATCGCCAGCGCGATCGCGGGCTACGCGATGTTGATCGTCATCACCCTGGCCATCGGAGATCTGCCGGCCACGTTGGCTGCGAAGAACCCGTTCATCTTCGTGCTGGAAGGTGCGCTCGGCGGCTTCGGCACGGCGCTCGTCTGGGTGGCGGTCGGCGCGATGTGGTTCTGCGGGCTGGCGTCGATCACCAGCAACTCGCGCATGCTCTACGCCTTTGCCAGAGATGGCGGCTTGCCGTTCTCGAAGCAGCTCGCGCGCGTTTCTCCGCGGTGGCAGACGCCGCACGTCGGGGTCTGGGTGTCGGTGCTCGTCGCGTTCGTGCTCGCGCTGTTCGCCGATGCGCTGTCCGTGATGGCCGCGCTGTCCACCGTGGCGCTCTACGCGAGCTATGGCTTGCCGGTGTTGCTGGCGCTGCTCGCGCGTCGGAAGGGGTGGCCGCGCGTGGGCCCGTGGACGCTGGGGCGCTTCGGGCCGGTGATGAACGTGATCGCCGTGGTGTGGGTGGTGTTCATGGTGGTGCTGATGTCGCTGCCGCCCAACGGACTGGCCGGCATCACGCTTGGGGCGACGTGTTTGCTGTTGCTGCTCGTCTGGTTCGGCGGCATGCGCAAACACTTCAGGGGTCCGGCGCTTCCGACGCTGGAGAGGCAGTGAGCTTGAGTCGCGCTTTGTAAACTTTTTCCCTGAGGGTCACCCCTTCTCAGGGGAAGGCGGCCGGGTCTGGGTCGTCGCCTGGGTGCTCAGACGAACTGGCCTCTCGGACCGTGGCTTCGTTTGACTCGCTGCACGCGGCGTTGAGCAGGTCCGCTGCCCAGCGAGGATCTCGGGCTCAGTGATTTTGTTTACAATTAACCGGCCAATCGGCCCGGCAGATCTCTCCACATTTGCGGGCTCACAGGTCGGTGAGTTCCTCACGCAAACGCTTCAGCCGTTTCACCAAGGCCAGAGTTCGTCTG
>JBKJSE010000039.1:0-4349 GCA_046595925.1 Archangium sp. | reverse complement strand
AGCGAAACAAAGGGAATCCCCCGACTCCGCTCCAAAGGAACAGCACCGTTCCCCCCGAGCAAGGAACCAGCTTCGCTGGCGATTTCGACCGAAGGAACACACCGGTCCTCCCGAGCGCAATAAGGAGCGCACACCGATCATCCCGAGCGGAGTCGAGGGATTACCTTTGCTTCGCTCAGCGAGTGCCCCCTCGACTGGGCTCGGGGTGATCGGTGGGGTTCTCAATTTCTATTTCGGCCAACCCTCTCGGGGGGAACGGCGGGGTCTTCGATCCGCAGCTGACCCATCGACCTCGGTGCGGCTCGTGCACACGAGAGCACCCATGCCCTCCCCCACCGCCGAACGCGGCGACGCTGACACGTCAATGCGGTCCTTCGCCCTCGTCGCTGTGTCCGTATTGGCGCTGGCCCTGTGGACCGCACGTTCCACCGTGGCCGGCCCGCGCTTCGCCTTCCTCTGGTGGAACCTCTTCCTGGCCTGGGTGCCGTGGCTGCTCTCCACCACGCTGCGCTTCACGCGCCGCGGCGTGTTCTTCTGGCCGCTGCTCCTGAGCTGGCTGGCCTTCTTCCCCAACGCCCCCTACCTGCTGACCGATCTCGTGCACCTCAAGGCGCGCGCCCCAGTACCGCTGTGGTTCGACGTGCTCTTCCTGGCGAGCTTCGCGTGGGCAGGCTGCCTGCTGGGTTGGGACTCACTCTCGCGCGTGCACGCCGAGTTGAGGACCCGCCTTGGCCCGCACCTCGCCGCCACGCTGGTGAGCGCCGCGGTCCTGCTCTGCGGAGTGGGGGTTTTCCTCGGCCGCTTCGAGCGCCTCAACAGCTGGGAGCTGATCACCGATCCACTGAAGGTCGTACTGACCGCCAGTGAAGCGTTGGTCCAGCCCCGAGCCGGAGTCTTCTCGTTGGCCTTCGCGAGCTTCGTCGGAGCGGGCTACCTCTGCACCCGCTCCAGCCCTCGAATCAGCGCTTCTTGAACTCGACGCGGCGGTTGGTCGCCCAGGCCTCTTCGCCGCTGCCGTTCGACGCCGGCTTGTTCTCGCCGTAGCCGACGGTGTCCAGCGCGCCGCCCGAGACGCCGAGGTCGACCAGGTACTTGCGCACCGAGGCCGCACGCTTCTGCGAGAGCACCATGTTGAACTCATCGGTGCCGCGCTCGTCGGCGTGACCCTCGAGCGTGAAGCGCAGGCTGCCCTTCTTGATGCAGTCCGCGTACGAGGCGAGCGTCGACTGCACGGTGCCGTTCAGGTTGTACTCGTTGAAGTCGAAACGAACCGGCTCGAACGTGCACGACGTGCTCACGTTGCTGGTGACGCACTTGCCGTTGGTGCAGCCCTGGCCTGAGGGACAATCATCGGCGGCGCTGCACTCGGGCTTGCTCTCGGTCGAGACCGCGCACTTGCCCTGCTTGCACTTCTTGCCTTCACCGCAGCCCGTGTCGCCCGTGCACTCCGGCTTGGGGACGCACTTGTTGGCGTCGCACACGAAGCCTTCTTTGCAGTTCGCGTCGGTCGCGCACTCCTGGCACTGGCCCTGAACGCAGACCTCACCCTTGTCCTTGCAGTGATCGTCGCTCTCGCATTTCGGGTACGTCGGAGGACAGGCGGTCAAGGCGAACATCGCCACTGACATTCCGAAGATGAGTCGCGTCTTAACCATGGTTCCGGCCTCCTTGGCGGTGTGCGTCAACGGGGTCCCCTCTATCCGCCATTTCCCGGTGCCTCAAGGCGAAAGCCTTGATCCTCAAGCGAAATCCCCCGCTGTGGTCGATGGCACACGTCTTCCAATGCACCCCAGCAGCCGCGTCTGATGCGCGGCAGAATAGCCACACCACCCTGAAGCAAGCCTGGAGCACCCCATGCCGGCCACTGTCCTCGTCGTCGATGATGAACGGAACATTCTGCTGACGTTGAGCCAGGCATTGCAGCTCGAGGGCTACCACGTGGAGCTCGCGTCCGACGCCAGGGTGGCGCTCGACGTGCTCGGCGCGCGGCCCGTCGACGCGGTGTTGATGGACGTGAAGATGCCCGACATGGACGGGCTGACGGCCCTCTCGAAGATGCGCGAGCTCAAGAAGGAGCTGCCGGTGATCATGATGTCGGGCCACGGCACCATCGACACCGCGGTCAAGGCGACGCAGTTGGGCGCCCGCGACTTCCTCGAGAAGCCCATCTCGCGAGACCGCATGTTGCTCGCGCTCAAGAACGCGCTGGAGCACCAGAAGGTGGTCGAGGAGCTCCAGACCCTGCGCGCCGAAGTGGGCCGCTTCGACATGGTGGGCCAGGGCGCCGCGATGCAACGCATCTACGCGCTCATTCAGCGTGCCGCGCCTTCCGAGGGCCGCGTGCTCATCACCGGCGAGAACGGCAGCGGCAAAGAGCTCATCGCGCGCGCCATTCATCAACACAGCAAGCGGAAGACGGGACCGTTCGTGAAGCTCAACTGCGCAGCCGTGCCGCACGAGCTCATCGAGTCTGAGCTGTTCGGTCACGAGAAGGGTTCGTTCACGGGCGCTGTGAGCGCGCGCCGCGGCAAGTTCGAGCTGGCCGACGGAGGCACGCTGTTCCTCGATGAGGTCGGCGACATGCCTGCGCAGATGCAGGCCAAGCTGCTGCGCGTGCTGCAGGAAGGTGAGCTCGAGCGCGTAGGTGGCAGCGAGACCATCAAGGTCGACGTGCGCGTCATCGCAGCGACGAACAAGGATCTCGAGGCCGAGACCCAGGCCGGCCGGTTCCGCGAAGATCTCTACTTCCGCCTGAACGTGGTGCAGCTCCACTCGCCGCCGCTGCGCGAGCGAAGGGAAGATCTCGCCGCGCTCATCGACGCCTTCCTCGAAGAGTCGTGCCGGAAGAACGGACGCAAGACACTGCGCCTGCTGCCCGAAGCGATGGCGCGCATGACGGCCTACGACTACCCGGGCAATGTGCGTGAGCTGCGCAACCTCGTCGAGCGGCTGGCCATTCTGTGTGAAGGCCCGCTCGTCACGGGTGCTGAAGCCGATGCGCTGTTACCGCGCCGCCGCAGCAGCCCTGCTTCTCCTCTTCCCGGGGTGGAAGGTGCCGCGGCCGCGCCGGCTGTAACGACGCCGGCTCCTGCGTTGCCCATGCCGCGTTACCGGGCGGACAAGACGTTCAGGGACCAGGTGGAAGAGGCAGAGCGGGAGATCATTCTGGGTGCGCTCTCCTTCAGCCGCGACAACGCCACGGAAGCCGCGCGGTTGCTCGATCTCGAGCGCGGCCACTTCTACAAGAAGATGAAGTCGCTCGGCCTCAAGCGCGCGGGCGGCGAAACGTCCATGGGCGCGGAGTAGGCCAATTCCCTTCCTGACCAGGTGACGGATGCCGCGGCGGAGCGCGAAGTGGGAGAGAGTGGGCCATGCGAATCGCGCTCCTCAGCTTGCTGACTCTCGCGACGACCAGCCTCGCCGCGCAGGTCGTGGTCACTGAAGTCACGTACACGCACTCGGGAACGACGACGAACGACTCTCATTACGTGCTGCCGCCGCTGCAGGGCACGCCGAGCAACTGGGTCTCGCCCATCGACTACTCGCACGGCACCGCGGTCGTGAGGCTCGAGGTGTTCACCAAGCCGACCACCATCGCGACCCGGTTTCAGATCTGCTTCGAGGGCTCGCCCAGCTACGCGTGCACCAACCAGGCGCCGGCCTACACCACGACCGGCGTGTACACGTGGACGACACCGTTCACGAACTTCTACCAATACTCGTCGCTGAACTGGGCTCAGGGCGTTCGCGACATCGCGCTCATCTTGAAGGACACGAGCAACGGGAAGCCTTCCCCGGAGAACGTCGGTGCGACGGAATCGGCGAAGTACATGCCGACGCAGCTTCGCGTGACGGTCACGTTGGTGAGCCCGGGAAGCACGTATGTGCCTCCGGCAGATCCAGACGCGGGTGTGGTGGTGCCCGATGCGGGCATGGTCGTCGATGCAGGGGTGAGGGATGCCGGGTTCGATGCGGGCGTGATTGATGCCGGCTCGATGGAGCCGATCGACGCGGGTTCGCCTGACATGGATGCGGGTGAAGCCGAGGTCGATGCGGGGACTACGACGCCTCCGCCTGAGGCGCCCGATGCTGGCAGCGGCAATGAGACGTGGGAGGCGACCGGTGGGTGCTCGGGTGCTCCTTCAGGGGTTTTGGCTTTGCTTGGGCTTGCGTTGATTGGGCGGCGGCGGCGCTAACGCCCGTTGAAGAAGGCTACGACGCAGCTCGCGGGGTTGATGAAATCGCGAGCCCACAGGGGACCGGCTTCGCCGGCGATTTCGTCCGAAGGAACAGACCCACCGTTCGCATCGAGCGCAGTCGAGATGCCACCTCTGCGCCGCGCGGCAGGT
>JBKJSE010000035.1:0-18234 GCA_046595925.1 Archangium sp. | reverse complement strand
CTTCCGGCCCACCACCGGCAACTTCTTCGGGCCTGAGCTGATCCCCGTCGAGGCGATCGCCCGGGTCGAGATCATTCGCGGGCCGGCCTCTGCGCTCTACGGCGCGAACGCGTTTCTCGGGGCGGTGAACATCTTCACCAAGACTGGCGCCGCGCTGGCGCCGATGCTCAGCCCGCGGGTCGGCTTCGTGAACGGCAAGTTCAGCGCCCAAGGCACCGTGATGGCCGCCGCGCACCACGAGAACCTCGAGGTGCTCTTCGCCGCGCACCTCGATTACGTCGACCGCTCTGGCCTCGCGCTGCCTGGCACCAGCCCCAGCCTGACCCGCGAAGCGTGGCCGCCTTCGCCGGTGCCCTTCAGCGAGCGGGGCGTGTCCCAGAACGACCTCGAGCGCTCCAGCAGCTACTTCGGCAAGGTGAGCCTGAGGGACAAGGCCGCCGGCAAGCTGAGCTTCCTGGGCAGCTGGCAGAACCTCGACGCGGTGGGCGAGTTCCTCGACCTGGGCACGCTCCTTCACGGCACCCGCGTTCAACTCGAGAACCGCAACTACCAGCTGCAGTACGAGTTCCCCCAAAGCGACACCTTCTCTCTCTCGGTGGCCGTGCAGCACTTCACCGGCGCCCCGGGCAAGAACGCGCAGTACGACCTGGGCCTCGGCACGGTCTCGCTGATTCCGGTGGTGGGCGTGACGGGTTGGGGCGGCTCGACCGAAGCACAGTGGCAGGTGCACCCGCGGGTGCGCCTCGTGTTCGGGGTCGATGCGGTGCGCGAAGACCACGTCATTCTTTCCTACGACCGGAAGCAGCTGATCGATGAGACCGACGCCAACGGCGTGCTCGTACGCGCGGCGGGCACGGTCTTCCCCGGGCCAGAGCGTGGCGCCCACAAGCTCTTCTACAACGTGGGGGGCCTGGGCCAGGGCATCATCACCTTCAACGACAGCTGGAGCGCCACGCTCGGCGCCCGAGTCGACGTGCACAACATCTACGGCGTCAACCCCACCGGCCGCGGCGCGATCGTCTTCAGCCCGCCCGACAAGCCGTTCAGCGCGAAGTTGCTCTACGGCGTGAGCTACAAGGCGCCGTCCGCCAGCCAGCTCTACGCGCAGCCCATGGACATCGGCGACATTCGTGGCAACTCGAACCTCAAGACTCAGTACGCGCACACCGCGGAGCTCGCGGGTGGTTACCGGCTGCCCAACGATCTCGGAGAGGTAGCGGTCAACGTGTTCGGCACCGCGGTGCTCCGGCGGGTCGAGTTCGTTCGCCTGGACAGCTTCGCGTCGGCGCAGAACCAGAGCTACCAGGCGCTGCTCGGGGGCGAGCTCGACGCGCGCCTCAAGCCGCACCGCCGTCTCCTCGTCAGGCTGTCGGTCGGGTACACCAACATTGCCCACACCGGAAAGCCGGTGGTCGTCACCGGCGCCCCTGAGCTCTCGCACCCGCTCTTCGCCCCCATTCAGGCGCACCTGGTCGCCACGTGGCTGATGCCCCTGGGTGGGCTGCAGCTCTCAGGCGAGCTCTCGGTCATCGGTGAACGTTCGGCCTCGCAGTCGAGCGCGCTGATCGCCGGGCAAGACTACAAGTACGCGCCCTACCTCTTCGGGGCGGCGGTGCTGTCGCTCCCTCCGACCCGGCTCTGGGGGCAGCGCGAGACCAGCGCCTCGTTCCGCGCGGACAACCTCTTCGCGCAGCCAGTGAGCGACCCCGGCTTCAACGGCGCTGACGTGCCCACGCTGGGCCGCACCTACTCCCTCAACGTCGCGCAGACCTTTTGAGCAGTGTCACCTCAAGTCAACCCGGAGCTCGAATGAAGAAGCGAATCGAGCTCGTCGTCCTCGTGGCCCACGCATTCGAGTGGGCCTTCTCCGCACGCTGCGCCCCCCTGAAGGACTCGTGACTCAACCCTCTGCCCCAGAAGTCGTCGCAATTCAGGCGCGCTTGCGCGACCTCGAGGCCGAAACCTCGGGGTTGGTGCGGCGCCTGCGTGAAGCACCCGAGGTCGAGTTGGTGGGGGCTCACCTCGTGCTCGAAGCGGGCGGCAAAGAAGTCCTGCTGAGCGCGTCGGCCGTCGATGAGGTGGTGCGGCTGGTCGCGCTCCACCCTGTCGCGGGGGTTTCGGCGGCGGTCGCGGGCGCGTTCACCTGCAGGGGCCGCTCGCTCTTCGCCCTCGAGCTGGGGGCGCTGCTCGAAGACAGGCCCGCCTCGTCGGCGCACCTCGACGCGCACCTGGTGGTGTTGGACACCGCTTCGCCGATGGCCCTGCTGGTCGATCGGGTCAAGACGGTGGTGACCACCGGGGTGACGTTGGTCGGCAATCAGCGTGAGGCGACGCTCCCCCAAGCGCAGGAGCGCCGCGCGCAGCAGCTCAGCGACCTCGTCGCGCGCGTGGGAAATCGGGTCATGCCGCTGCTCGACCCCGCGCAGCTCGCCACGATGGTACAAGGCCGTTCGTCATGAACGCGCTGGCCTCCGCGGTCTGTGAGTTGATGGGCTGGTCCGACGGCGAGTCGCTGCGCGCCCGGCTGGCCCGCGTCGCGCCGCAAGTGGCCCAGGCCCTGGGCCTGTCCGAAGGGCACCTGCACTCAGCCCAGGACGCGCGGTTGGTGCGCGAAGTGGCGCAGCGCTGCGCCGTCAACGAGACCTACTTCTTCCGCCACGCGGAACAGCTCACCGCCACCTGCGCCGAGGTGCAGCGCGCGTTCCCCGAGCAGAAGCTGGTGACGTGGAGCGCGGCGTGCTCGAGCGGTGAAGAGCCCTACAGCCTGGCGATGCAGTTCCTCGAGAGTGGGCTGCGGCCTGAGCGCCTCGAGGTGCTGGGCACCGACGTGTGCGAGCCCGCGTTGGTGCAGGCGCGCGCGGCCCGCTACCCCGAGTGGAGTTTTCGAGGCGTCTCCCTCGCGGTGCGTGAGCGCTGCTTTCTTCCTGCGAAGCGTGGGGGCGCGGGCCCCGACATCTTCGAGGTGTGCCCGCGGTACCGCGCGCCCGTGCGTTTCGAGCACCACAACCTGCTCTCGGCCCCGCCCTTGCGTCAGGCGCATCTGATCTCTTGCCGCAACGCGCTCATTTATCTGCACCCCGCCGCCGTGCAGACCGCCTTGCGTCACTTCGAGTCGGTGTTGGTGCCCGGTGGCTTCCTCATGCTGGGCACGGCCGAGCAACACTTCGCCGGCACCTTGCGCTTCGAAGCGCTGGTGCGCGGAGGGCTGGTGCTCTTGCGCAAGCCGTTGCCGGCCGCCGCGCAACCCGCTGCGCCCGTCGCTGCTCCGGCCGTGAAGGTCCCGGTGCCGACGCCCTCGTCTCCCGTGCCCACGCCGGTCGCGCTGACTTCACTCGAAGCCGCGTGGCAGGCGCTGCGAGCCGGCGGAGAGGCCAAGGCGCGTGCGCTCGCCGAACCTGCCGCTGCCGCGCAAGACGCCGAAGCGCACCTGGTGCTGGCCACGCTCGACGAGGCAGCGGGCGATTCGTCGCTCGCGCTCGACCATCTACGGCGCGCCATCTACCTCGATCCGGGGTTGATCACGGCGCACGTCGCGCAGGCCTCGCTCTATCAGCGGTTGGGCCGCGAACGAGATGCCCACCGCGCGCGCGCCAATGCGCTACGACACTTGAGCACGCTGGCCCCTGAGACCATTCTCCGTGGCATGATCCCCGTCACGGCGCGCGAGCTGCGAGATGCTCTGGAGGCTGCATGAAGCGGGTCGTACTGGTAGCTGGCCTGATGGCCGTCGTCTTCGCCGGTCCCGTTTCCGCGGGTGGAGAGGGCGTGGTGGTCGTGCGCAGCTCAGAGCTGGCCCCGTACAAGGCGCTCGAAGAGGCCTTCATCGGCGCGGTGGGGGTGCCGGTGAAGAGCTTCTCGCTCGCCGACGCTGCTGCCGCGAAGTCCGCCTCGGCCAACGGAGCGGTGGTGGTGGCCATCGGTCTGGACGCCGCGCGGTTGGTGCTCGACGCCAAGCCCGTCGGCCAGGTGCTCTTCGGCCTGGTGCCTTCACCGGAGAAGCTGGGCGTGGGCGAAGTGCAGAAGGCAGTGCCCATGTTCGCGGGCCCTGCGCGGCAGCTCTCGATGGTCAAAGAGCTGCTCCCCGGCGCCAAACGCCTCGGCGTGATCTACGCGGCCACCTCAGAAGGCCTGGTGGCCGATTACGAACGCGCCGCTCGCGGCCTGGGTGTGACGCTGGTGAAGCAAGAGGTGAAGGATCGTTCACAGGTGGCCAACGGGCTGCGCGAGCTCATCGGAAAGATCGACGCGCTGTTGCTGCTGCCCGACGCGGCCACGCTCGGCGTCGACATATTCAAGTTCCTGCTCACCACCTCGATGGACTCGAAGGTGCCGTTGATCGGCTTCTCGCAGGGGCAAGCCAAGGCGGGCGCGTTGATGACGCTCGAGGTCGACTACCAGGAGATGGGCCGCGAGGCCGCCGCCGCCGCCAAACGAGCGCTCTCGGGAGCAGCCGCTTTGCCGCAAGCCCCCCAGGGTTCGCTGTACATCAACGGAAAGTCGGCGCAGGTGCTCAGCGTGCCGATCAGCCCGACCATCAAGGCTCAAGCCAAAGAGGTCTTCTAGATTGACGCCCTCCACGCTCCCTTCAGCTCCGCAGCGCGTGCGCTTCGGGCTTCGTTTTCGCATCACTGCGCTCATCGGCACCTCGTGCACGGTCGTCGCGCTCTTCCTGGTCATCTCGTTCACGGTGCAGATGCGCCGCATTCTCACGGAAGAGCTCTTCCAGCGTGGGCGGGCGGTGAGCGTCGAGCTCTCGCACAACCTCGCCTTCCAGACTTTTCAGAAGGACACCCACGGTCTGGAAGACGCCGCCCGCAACGTGGTGCGCAGCATTCCCGACGTGGCCTACGTGGTGCTTCGTGATGCGCAGGGCGTCGTGCTGGCTGAGGCCCACGCCGAAGGCGCGATCCATCTTCAGGTGCCCGCGCCCCAGAGCCGCGAGGAGCGCGAGGAACGCGAGACGTCGGTCAAGGACGTCGAGCTGCTCGATCTCGTTGAGCCAATCTTCTACGGCGGGGGCGCCGCTCCAGCCGACGCCGAGGCGCTGCTGCTCGGCGCGCCCGCGGAATCGAAGCGCCAGCGCTATGGCTCGGTGCAGGTCGGCGTGCTGCGTAAACACGCGCAGGACTCCATTCGAGACATGACCCTCTCGTCGGTGGGCCTGGGGCTGCTGGGGTTGTTCGGCGTGCTCGCCGGCGGCTTCTTCGCGTCGCGCCTGCTCACCAACCCGCTCGAGCGGCTCTCGGCTGCAGCGGCGGGCATCGCGCGCGGCGACCTGAAGCAGCAGCTCGACGTGAAGGGTGACGATGAGATCGCGGCGCTGGGCCGCTCGTTCCTCACCATGGCGCAGTCGTTGGGCGCGGTGCTGGGCGACCTGCGCGGCGCCGCGGTCGAAGTGCAGCGCGAGGCCGCGGCCATTCTCGCCACCGCCACGCAGCAGGCGCACATGGCCTCGGGTCACGCGTCGGCCATCAGCGAGACGTCCACCACGGTGACGGAGATCGCCGAGACCTCGCGCCAGGCCACGGCGCACGCCGACACCGTCGTGGGCATCGCGCGCAAGAGTGAAGACCTCTCGAAGGAGGGCGAATACGCGGTGCAGCAGACGCTCGCCGCGATGGGCAACCTGGGCGACCAGGTCAAGGCGATCGCGCTGTCCATCACCGAGCTGTCGGAGCGCACGCTGCAGATCGGCGACATCATGGGCTCAGTGAAGGATCTCGCCGAGCAGTCGAACCTGCTCGCGCTCAATGCCTCGATCGAAGCGGCCAAGGCCGGTGAACACGGCAAGGGGTTCGCGGTCGTCGCGTTGGAAATGCGCAACCTGGCCGAACAATCGAAGCTGGCCGCCGGCCAGGTGAAGGCCATTCTGGGCGAAGTGCAGAAGGGCACGCGGCAAGCGGTCGCCGCGACTGAAGAGGGCAGCAAACGCGCGCTGGCCACCATCACGCTGGCACAGGGGTCGGGCAGGTCGATCGCTGGCCTGACCGAGGTGCTCAAGGAGTCGTCGTTGGCCGGCCGGCAGATCGCCGGCAACACGCGGCAGCAGACGATCGGCGTCGAGCAGATCGTGTCCGCCATCAACCAGCTCTCCACGTCGATGAACGAGTCGTTGGCGGGCACCCGCTCGATCGAACGGGTCGCGACCTCGCTGACCACGTTGTCTCACCGGCTGTCCGAGCTCACCAATCGTTATGAAGTCTGATCGAGGCGCCCCATGACTCACAAAGTGCTCATCGTGGAGGACACGAACACGATGGCCGCCCTCATTCAGATCTACCTGATGGGCTGGCCGATCGTCTTCAGGGTGGCCAAGAACGGCCAGGAGGGGCTGACGATGGCGATGGAGGAGACGCCCGACCTCGTGCTCTCCGACGTTCAGATGCCGTTGCTCGATGGCTTCGGGCTCTGCGCCGCCTTGCGTGCCGACCCCTCGACGCATTCGGTGCCGGTGGTGCTGCTGACTTCGTTGACCGATGAGGCTTCGCGCAAGCAGGGCCGGCTGGTGGGGGCTACCGAGTTCCTCACCAAGCCCATCAGCAACAAGGGCCTCAGGGCCCAGGTCGCTCAGCTCTTGAATCTGGATCCCGACCGCGGGACCCCGTTGTGACCGAAGAGCGGCAGGTCGACTTCGAGCGGCTCTATCAGCGGCTGGCCGCGGCAGAGCAGTCTCTGGCCGACGCAGCCGAAGCGGGCGATCAACGCCGCGAAGAGATCCTCCTGGTGCGCGGTGAGGCGCTGGCCAGAGCGCGCGCCCAGGACGAGCACATCAGCCTCACGGTGATGGCTTTCCGCCTCGCGGGTGGCCGTTACGGCGTGCCCTTCGAGCGCCTCGATCAGATCGTCGAGTGCGATCGGCTGTGCCCGCTGCAGGGCGCGCCGCGGGGGGTGCTGGGTGCGCTCGCCGTGCGCGCGGGCATCGTGCCGGTGCTCGACCTGCGGGTCGTGCTGGGGCTGGCGAATGGGCCGCTGGCCGATCTGCGCTTCGTGCTGGTGGTGTCCGCGGGGGACGAGCGGTTTGGCCTCGCGGTGGAAGAGACCGACGGTGCCGTGGGCTTTCAAGCCAGCCAGCTGCGCGCGGCCCCTACAGCCCCGTTCAGCGCGCTGAGCCTCGATGGCCTGCTGGTGATCGACGTGGCTCGCCTCGTCGTTCCCCCCTGAGCTCGCGTGACGTTCGATCCCCGCCAGCAGATCTGGCCCATCTTCGTGGAAGAGACGCGCGAGCACCTTCAGCAGGTGGGCGAGTGTCTGCTGGCGCTGGAGCAGCCGGTGGAGGCGCGGGCCCCGGGCCAGCTCACGCAGCTGCTGCGTGCGCTGCACAGCATGAAGGGCGGGGCGGGAAGCCTGGGCTTCTCGAACTTCGAGCGCCTCGTGCACGCGATGGAAAGTTCGCTCGCGCACCAGCCGCTCGAGGCGGTGCTGCCGCGCGAGGTGGTCGACGCGGTGCTCGACGGCATGCGCCTGCTGGAAGGGATGCTCCGGCAGGTGGAGGCAGGCGTCGGTGACGAGCCGCCGGCCGAGCTGCAGACCGCGCTCACGGCGCTCGGCAGCCCCGCGGTCCCCCAGAGCACGCCCACGCCCGCGCCGGTGCCTTCCGGTGAGCTGCCTTCGCACGAGCTGTGGCCGATCTTTCGAGCTGACGTCGTCGACGCGGCGGGCCTGTTGGTCGAGGCGCTGCGCGGGGCGAAGAGCGCGCCCGATCAAATCGGGCTCAACAGACTCCGCGAGCTGACCCAGACGGTGCATCAGTCGGGCACCACGCTCGGGCTCGTTTCGCTCGAGCAGTTGGGCGGCCAGCTGAGCGCTCACCTCGATGCTCCGTGGACGGCGCAGACGGCGCCGGCGGCGCTGCAGGTGCTCGGCAGCCTGGAACGCCTCGTGGCCCAGCTGGACGAGCGTCTCGAAGAGCTCACCCAACCGCTGACCGCGCCGCCGCCGAACCTTCCGGCCGCCTCGTCTTCCGGGCTGCGCTTCGCCGGCTTCTACGAAGAGTGCAGTGGGCTGCTCACGCAGCTCGAAGAGTCGATGGGGCGGCTGCTCACGCCCGACGCCGAGAAGCGCGCGGAAGCCCAGCTTCAGCTGCGCCAGCTCACGCACCGGCTCAAGGGCACCACGGGCGCGGTGCTCTCGGGCGCTGCAGCCGACCTGGCCGTCGAGCTTCAACAGGTGGCCGGAGAGCTCGGGCAGCGCGGGGTAGGAGGCGCGATGGCCTCGTCGCGCTTCGCGAAGTTGCTCGTGGGGTACCGGGAAGCGCTCGAGGCGAGCCAGGTTCCGCTCGAGGCGCCGCGGGCGCCCGTCGCCAAGGGGGTCAAAGAGAAGAGCCGGACCAACGAGGCGCCCGACTCGGTCATCCGCGTGAGCCGCAACGCGGTCGAGACGCTCACCGACGTGCTCGATCGCGCCGCGATGTCGCGCGCTCGGCGTGAGGCGCAGCTGCGCACGTTGCTCGAGCTCCGGGGCCTCACGCAGGAAGCGGTGCTCTGGGCCGAGCGCGCGGGTTCCGAGCTACGCATGCTCGAGGTGCAGACGCCGATGCTGTCCGGTGCGCGCGAGCGGCTGCGCGAGTTGTCGTCGGGCATGAAGCAGGTCTCGGCGGCGCTCTGGCGCGATCTCGAGTCGGAGCGCATTCAAGGCGCGCAGCTCAAAGACACGCTGCGCGAGCTGCGCACGGTGCCGGCCCACACCCTGGGCGAGCTGCTGCGTCGAACGGCGCGTGACGCCGCGGGCCGGGTGGGCAAGAACGTGCGGCTTGAGCTGGTCGGTGGAGACGTGCGCCTCGATCGCCGCATCGTCGATGCCGTGCGCGATCCGCTGCTGCACCTGCTGCGCAACGCGGTCGATCACGGGCTGGAAGCGCCGCAGACCCGATTGCAACGGGGCAAACCTGCGGAAGGGTGTCTGACGCTGAGCGTGGAGCAACGCGGAGGCCGGGTCATCTTCGCCCTGAGCGATGATGGAAGCGGGCTCGATCTTTCCCGCATTCGACAGCGCGCGCTCGATCGGGGCCTGCACGAGCCGCGCGTGCTCGAGGCGATGAGCGACGCTGAGCTCGCGCGGCTGATCTTCCTGCCCGGCTTTTCCACCGCGCAACAGGTCACCGAGCTCTCCGGCCGCGGGGTCGGTCTCGACGTGGTGGAGTCGCTCGCGATCTCGCTGGGCGGCGCGGTCACCGTGGAGCACACGCCCGGCGTTGGTTCGACCTTCACGCTCGAGCTGCCTCGCGCCCTCGGCGCAGTGCTCGGGCTGGTCGCGCGCGTGGGCACGCAGCAGCTGGTGCTGCCGAACGACGCCGTGATGCGGCTGTTGCGCCTGACGCACCGAGAGTTCTCGGTCGCTGGTGGCCGGCCGATGGCGCGGGTCAACGGCGAGCTGATTCCGTTCGTCTCACTGGCGCGCCTGCTGGGGCTGCCCGGTGCGCGGTTGCCGTTGGAAGGCGGAGACCCGGTGGTGACGGTGGTGCTCGCCGTCAATGGTGATCAGGTCGCGCTCGGCGTCGATGAGCTGGTCGATCACCAGGAGCTGGTGGTGCACGCGCTGGGCAAACATCTGAAAGACAGCCGGCACTTCGCGGGCGCAGCTCAGCTCAACGACGGCACCGTGGTGCCGGTGCTGCAGGCCAGCGAGCTGGTGTCGATGGCCGCGCAGCAGGCGAGGGCTGCAGCCGCTGAGAAGACGTCGGCGCACATCATGGTCGTCGATGATGCCCTCTCGACGCGGGCCGCCATTCGCAGCGTGTTGGAGATCGCCGGCTTCGACGTGTTGGTGGCAGGTGATGGTGAAGAGGCCTGGCAGCTGATGCAGAGCCACGAGATCTCGTTGTTGATCACCGACCTTCAGATGCCGCGTCTCGACGGGCTGGGGTTGACGCGCCGGGTTCGCGCCGATGCGCGCTGGACGCACCTGCCGGTGGTGGTGGTGACCGCGCAAGACTCGGCCGACGATCGCCAGGTGGGCCTCGAGGCGGGTGCCGACGCGTACCTGGTGAAGCGGGACATCGAGCGGGGCGCGTTGCTGGATCGCGTGCGGCAGCTGCTGGTGGTGGACCCATGATTCGCTGCCTCATCGTCGACGACTCGCCCACCTTCCGCGCGGTGCTCCGAGACATCCTCACGGCCGATGCCCGCTTCGAGGTGGTGGCCGAAGCCGCCGATGGTCAAGAGGCCATCGACCTGGCGCGCGCGCTCAAGCCCGACGTGATGACGCTCGACGTGCACATGCCCGGTCGCAGCGGCTACGACGTGATTCGCGAGGTGATGGCGTCGGCGAACCCGGTGCCCATTCTGGTGATCAGCGCGGCGGCCGATGCGCAAACCGACTCGGTCACCTTTCAGGCGTTGGCCCTCGGAGCGCTCGAGGTGCTGGGCAAGCCGCGCGCGGGCGACCCGGCGCGCATGGCCCGCGACGCCGAGAACCTGCGTTCGGCGGTTCGGGTGGTGGCGGGCATCAAGCCCATCACGCGCTTCGCGCCTTCGCTGCCGACCAGTCCGCCCGAGCTGGAGGATCGGCCTCCACCGCAGTGCGTGGGCATCGCGGCTTCGACCGGTGGCCCCGCTGCGCTGGAACGCATTCTGCGCGACCTGCCTGCCGGGTTTCCGGTGCCCATCCTGGTGGTGCAACACATCGCCGAAGGGTTCACGGCGGGCTTCGCGAGCTGGCTGGGGAGCTCGAGCGCGCTGCGCGTGAAGGTGGCTGAACACGGCGAGCTGCTCTCGGCCGGTACGGTCTACGTGGCGCCCGACAATCAGCACCTGCTCACCTCGATGGGGCGGGTGCGGCTGAGCGCGGACAGCCCTCGGGTGCGCGGGTTCCGCCCGTCGGCGACGGTGCTCTTCACGGCGATGGCGCGCGACTACGGGGCGACGGGTCTGGGAATCGTGCTCACCGGCATGGGCGATGACGGTGCGATGGGCCTCAAGCTCATGCGCGATCGCGGGGCGCACGTGCTCGCTCAAGACGAGGCCACGTCAGTGGTGTGGGGCATGCCGCGCGTGGCGATCGAGTCGGGCGCCGCACATCGCGCGCTGGCCCTCGACCAGATCGCGCCCGCGTTGCTGCGGCTCACCAGCCAGCGGCCCGGTGCGCGCAAGAAGCCCAGGCTGCTGCTGGTCGACGACTCCGAGACGATCTTGACGCTCGAGAAGGGGCTCTTGATGGATCGGTTCGAGCTCTTCCTCGCGCGCAATGGGCAGGAAGCGGTGGACACCTGCCGATCGATCGAGCTGAGCGCGGTGTTGATGGACTACAGCATGCCGGTGATGGACGGCGAGCAGGCGCTGCGGCTGATCCGCGCGAGCCCGGCGACCAGGCAGCTACCGGTGGTGATCCTCACGGGCGAGACTGATCCCTCCGTGTGGAGGCGTTGCGAAGAGGCAGGCGCGCTCTGCGTACTCAAGAAGCCCATCAATCAAGCCGAGCTCAACAGCGCGATCGCCAGGGCCCTCCGTTCCCGCTGAGCTCCGCCTCAGGTCGAGAACTTCTCCTCGAGCGCCAGCACGAGCTTCTGCACATCACCCGCGTAGAACCCAGACGCATTGATCGTATTGAGCTCGACGATGCGAAGCCCGTCGGCGGTGTCGCAGACATCGATGACGAACGCCTCATGCGGCGCCCACTCGCGCACGCGCTCGGCAACATACGCGTCCACGCGATCATCCACCTCTGAGCTCGAGAAGACCCGGCTTCCCCGCTTGTAGAGCGAACGAGTCACGATCGAGCCCTTGACGATCCAGTACCGATACTCCGCGTGAAGCTGCAGAGGCCGCGCGACCTGCACCTGCGTCTCCGGGGTCAGCGTGCTGCCGGCATCGACCCCGAGCGCGCACACGACCCGCTGCCACTGCGTGAACTCCTCGCGAGAGAACACGCGACCCGCGAAGTACTTCGAGTCATTCGTGGGCCGCACGAACATCTCCTCGGTCGTGAACGTGGCGTCCTTGAACGCACTCACCACCGAGCCCGCGTTGAGCATGTGCTCGCCCCAGTGCGAGAGCTGAACAGCGAAGTCCTGCTCGAACAGGTCGAAGACACCAGGCGTCCACCCGTTGCGCTTCGCCACGTGCCTCATGGAGTACGAGCCGAAGCAGATCACGTTCGAGCTCGCCGGCGCAGGCGCGGGAATCAGCTCGCCCACGAACGGCACCACCTTGTGCACCGAGTGGCTGAGCTGAAAACGCTCGAGCGTCGACACCAGGGTGTCCCAGCCGGTCTCCGAGAAGATGTTGTTCTGCAGGATCCAGTGCATGGGCCTGTGCACGTCTTTGGGCGGCGAAACTGACCCTCAGCGACGCGCGCACATCGCCGCCGCTTCGAGCAGGGCGGAAGCCATGGGCGTGGGATCCGCGCGGTTCTTGCCCGCGATGTCGTAGGCGACGCCGTGATCCGGCGAGGTCCGCGGCACCGGCAGACCCAGCGTGACGTTGACCGTGCGCTCGAAGTCGAGCGTCTTGGTCGCCACCAGACCCTGGTCGTGGAACATCGCCAGCGCGACGTCGTAGGGAAACTTCCGTGCGCCCGCGAAGAGTCCGTCGGCCGCGAAGGGCCCCACCACGTCGATGCCGCGCGCCTTCGCCTTGCGGATCGCCGGCGAGATGATGCGGTCTTCTTCACTGCCCAGCACACCGCCGTCACCTGCGTGCGGATTGAGTCCGCACACGGCGATGCGAGGTCGCCGGCCGAGCGCGGAACGCAGGCCGCGATCGAGCAGCTCGAGCTGCGCCACCAACTTCGGGGTCGAGAGCGCGTCCGGCACCTGCCGAAGCGGAAGGTGATTGGTCGCCAGCGCGACCGAGAGCAGCGGGCCCTTCATGAGCATCATCACCTCGACGCCGAACGCTTCAGCCAGCAGCTCGGTGTGTCCTGAGAACGGCACGCCCGCCCGGGTGATGGCTTCTTTGGAGACCGGCGCGGTGCAGATTCCGTCGATTTCTTCGAGCTGCGCGGCGGTGACGGCGGCTTTGATGTACGCGAGCTGTGCGAGGCCGCCGGCGCGGGTCGGCTTTCCCGGTCGGCGATCGGCGGCGGTGAGCTGGCTGATGACGCGCAGCTCGATCGATCCGGGTCGAACTGAAGCGTCACCGAAGAGCACGGGGATCAGCGCGCGCTTCACTTTCGGCAGCGCGAGCGCCTTCAACGTCACTTCGGTGCTGATGCCTGAGGGATCTCCGAGAGAAATGCCAATGCGGGGCCGCGACATGCGCCGGTTCTAGTACGACAAATCCCAATGTCTCCCTCTCCCCTCGGGAAGGTGTTGGAGAAGGGCTTCGACGATAGGAGCGAACACCGTTCCTCCCGAGCAGGGGACCGGCTTCGCCGGCGATTTCGTCCGAAGGAACAGACCCACCGTTCGCATCGAGCGAAGTCGAGATGCTACCTCTGCGCCGCGCGGCAGGTGACACCTCGACTTCGCTCGGGGGGAACGGTGCTGTTCCTTAGGAGCGGAGTCGAGGGATTACCTCTGCTTTGCTCGCCAAGTGACCCCTCGACTTCGCTCGGGGGGACCGGTGGGCGACCTATTTCACCAGCCTCCTCGGGAGAGGGTCAGGGCACAACGATCACCTACTCAGCAGAAGGCTCGCCGTGCTTGAGCACATTCTCCGAGCAGAATCGGCCCAGCTCTGAGACCACGGCAACGCGGCGGCCGGGGTACTCGGTGCTGAACCACTGCAGCAGTCCGGTCACCTCTGCATTGCGATCGAGCTGACAGAGCCCGGCCATGCGCACCACCCAGGCCTCGTTGCTCCAGCGGCCTGAAGGGCACCGACGCTGGTACGCGCCGAGCAACCACAGCGACTCTTCCGCGCGATCCGCGTTCAACAGGCGGCGTGCGCTGAGCGCGGCCCTCATCTCGGTCCTCGAGTCGCAGTTCGGGAAGTTCGCTTCGATCTCGAGCTCGTACGCGGCCTCGGAGATCTCAGGCTCGGCAGGAGGCGGGGGCGGACTCGGCAGGTCTTGCTGCTCGGGCGCCGCGGTCGGTGCAGGCGCAGCGGCCACTTCCACGTGCGCGATGGGCGGCGGCGGTGCACGAAGCCGGCTCGGCGCCACGGGCTGCACTTGCGTGATCGCGATCTCAACGACGGGCTCGGGATCGATGGCGACCCCTCGACTCCGCTCGGGGGGAACGGTGTCGGCGACTTCAGTGAGCCCTCGACTGCTCTCGGGGGGAACGGTGTCGGCGACTTCAGTGAGCCCTCGACTGCTCTCGGGCGGGACGGGGTCGGTGACTGCAGTGACCCCTCGACTGCTCTCGGGGGGAACGGGGTCGGTGACTGCAGTGACCCCTCGACTGCTCTCGGGGGGAACGGGGTTGGTGACTGCAGTGACCCCTCGACTGCTCTCGGGGGGAACGGTCGGCACCGTCTTCACGGCACTCACCGTGGTGACCGTGATCGCCGCGCCAATTCCCACGGCCATCACGAACGCCACCGCCTTCGCACCCAGGCCCATCACGCTCAACCCACTGGCACCCGTCGCCGCATGAGCAGTCGCGGCGGTCGTCGCAGCAGCCACCGAAGCGGCCGGCACCATCACCCCCAGCGCGCGCTCGAGATTGCGACGCACCCGTGCCTCATCAGCCGAGGTCGGGTCGGTGGCCTGCAGCGCGCTCAACGCGGCGCTCGCCTCTTTCGAGAGCGGTTTCATCGCAACTCCTCTGCCTCTCGCTTGACGAGAGCTTCGAACTGCTGCCGCGCCGAACGCAGGCGCGTGTACAGCGTGTTCAGGTTTGTCCCGGTGGCGCTCGCGACCTCGGGCACCGAATAGCCCTCGAGATCGACCAGCAGCAACACCTCGCGCCGCTCTGGCTCCAACTTCGCCAGCAGCAGCTCGACCCGACGCCCGACTTCATTCGACGCGGCCATCGTCTCAGGCCCCGGCCCGCTCATCTGCAATTCAGGTGAGATCTCTTCGGTCGGCCGCTGTTTGCGCCGCGTGTCGCTGGCCACCCGAATCGCGATGCCCAGTAACCACGTACGCGCCGTCGAGCGGCCTTCGAAGTCATGCCACTTGCGCCAGGCGGTGACGAAGACCTCCTGGGTGGCGTCGTCGACCGAGCCCGGGTGCACGCCCAGGCGCTGCAGCGTGCGCCACACGGCCTTGAAATGCTCGGCGTAGAGCACCCCGAAGTCCGCGGTATCAGGCGGATTTTGAGCCGGGAGCACCCGAGCCGTCGCGTTCACACACTCACCTGGGTGCATCAGTGGCGTGGACCCACGGAATCCGTGGGGGCATTTCTCTAAATCTTCACGTCGACGACCGCCGCGGCGCGCAGCTCCTGAACGTACTGATCAGTGTACTTCTCGAGCTGGCCTCGAAGCATCTTGTCGCGCAGCTGTTCTTTCACTTCCTCGAAGGGGGGCGCAGAGAGCACCTTGTGCTCTTCGACCTTGAGCACGTGCCAGCCGAACTTGGTGCGGATGGGGTCCGAGATGCCGCCGACGGGCAGGGTGAAGGCGGCCTTCTCGAACTCAGCCACCATCACGCCGCGCTTGAAGAAGCCGAGGTCACCACCATCGGCCGCCGAAGGACCTTCGCTCTTCTTCTTGGCGAGCTCGGCGAAGTTGGTGCCGGGCTTGCGGGCTTCCTCCATCAACATCGCGGCCTTCAGCCGGGCGACCTCGATCTGCTCGGGCGTGGCCTTCGGCGCGACCTGCACCAGCAGGTGGCGAGCATGCACCTCGAACTCGTTGGACTCATCGTGGGCCCAGCGCGCGTACTCGGCCTTCAGATCTTCATCGGAGATCTTCACCTTGCTGCGCACCTTCAGGTTCACCAGCTTGAGGCGCGCGAGGTGCTTGCGCATGAACGCCTTGTAGCTGACGAGGGTGTAGCCCTCTTGCGCGAGCAGGCCTTCGAACTGCTCCGTGTTGATGTTGTTCTGCTTCTTCACGTCGTCCATGCCCATCTCGATCTCGGAGTCCGCGACCTCGATGTTCAGCTCGCGCACCTGGGTCTCCATCAGCTTCTCGCCGACGAGCAGCTCGAGGCCGCGCTTGAGCAACACGGTGCGGGCTTCGGCGCGCCTGGTGGCGTCGGGCTCGTTGCGCAGCCGCTGGGCGTCGGGCGCGATGCGCGTCTCGACCTCGGAGAGCGTGATGATGTCGTTGTTCACGACCGCCGCGACGCGATCGATGAGCTCGGCCCGGCAGACGAGGGCACAGAGCGAGATGAGGGTGATCAGGAGGCGATTCACGCGGTGAGCCATACCATGGAAATGCTCTACGTCCGCCCGTCGCGCCATTGCTCTTTCACCGGCAAACCGTGGAGCAGCGCCAACGAATACGCATGATTGGCGGGGGCGTTAACGGGGAGCAGAGTCGTGGTCTCCTGTGCCCTGCCCATGGCTCCCTCTGCCGCACTGCTCGACGAGCGCCGGGGTCCGGCGGCCAGTGAAGGCAGGTCGCGCGCCGTGTGGGTGAGCTGGGTGGCGGCTGCGCGCAAGGGCGATCACGACGCGTTCAAGGCGCTGCATGGGCACTTCGGCAAGCTGGTGCACGCGATCGTGATCTCGCGCGTGCCCGCTGCCGACGCGTCAGACCTGGTGCAGGACGTCTTCCTGCTCGTCTTTCAGAAGCTGGGCTCGCTCGAGGATGACCAGGCGTTTCCCGGTTGGTTGACCCAGCTCGCGCGCAACCGGGCCTCTCGGCACCACCGCGATGCGCATACAACCGAGTCGCTGGACGACGCGCCCCAACAGGCGGCGCCCGATCGCAGTGGTGCACCCGATGCGAGGAAGGTGTTGCTCGCGTTGCAGAAGATGCCCGAGGCCTACGCAGAGACGCTCGCGATGCGGCTCATCGAAGGCATGACCGGCCCGGAGATCGCCGAGCGCACCGGACTCACCGCCGGCAGCGTGCGCGTCAATCTGCACCGCGGCATGGCGTTGCTGCGCGAGAAGCTGGGCCTCGCTCCTTCGGAGGTCAGCTCGGATGAGTGACTATCTGTGGGACAAGTCGGGGCGCGATGCGGACGTCGAGGCGTTCGAGCGTTCCTTGTCGGGGCTCGCGTATGACCGGCCTGCTCCTGAGCTCCCGAAGGGCGGCGACTACCTCTGGGAAAAGTCGGGGCGTGATGCCGAGGTCGAGTCGCTCGAGCTCTCGTTGTCCGGCCTGGCCTACGACGGAGATCCGCCGGTGCTCCCGCTGCGCCGCGTGCCGACGCCTTCACCGCCGCTGCGCGCGATGCGCCCCCCCGCGTATCGCGGCGCTCCGTGGACGCACGCGAAGGGAATGCCGCTCGCGCTCGCCGCGGGGATGATGCTGATGGGCTTCGCCGTCGCGTGGAGCGCCTTGATGAAAGAGAAGGCCGACGTGCGGCAGGGGTGGAACCTGGTGCCGGTGCTGGTGGCCACGGTCGACCTCTCTGAGGGCACGGTGGTCACGATGGCGCAGCTCTCGCAACGCAGCGTGCCTGAGCAGTTCGTCACCTCGTCGGTGGTGAAGCCTGATTCGGCGAACTACGTGGTGGGGCAGAAGGTGCAGGTGGCCGTCGCTGCCGGTGATCCGCTGCTGTGGAGTCAGTTCGAGAGCGCCCGTGCGGTCGAGCGGCTCGCGACGCGCGTCCTCAAGCGGGCGCGCGCGCTCGCGGTCGAGGTGAAGGGAACGACCGGGGTCGGCGGTTGGATGCGGCCCAGCGATCACGTCGACATCATCGGCAGCTTCAAGGATCCGGTCACCCAAGAGCAGGTCGCGGTCACGATGCTGCAGAACGTAATGGTGCTCGCGACGGGGAAGATCACGGGTACGACCAACGTGAACCTGCTGCCCCAGGCCGAACGCGCGTACGGGAATGTGTCGTTGATGCTGCTGCCGGAAGAGGCCGAGCTGCTGGTGCTCGCGCAGGAACTCGGCGGGCTCACCTTCACGCTGCGCAATGAAGATGATCTCGACGTGCTGGAAGAGCGCGGTCGCGCGACCATCAGCACCTTGATGTCGGGTGAACGCACGAAGGTGCTGCAGCAGAAGCGCTTCAACACGATCGTCTTGATCCGCGGCAAGTCCCCTCCGAAGAAGTCGGAGTAGCCGTTCGACCCCCGACCCTCTCCCGAAGAGACTGTTGAAGAAGGTCCCCGACCGGTCCCCGAGCGCAGTCGAGGGGTCACCAGCAGCGCGAAGCAGAGGTAATCCCTCGACTTCGCTCCTAAGGAACAGCCCACCGTTCCCCCCGAGCAAGGAACCAGCTTCGCTGGCGATTTCGACCGAAGGAACACACCGGTCCTCCCGAGCGGAGTCGAGGGAGTAC
>JBKJSE010000444.1:0-5372 GCA_046595925.1 Archangium sp. | reverse complement strand
CCGTTCCTCCCGAGCAGGGGACCGGCTTCGCCGGCGATTTCGTCCGAAGGAACAGACGCACCGTTCGCATCGAGCGCAGTCGAGATGCCACCTCTGCGCCGCGCGGCAGGTGACCCCTCGACTTCGCTCGGGGGGAAGGGTGCTGTTCCTTGGGAGCGCAGTCGAGGGAGTACCTCTGCCTCGAGCCGAAATATGGAGCGCACACCGATCATCCCGAGCGGAGTCGAGGGATTACCTTTGCTTCGAGCGGGCAGTGACCCCTCGACTGCGCTCGGGGGGATCGGTGGGTTCTCAATTTCTATTTCGGCCAAACCCCCGGTGTTTCAACTCACCGCGGCGTCATGCGGTACTTCACGAACGCCTCGCTCCCCTTCAGCTGAAAGTACGGATTGCGCTCCCGCTCACGAGCCAGGCTCGACACCTTCACGTCGCCGTAGTCGTGCCCCGGGAACAGCGCGGTCTCGCCACCCAACCGGCCGAGCACATCGAACAGTGACCGATGCATCGCCACCGGATCGCCGCCCTTGAAATCGCACCGCCCGCACGCGTTCACGAACAACGTATCGCCCGCGAACAACCCGCCCGCGCAATGCAGACACTGTGCACCCGGCGTGTGCCCTGGCGTGTGCAGACACTCGACCTCGAGGCCCGCCACCCTCACCTTCTCCCCCGGGGCCACCGCCCGAATCGCGCTGGCGAACGGCCGCAGCACCTCGGCGAAATCGACCTCCGCGCGCTGCACGTACACCGGCAGATCCGCGCGCTGGAGCAACTCCGGTACCCCGTTGATGTGGTCGTCGTGATGGTGAGTCAGAAAGATGCCACTGAGCTTCCGGCCGTCTTCTTCCACAGCCGCCAGGATGGCCTTCACGTCCCAGGCGGGGTCGACGACGAAGGCTTCGGTGCCTCCGGGCGATCCAGACAAGTAGACGAAGTTCTTCTTCGGCCCCAGCGGTAGCTGGCGAACATACGGCGTCTCTGATTTCGTCTGGCTCATGTCTTCGCGCCTCACCCTCATCTGCTGTTTCGCCGCTTCACTGGCCTTCGCCGACAAGCCGACCCTCTCTTACAAGGCGCCGCCGTCTGGAGACGATGATCGCCCGGTTATGACCTCGATCGTCATCAGCCCGCAGGGCACCGACTACGCCTTCAAGCTCGAGTTCAACAAGGCGCCCTGGGGAGACGAGTGCAAGACCCGCTGCGCGAACGCCACCCTGTTTCTCGACACCGACAACAACAAGACGACCGGCCTCAAGCTCGCAGACCCCAAAGCCGCCGAGACGGGCACCGACATCGCGGTCACCATTCAAGGCGCGAAGGCGCTCAAGGACGGCGTGCCCACCGCGGCGCTGCGGATCAAGGTGATGCAGTACTCCGAAGACGCGACCAGCGTCGAAGAGGGCCACACGTTGATCGAGATGGATCCGATCAACGACTCCGAGCGCGTGTTGGCCTCGGATACTTCGGTCTACCTGCTCATCGACGCGAACATGGGCGAGCAGCCGGCCGGCAAGCAGCTGCGCCTCGTCTACCACCCGCCGGAGTCGAAGCCGCTCGTGGGCATGGCCAAGGGCCTCGCTTCGCCTTCGACCGGCCGCGTCGAACTCTTCAAAGACGGCAAGCTCACCAACCCGGTCTCCAAGAAGAAGAAGAAGTCCGACTACGAGAAGATGTGATGTGAGGCGGAAAGGCCGCGAATGCGCTGCGTCATCGCCAGAAGAGGGGTGACCCCGGGGTGACAATCCAGTGGCATCGTGGCATTCGTACCCATTCTTCGAGGCCCGGAGGACCATGCGATGAGCCAACTCGAAATTCAGCAGCACGACGCGAAGAAGCTCGCCGCCGGCTACAAGAAGTCGTTCCGGCTGGTGGAGATCCTCGCGATCCTCACCTTCTGGAGCCTCTGCCTGGCGATCGCCGTGAAGGCCTTCCCGTTCCACCAGACGCACCCGTGGCTGCTGGTGGCGGCGTTGGTGAGCGGGTTCCTGTTCGCTGACTTCGTCTCAGGCTTCGTGCACTGGATGGCGGACACCTGGGGCTCGGCCGACATGCCGGTGCTGGGCAAGTCGCTGGTGCGCCCCTTCCGCGAGCACCACGTCGATCAGAAGGCGATGACTCACCACGACTACATCGAGACCAACGGCGCCAACTGCCTCGTCTCGTTGCCGGTCGCCGCGGGCGTGCTCTTCATTCCCTTGAACATCGAAGGCTGGGTGAGCTTCTCGCTCTTCAGCTTCGTCACGCTCGGGTCGATGGTCTTCTTCGTGATGTGGACCAACCAGATTCACAAGTGGTCGCATCTCTCGGCCGAGCAGACGCCGATGTTCCTCAAGGTGCTGCAGAAGCTGCATGTGATTCTGCCGCCGGGGCATCACCAACTGCACCACAGCTCGCCGTACGACACGTACTACTGCATCACCACCGGCTGGCTGAACTGGCCGCTGTCGAAGCTCGGTTTCTACCGCCACGCCGAGCGGCTCATCACCGCGCTGTTCGGGCTGATTCCGCGGCGTGACGACATCGGGCTCAAGGCCGCGCTGAAGATCGCGCCGCTGGTGATCACCGAGAAGCCGTCGATCGCCACGCAGAATCCGTAAGCGTCACTTCACGTGAAGATCGATCTGCCGAGCGCCTGAAAGAGGCCGGCCCAGAAACCGCGCGCCCACCTCGAGAAATCGCGCCGGTGTATCAGTGACCAGAAAGTGCCGCTCCACCGATCCACGCTCCAGCCGCGTGAGCTCACGTTCGCGAAGCACCTCGACCAGGCGCTCGGTGGTCGCCTTGGCCGAATCGACCAGCGTCACGCGCGGGCCCACCACCTTCTGAATCACGTCCGCGAGCAGCGGGTAGTGCGTGCAGCCGAGCACCAGCGTGTCGACGTCAGGCCCCAGGAAATCACCGCCCAGGTACTTCTCGGCGACCAGCTGCGGCACGGTGCCCTCAGTCCACCCTTCTTCAGCGAGCGGTACGAAGAGGGGGCACGCGCGGGTGTTGACCTGCATGGTGGGCGAGGCCGCGGTGAGCGCCGCCTGGTACGCGCCCGAAGCGATGGTGCCCGGCGTTCCAATCACCGCCACCTTGCCCGTCTTCGTCACCTTCGCCGCCGCCTGCGCCCCGGGAATGATCACCCCGATGACGGGTATCGGAAGCTCGGCCTCGAGCGCAGGCAACGCCACGGCTGAAGCGGTGTTGCAGGCCACCACCAGCGCCTTGATGTCGTATTCGAGCAGCGCGTGCGCGTTCGCCAGCGAGTAGCGCGTCACCACCTCGCCCGACTTGGTGCCGTACGGAACCCGCGCTGTGTCACCGAGATAGACGGTGGACTCAAGAGGCAGGCGTTCCATCAGTGCCTTGAGCACCGTCAGACCACCTACGCCCGAGTCGAAGACGCCGATTGCCGCGTGTCTGCCGTGCCGCATGCCCGATGGCAGTAGCACACGCCGCGCCAGCAACGAAAAACCCCGGGTCGCAGCCCGGGGTCCTTGAAACCAGCTTCTGTCGAGCCTTACGGCGTCAGCAGGATCGCCGGGGTCTGCACGGGGTTGTCCACGTTCGGAAACTCGCCCGCCCTGACTTCGAACGTCGGAGGAACCGCGCTGCTCGAACGATAGATGACGCCGCCCGTGCCCGTCGCCGCGAGGAAGATCTGATACGTGCCGTAGTAGACGTACGGCACCTGGTAGCCCTGCACGCCGCCGTTGAGGCAGGGCGAGGTGAAGGTGGTGTCGCCGTTCGCATCGCGCAGGGTGATGCCGACGTCGAACACGCCGGCCTGCGCGCAGGTCAGCTGCGTCACGCCGTTCGAGAACGTCCACTTCACCGGGGCCGAGCCGACGATCCACGCGAGGCTGAACTGCTGCGTGGTGGCGCCGCCCGCGTAGGCGTCGAACGAGTTGAGCGCCCGGTAATAGAAGAGCCCCGCGTTGTCGCGCGCCGAGATGTCGATGGTGTGGCGGCCGACGCTCAGGTTCTGCAGCAACACGCCCGGCGTGGTGCCTCCCGCGGCGCAGCTGACCGTGGTGGGGTTGCCGTTGTCGATCGAGATGTCGACGCCCGCGATGTACTGGCAGGTGACCGGAGTCGCGGTGGGCAGCGTCCACGTCACGTAGACCGACCCCGTCGCGCTGCCAGTCGGCTGCAGGTTGACCGATTCAGAGACGTCGCCGTTGACGGTCACGCGGCCCGACGCCGAGTAGATGACCGTGCCCTGCGCGTTCTGGCCCGAGATTGTGTACGTGTACGTGCCTGCGCGGAAATTGAGCAGCTTGATGCCTGCCGAGTTCGCGTTGAGGCAACCGTAGACGCCGTTGTTCTGCAGCGTCTGGCCGGGAATCGAGACGGCCATCTGCACGACCTCAGGCACCTCGAAACACTGACGCCCGGCGAACTGCCAGGTAAAGGTGATGTCGCCAGGAGTACCGGTCGGCGTGGTCGTAAAAACACAGCCGGTAGAGCTCATCAGAGCGGCGGCGGCGATGATGCTGCTCAAAAACCGGGAATGCGCGGTCATGGTGTCCTCGTTTGTGGTGCTGGCCGGAACGGAGTCGGCGGATTGTACGGCACGCATGCTTCCCTATTCAGGGAGGCACGCCAACTCCATGATTCCACAGGGTTGTTTCTTGCTGCACTGCGACAGGGATGTTACGCCGCTGCCCATGCTTGCCTCGATCAATTACGTCGACGTGCTCAAGAGCGCGTCAGGCGTCGAGCTGATGGTGCTCATCGTTCTCGCCGGCGCGTCTGCCTACAGCTGGGCTCTCATCGCCATGAAGTCGATGCAGCTTCGCAAGGCCCGCTCAGAGTCGGTGGCCTTCCTCGACACGTTCTGGAAGGCGTCGCGACTCGACGCCATCTACACCGCCTCTCAACAGCTCGAGTCGTCACCGCTGAGCCGGGTGTTTCGCGCGGGCTACGAAGAGCTCTCCAAGCTCGCTCAGCAGAAGGGCGGCACCGAAGCGGCCATGAGCGAGAAGCTCGGCGGCATCGAGAACGTCGAGCGCTCGTTGAGCCGCGCGGCGCTGGCTGAGATCACCACGCTGGAGGCCCACGTTCCGTTCCTCGGCACGGTGGGCAGCACGGCCCCGTTCGTCGGCTTGTTCGGCACCGTGATGGGCATCCTGGGGGCGTTCAACGAGATCGCCGAGAAGGGCAACGCCACCATCACCACCGTCGCGGCGCCCATCGGCAACGCGCTGCTGGCCACCGCCGCGGGCCTGTTCGCCGCGATCCCAGCGGTCATCGCGTACAACTCGTACGTCTCGCGCATCAAGATCTTCGACACCGAGATGTCGAACTTTTCCAACGACTTCCTGAACATCGTGAAGCGCCACTTTTTCAAGTGAGGTGACCCGTGGGCATGTCAGCAGGCAAAG
>JBKJSE010000291.1:0-13451 GCA_046595925.1 Archangium sp. | reverse complement strand
GGCGATCGAGCCCTCCAGGAGGACGATCTTCAGAATGCCCGAGATGAAGTGATTCATCGGCTCCCGACTGTTCGGACGCTTGCTTAGCGCGGCCCCCGCCCGTATTGGACGGCTGGCCTTTAGCGGAAAACAGGAAGCGAGCCACCATGAGCGTGCAGGAACGAGATGTTCTCGCGGCGATGTCGACCGTGATGGACCCCGACTTGAATCAGGACATCGTCAAGGCAGGGATGGTCAAGGATCTGAAGATCGACGGGAGCTTCGTGCAGCTCCGCATCGAGCTGACGACGCCCGCGTGCCCCCTGAAAGAGAAGATCAAGGGTGACGCCGAGACCGCGCTCAAGAAGGTCGCAGGGGTCGAGCGCATTCAGATCGACATGTCGGCTCGCGTGCGCGCGCAGCCCAAGGGCGCCTCGAAAGACCAGCTGCTGCCCCACGTGAAGAACGTGCTGCTGGTGGGCGCTGGCAAGGGCGGGGTGGGCAAGTCGACCGTGGCCATCAACCTCGCTTGTGCGCTCGCGCGGCACGGCGCGACCGTCGGCCTGCTCGACGCCGACTTCTACGGCCCTTCGATTCCCGTGATGACGGGCCTCAACAAGAAGCCGGTCTCCAAAGACGGCAAGCTGCTCGAGCCGCTCGAGGCCCACGGCATCAAGGTGATGTCGATCGGGTTTTTGATCGAGGCCGACCAGGCGCTGATCTGGCGTGGCCCCATGCTGCAGGGCGCGCTGATGCAGCTCGTTCGCGACGTGAACTGGGGCGAGCTCGACTACCTGGTGGTCGATCTCCCGCCCGGCACCGGCGACATTCCGCTCACCGTCGCGCAGCAGCTCAAGAGCGCAGGCGCGGTGCTGGTCACCACGCCCCAAGACGTGGCGCTGGCCGACGTCATCCGCGCCAAGCAGATGTTCGACAAGCTCAACATTCCGATCCTGGGGATCATCGAGAACATGTCGCAGTTCATCTGCCCGCATTGCGGCAAGGGCACGCACATCTTCGACACCGGCGGCGGCCGCAAGGCGTCCCAGATGATGGAGATCCCCTTCCTCGGTGAGATCCCCCTCGAGCTGTCGATTCGCGTGGGTGGCGATCGCGGTCTGCCGATCGTGGTGGGCAAGCCCGACGGCGTCGAAGGCAAGTCGTTCATGGAGCTCGCCCAGAAGGTGGCGCAGCGCGTGTCGGTCGAAAACGCGTCGCGCACGGCGCCTTCTGTGACGATTCAGTCGGCCTGAGTCAGACTGGAGCCACGCACATGAGCCCCGACGATCTCCCTCCTGACGATCCTCTCGATGATGCAGACGATGGCGACGAGAAGAAGGGCTTCGTGCCCGACTTCGTGCGTCGCATGGCCTGGGCTGGCATCGGCGCCGTCTTCATGTCGGAAGAGGGCATTCGCCGGCTCGCAGGTCAGCTGAAGCTGCCGAAAGAAGCGCTCGGCTTCCTCCTGTCGCAGGCCGAGAAGACCAAGGACGAGATCGGCAAGACGGTCTCCGACGAGGTGCGCAAGCTGCTGCAGTCCGACCGGCTGCGCGACGAGATGATGCGGCTGATCGCGGGCATGACCATCGAGGTGCGCGCCGAGGTGCGACTCGTGCCCGATCGGGTGAAGGGCGAGGCGGCGTCGCTGCTCCCCAAGGTGAAGGTGAGCGACCTCAAGACCTCGTACGAGGGGAAGAAGCGGAAGAAGGGCGAGGAGCCTGAAGGGGAGTGAAGAATCGCTCTGGCAGGCTGCTCGTGATGGCTGCAGTGCTCGGTGGTGCGCTCTTGCTCTGGCGCACCGGGCTCTTCGGTGTCCTTCCGACTGATCGCACCCTGGTCTGGCGTTTTCCCGTCTCGTACGGGGAAGTGCGCAAGCTCGAGCTGCAGGTCTGGGAGGACGCAGAGCTGCTCAAGCGCGAGGAGCAGCTCTTCGAAGCGGGCATCGTGGGCGAGCCGAGCTTGAAGGTGCCGCTGTCGAAGGGGCCGCACCGGGCGATCGCGATGGTCTGGCTGATGAGCGCCACGTCGCCCGTGGGTTTTCAGCAGGACTTCGATCCCGGGTCGTCTGAGACCGTGGTGATCGAGATGAAGAAACCGTGAAGCACCCGGCGGGGTGAGTTCGCCGACAATCTGTTCGTGCGCTACCTGCTTGTGCTGGTGCTGTCGGGGTGTCCGATCGTCGTCACGCAGATCACTCAGGACTACAACACCCTGTGTGCGCGGTTGATCGTGGCAGGGCAGTTGGATGAAGCCGACGCCGCCTGCGATCACGCGCTGGAATACCAGCCCAGCTACTGGGACGCGCTCCACAACAAGGGGCTGATCGCCCAGTCTCGCGGCGACAAGAAGAAGGCCAGGAAGTTCTACATGCTCTCCCTGCGCGCGAACCCCGACATGATGAGCTCGCTCAACGCGATGGGCGCCCTGGCGCAGGAAGAGGGCAACCTCGCCGAGGCGATCAGCTATTTCAAATCGGCGCTGCGCATCAACCCCGAGTACCTCGAGGCGCGACGCAACCTGGGCGCTGTGCACCTGCAGCAAAAGGACTTCGCAGAAGCGATACGGCAGTTCCGGCTGCTGCTGCAGAGCGAGCCGAACCTGGTCGAAGGGCACCTGGGCATGGCGTCGGCGTTGCTGGCTCAGGAGAAGTTCGACGAAGCGGCGATCTCGCTCGAGCGGGCCACCACGCTCGACGTGAACGACGATCGCGCGTGGTTGATGCGTGGCCGGTGCGAGTTGATGCGCGGCCGGCGAGATGAGGCGAAGGACGCGTTTGAGCGTTGCCTCCTCTCGACGGGGAGCAGGAACATCGAATGCGAGTTGGAGCTGAAGTCGCTGACTTCTGATTGATCGGGGCTGACGCGGCACCTACAAAGCCGCGCATGTCCATTATCTCTCCCGACGCCGTCGCCCCCAGGGGCTTTGATCACATTCTCGTCGTTGGCGCCGGGCAGATGGGCGCGGGTATCGCGCAGGTCGCGCTCCAGGCTGGTTTTCAGGTCACGTTGAGCGACGTCTCCGAAGCGGCGCTCGCGAAGGGCAAGGCTGGTATCGAGAAGGGCCTCTCCAAGCTGGTCGAGAAGGCGAAGATCGACGCGGCCGCGAAGGACGCCGCGCTCAAGAACCTGTCGCTTGCCACCGCGATCCTCGATGTGAAGAACGTCGACGCGGCGATCGAAGCGGTCACCGAGAACGAGGAACTCAAGAAGAAGATCTTCAAGGATCTCGATCAGGTGGTGCGCCCGGGCGGCCTGCTGGCGACCAACACCTCGTCGATCCCGATCACCCGCATCGGTGCTTCCACCAAGCGGCCTGAGGCGGTGATCGGAATGCACTTCATGAACCCGGTGCCGATCATGACGCTCGTCGAGATCATCCGCGGGGCGGCGACCAGCGACGAGACCTACGCGACGACCCGCGCGATGGCCGAGAAGATGGGCAAGACCACGGTCGTCTCGAAGGACTTCCCCGGCTTCATCATCAACCGCATCTTGATCCCGATGCTCAACGAGGCGTGCTTCGTGCTCGCCGAAGGCATCGCCAGCCCCGAAGACATCGACGCCGCGATGAAGGGTGGCACCAACGTGCCGATGGGCCCCCTGACGCTGGCCGACTTCATCGGTCTCGACACGGTGCTCTCCATCGCCGAGGTGCTCCACAAGGGCCTGGGCGACAGCAAGTACCGCCCCGCGCCGTTGCTGCGGCAGTACGTCGAAGCGGGCTGGCTGGGGAAGAAGTCGGGGCGCGGTTTCTACAAGTACTGAGGGGACATCATGGACTTCGTCAAACTCGAACTCGAAGGGCCGCTGGCCGTCATCACGATCGATCGTCCCAAGGCGCTCAACGCGCTCAACCGCCAGGTCCTCACCGAGCTGTCCGACGCGATTGGGCAGGTCGCTGAGAACAAGACCACGCGTGCGCTGATTCTCACCGGTGGCGGTGAGAAGGCGTTCGTCGCGGGCGCCGACATCGCCGAGATGGCCGGGCTGTCCCAGGCTGAATCGACGGCGTTCGCGGAGCTGGGTCACCGCGTGCTCGATTCGTTGGAGCACCTGCCGATTCCGGTCATCGCGGCGGTGAATGGTTTCGCGCTGGGCGGCGGTACTGAGCTCGCCCTGGCGTGTGACTTCATCTACGCGTCGGAGAAGGCGAAGTTCGGCCAGCCCGAAGTGATGCTCGGCGTGATTCCCGGCTTCGGCGGCACGCAGCGGCTGACCCGCATCGTGGGTCGCGCGCGCGCGAAGGAGATCATCTTCACCGGCGACATGCTCGACGCTCAGAAGGCCAAAGAGATCGGGCTCGCGCTCGAGGTGCTCCCCGCTGCTGAGCTGATGGCTCACTGCCGCAAGGTCGCCGCGAACATCGCCAAGCGTGGTCCGCTCGCGGTGGCGCAGGCGAAGCGGGTGATCGACGCGGGTGCCGATCTGCCGCTCAAGGACGGCAACGCCCTCGAGCGCGACGGCTTCGCGAGGCTGTTCGGCTCGGCGGATCAGAAGGAAGGCATGGCCGCGTTCATCGCCAAGCGTCCGCCTGAGTTCAAAGGCAGCTGACAGCACGTCACCTGCGCCTCTTTCTGCGATTCGAGAGGCCTGCGCGTTTCGACCCCGAACGCAGACCTTCAAGCGCCGCCTCGCGCCCGGCCGCTTCTGCTCACTTCGAAGTGACCCGGGGGCTGTGCGCGGGGTGACGGGTGGTTCTTCACGCCTGCTCACGCGCTTCGGGCACAATCACCGCCGTGCGTCCGGTTTTGTGGCTGTTGCTGGTCAGTGGTGCGAGCTGTGTCTCCCTTCACGAAGCCACGGGAGACATCCTCCTCAAGCAAGGCGATGAGAAGGGGGCGATCCTCGAGTACGAGGATGCGTCGAAAAAGCGCCCGATCATCGACTGGGAATTCGAGCGGCTGCGCGACAAGCGCCTGCGCATCGTCGAGGGCAAGTGGTCGCCCATCGTCACGGAGAACATCAAGCTCGCGCAGAAGCTCGAGGCGCCGGCGGCCGTGCGCGCCCTGTTGCGAGTGCGAAGAGATGCGCGCGCCCAGGATGCAACACAAGCCTTGATGAAGCGGCTCGACCTCGCGATCGGCGAACACCTCGTCGCGGCAAAGTGGCCCGCACCTCCCAGCGCCTCGATGGTGGAGACGGTCGAAGCCCGCCTGACCCATTTCATCGAGCTGCGCGACGCCTCGGCGACCATCGAGCAGCTGGGGGCGATGTCCAGGCGCATCGACGAAGCGCTCGCCGTCGGGCTTCCCCCGATCCCGCAGAAGGGCGATCGAGATCGGCTGCAGCTCTTGCTGCGCTGGCGCACGTCGTTCCGACGACTGGGCTTCCCGCCGGAGACCGATGCACGCCTCGACCCAGCGTTCGCCAGGCTCGCGCCGGACGGATTCTCACCCACGCCTCTCGACGCAGCAGTCGCGAAGCTCGAAGAGGCGCATGCGCTTCGCCGCGAAGTGCGCGAACTGAGCGCGGGGCCCGCAGCGACCGCGCTGGCTGACGCCGCGTGGGCCGACACGCTCGCGCAGGCCCTCGCCTTCGTTCAGCAGCAAGCCGACCGGGGCGAGTTCTTCCAGGCGGCTGAGACGCTCGGCCGATGGTCTTCCCGCGTGGAACCTGGCGTCTTGCACGAGCGGCTCGCGGCGTACGCAAAGGCGGGGCGGGAGCAGTCGTCGCAGCGGGCAGGCGAGCTGGGAACGAGTGGCCGCGCCTTCGTGCAGCGTTCTCTTTCCCTCTCGCTGGGTGGCCCGCCAGATGAACGGGCTCGCTTGCGTGAAGCGCTCGGCGCCAGGACTTCGCTGGCCTTCAAGCCCGAGACGGTCTCTTCGGGTGACTGCGCTTCGGTGGCGAACACCCTTGCTGGTGCGTTCCCGGCCAACGGAACCCCCGGGCGGCTCACGCTGCGAGTCAACTCGTGCTTCATCACGAGGCCCGATCGAACCGAGAGCCGCACGGCCCAGTACCCGTTCATCGAAACCCGCGTCGAAGAACGCAACGTGGAAGTCGGTACTCGCCGCGAGCGCGTGCAGGTGGGCTCGCACAAGGAGCAGTGCAGCAAACCCAGCTCACTGCCGGGCATGGTCTGGCAGGGCGTGTGCGACGTGCCCGACTACGAAAATCGGACAGTGCCGGTCTACGAGTTGCGGAAGTTCACCATCGAGACCGAGGTGACGAGGCAGGTCTCGTACACCGCCGTCATCCACGTCTTCGAGGCGACGGTGCAGGGGAAGGCCCTGCTCCAAACCGATGAAGGCCCGGTACTCAGTATCTCGTTCGACGAAAAGCAGAGCACGAGCGCCGATACCTTTTCCTACGTCTTGCCCGGACGAAGGCAGGGAGATCCCGGCACGCCCGTTTCGAACTCCTTGTCGTCGAGCTTCTCGGGTGCAGAGCCGCTGGCGAGAGCCGCTTCGCTGGCACGCGCGAGTGTGGAGAAGGACCTGCTCGCCGCGTACATCGCGCATCGCACTGCGGTCGCTCGTGAGAAGGGTGCGAAGGCGGTTGCAGCGGGCCGAACGGATGACGCGATCGACGCGTACGTGCAGTCGGTGCTCATCTCGGGTGTCGCATCGAGTGAAGCGAAGGTGGTGCTGGCTGGCGCGCTGTGGGTCGACGGTGGGCGCGTGGAAACGATGCTCTCGACGGCGGGCCTCTCTGTGCTCGGTGAGCCCTCGAACGTGAGCTGGCCTGCGTCAGCGGCGTACGTCTCCACCGGCTTCGTTCCCGCGGTTGATGGCTGGGCCAATCGCGCCAAGGGCTTCGAGCGCGACGTGAGCGTCTCGACCGAAACGTACAAGGAGGGCATCTACCCTCCGAACGAGTTCGTCGACTTTCACATCGGCCTCGTGCCCGGTGAGATTCAGAATGGGGGGCCCGTCGGCGCGCGCGTCGGAGCGATGATCGGCTTCGACGGGCACTACAGCTTTCTCGAGATGCTGGGGCTCAGGTACTTCTTTGCGGTGCACGACGAGTTCGGGCTGCGGTTCACCATCGGCCTGTCGACGGCGAAGAAGCGCGACTTCGAAGATGGCAATGACGAGACGCCGCTCGCGATGTCGATCGACGGGGCGTACACGCTCGTCGCTGGTCTCCGGTTGCCGTGGTTCAGCGTGATGGCAGGCGGCCGCGCGGGCGTGCAGCACATGGCGATTGGTCAGTTGCAGGCGACGGGCTTTCACGTCGAGCCGGCGGTACGGGTCGCGTTGCGCTTCTTCGAGCAGAAGCAGGTCATTCTCGAAGCGTCGGGGTTGGTAGGCATTCCCGGTGTGCCGTTCAAGAATCGGTTCGCGTTGTCGTTTCCGTTGCTGGGAAAAGACGGCGTCGACATCAAGCTGGCGGTCGAGCAGACGATGCTGCCTTCGACTGATCTCGCGCCGGACGGAAAGACGCGAGTCCAACTCGGGCCACTGCCGGCGCATCAGGCCAGCCTTCAAGTGGGCGGCAGGTTGTAGAGGTGTTCTGCGATATCAAGCGAGCGCGTGCTTCATCGCTTCCTGCACCTTGACCGAACCGTAGAGCCGGCCGAGTCGCGACGCGCCGTCCAGCGCGAGCAGGGGAGCGATCGACAACAACCCCACGTCGACCAGTCGCATCTCTGCGCCTTCTGCGAACATCGAGAACGCCTGCCAGCCCAACATCAAGAGGCTGGTGATCGCGCCGATCCACGCGGCGGTCGGTGAGAATCGACGAAGCACGAACCCCGCACAGATCACCGGCACCATCCAGATGACCCACTCGACCGGCAACGCCTTGCCGCGTTGAACCCACAGCGCCGCGCTGCCGATCAAGAACATCGGCCCCAGGAGCAGCTTCCACGCGACCGAACGCGCGGTCGAAGGAAGGTGCTCCTTCATCACGGTGAGCGCGCACGGTTCGCACCACGCCTGCGAAAGGCAGTCTTCACAGCAAAACGACCCGCACCGAGCGCACGTGGCCCCTGCCGGAACGTGTGGGTGGCGAGCACACTGGGGCTCGGTTTCAAACCAATTGCTCCACTCGGCCGCCATGACTGCGGCAGACACTTCAAGCGTCCATGAAGTTCCCTTCTTCTCGGGCGCTGCGTCCCGGTGCGCTCCTCGCCGTCTGGTCAGCCGTTCCGGCGAACCGCCTCCGCTTTCAGTTGCTGTACGGCGTTTCCTCTCGTTGATAAGGGCAACCTCATGAATTTCGAGCCGACCGAGATCCAGCGGGACATTCAAAAGATGACGCGCGAGTTCGCTGCCCGCGAGCTCATTCCCAACGCCCGGCGGTGGGACGAGCACCACGAGTGGCCGACCGACGCGGTCAACAAGCTGGGCGAGCTCTCTCTGCTGGGCATCGCGGTGCCTGAAGCGTACGGCGGGGCCGGCCTCGACAACGTCTGCTACGCGCTCGCGATGGAAGAGATCAGCCGCGGCTGCGCCTCGACCGGCGTGATCATGTCGGTGAACAACTCGCTCTACTGCGACCCGGTCTCCAAGTTCGGCACCGAGGCCCAGAAAGAGAAGTTCCTCAAGCCCTACGCCACCGGTCAGAAGCTCGGCTGCTTCGGCCTGACCGAACCGCAGGCCGGCTCCGACGCCGCCGCGCAGCAGACCGTCGCCGTGAAGAAGGGCGATCGCTACATCATCAACGGCTCGAAGAACTGGATCACCGTGGGCCCCAAGGCCGACGCGATCGTGCTCTTCACGATGACGAACAAGGAAGCCGGCAACCGGGGCATCACGGCCTTCCTCGTCCCGACCGAGACCAAGGGCTTCAAGCGTATGGCGCCCGACAAGAAGATGGGCATCAGCGCCGCGTGGTCTTGCACCATGTACTTCGAAGACATGGAAGTGCCCGCCGAGAACCTGCTGGGCAAGGAAGGCGAAGGCTTCAAGGTCGCGATGTCCACCCTCGACGGCGGCCGCATCGGCATCGCCAGCCAGGCGCTCGGCATCGCCCGCGCGGCGTACGAAGAGGCGCTGCGCTACTCAGGTGAGCGCAAGTCGTTCGGCAAGTTCATCCGCGAGCACCAGGCCATCCAGTTCATGCTCGCCGACATGGCCACCGAGATCGACGCGGCGCGCCTGCTGGTGCACCGCGCGGCCGTGATGAAGGACAAGGGCCTGCGTCACTCCAATGAGTCCGCGATGGCCAAGCTCTACGCCTCTGAGATGTCGAGCCGCGTGGCGAACAAGGCCCTGCAGATCTTCGGGGGCATGGGCTACTCGAAGGAGATGGACGCCGAGCGCCACGTTCGCGACGCGCGCATCACCGAGATCTACGAAGGCACGAGCGAGATTCAGCGCATCGTGATCGCCGCCAACCTCCTCAAGGACTGAACATGATCACTGCCCTCGTCATCGCCTTGTCGCTCGCCGCGGACCCCGCGCCGAAGAACGACACCATGAAGAACCTCCTCAAGGACGCCGCGACCGACAAGCCGAACGATGGCCCCGACGTGAGCAAGATGCCCTTTACCGCCGACTCCATCAAGCAGGTGGTGATGGCGTATCAGCCGCGAATTCAGGGCTGCTACGAGGATCACATCTCGGACAAGAAGAAGGCGCCCGAAGGAAAGCTGAAGACCTCGTTCATCATCACGCCCGATGGCGTGGTGAAGAGCGCGAAGGTCGATCGCAAGGGCAGCACGCTGAAGGATCCCGCGCTGTACGACTGCGTGGTGGCGGTGCTCTCGACGATGAACTTCCCCAAGCCGCCCGACTCGAAGGATCACCCCATCGAGTTCCCGTTCAACCTGAAGGCTGTTCACTAAGTCTCATGAACTTCGATCTCAGCGAGACCCAGCTCCTCATTCGCGACACCGCGCGCAAGTTCGCCCGTGAAGTCGTCGCCCCCAAGGCGCGCCAGACCGATCGTGAAGAGCTCTTCCCCGCCGAGGCCTACCGCCAGATGGGCGAGCTCGGCCTGCTCGGGGTCAACGTGCCCGCGGAGTACGGCGGCGCGGAAGCGGGCGTGATCTCCTACGCCCTCGCGGTGATCGAGCTCTCAGCCGCGTGTGCCTCGACCTCGGTCGGCATGTGCGTGACCAACATGTGCGCCGAGCTCATCTGCCAGTTCGGCACCGACGCGCAGAAGAAGCGCTTCGTGCCGAAGCTCGTCAGCGGTGAATCGATCGCCGGCTCGTTCGCGCTGTCCGAAGCGCACGCAGGCAGCGACCCGGGCGCAGGCAGCACCAACGCCGTGAAGAAGGGTGATCGCTGGGTCATCAACGGCAGCAAGCAGTGGATCACCTCTGGCGCGTACGCGGGCGTGATGGTCGTCTGGGCTCGCACGTCGAATGCGGGCAACAAGGGCCTGTCCTGTTTCCTGGTGGAGAAGGGCACGCCTGGCCTCACCATCGGCCGCGCGGAAGAGAAGATGGGCCTGCGTGGCTCGAACACCGTGCCGCTCGTGTTCGAGAACATGGAGGTCGGTGAAGACCAGTTGCTCGCCCGCGAAGGCGACGGGTTCAAGCTGGCCATGGTCGCGCTCGATGGCGGCCGCGTGGGCATCGCGTCGCAGGCCTGCGGGGTCGCCCGCGCGGCCATCGAGGCCTCGGTGCGCTACGCGAAAGATCGCCACGCCTTCGGTCAGCCGATCGGCGACTTTCAGGCGCTGCGCTTCATGCTCGCCGACATGACCACTCAGCAGCAGACCGCTGAGCTGCTCACCTTCCGCGCCGCGTCGATGAAGGAAAAGCACCAGCCCTTCACGCGCGAGGCCTCGATGGCCAAGCTCTACGCGTCCGAGATGTCGAACCGGGTGTGTGATCACGCGGTGCAGCTTCACGGCGGCTACGGCTACATCGACGAGTTCCCCGTCGAGCGGTACCTGCGTGACGCTCGCGTGCAGACGATCTACGAAGGCACCAGCGAGATTCAGCGCATCGTGATTGCCCGCGAAGTGATCAAGGCCGCCGGGTAGTCAGTCTTTCCCCAGGAGTTCTTCATGTTCCGCATCGCTACCTGCAGCCTGTTCTCGATCTGTCTGCTCGCCTGCGGGCCCCGCCCCAAGCCGATGTTCGACGCTGGGATGGAAGAAGACGCCGGCATGGAGATCGATGCCGGCCGTCAGCGCGGCGATGATCCGCCCACCGGCTGGCAGGTCGCGCTCGAGCTGCCCGCGGGCGCGGCGATGTCGACGAAGCTCGGCATCTCGGTGGCCGCCATCGGCGATCAGTTCAGCCACCCGGTGATCGCGGCGCTCTACGAAGATCCCAACGGCGACCTCAACTACGACGACAACCGCATCGTCTACACGCGGTGGGACGGCGTGGCGAAGGCGTACGAGCCGATGAAGACCATCGAAGTGATCGGCGGCAGTTTCTTCACGCACCCGAACAGGCAGATCTCGATCTCGCGCGACGCGGAGAGCGGCCGCATCGGCATCGCCTACGTGAAGCCGCAGAACAACACCGTGCGCCTGGCGATCTCGGATGACGAAGGCGTGAACTTCTCGCTCTCGAACATCTCGGATCCCGGCAATACGGCGATCGTCTCGAACCCTTCGGTGGTGCTGCAGGGCGGCGCCACGCACCTCGGCTGGCTGCAGGGCACCGAGGTCCACTACGGGAAGAAGACCGGCACCGGCGCCTTGATGGAGCAGAACCCCGGCGCGATCGTCGCGGGCGGCAAGTCGCTCTCACTGGCAGTGGACTCGGCGGGCAACCCCGGCGTGGCCTTCTTCCAGGACGTGGCCGGCAGCTCGGCTGACCTGATGTTCTGGCGCCCGGGCAACTCGGCCACCGCGATCGCTTCGGCCGACATGCTCGATCTCACCGTGGTGGGCCGCGAGCCGTCGGTCACGCTCACCTTCGTGGGCACCACGCCGCACCTCGCCTACCACCTGCGCAAGCTGGCCGACGCTGGCGCCACCGAGCTCTGGTACCTCAAGTCGAACGACACGGGCACGACCTGGGCGGCAGCCATCGCCATTCCCCGCAACGCCATCGGCGGCGAATTCCACTCCACGCGCTACTACCAGGCGCTCACCATCGAGCCCTCGGGCCGCGTGTCCATCGCAGCGCCCTGGTCTGCCACCGGCACGCAGTCGAACTGCAATGGGCCCAAGCTGTCCCGCGCGATCGATGGGGCGACCTTCACCACCTGTTCACCCCTCGGCTCGCCCATTCAGCGGGGAGGCGAGTGGATCAACCTGTGGACTCACAAGCCCGGCAAGCAGACGCTCGTCTTCCACTACGACGCTCGGACCAACCCGAGCATCAAGGCCGGCGTGGTGCTCTGGCGCGAGCTGTAGAAAAAGCGTGACCAAATGTTCTGTCTTTTCGCTGGCGGTGCTCCGTAGTGGTTGGGTAGTTCGCAGGTCACTCCGGAGGTCGCCCGCGTGTTGCATCTTCATGCCCTCGGGCACTTCCATCCTGCCAATGTGATCGACAACGCCTTCCTCGAGGCGTTGGGCATCGAGACCAACGACGCGTGGATCATGGACCGGGTGGGCATCAAGACCCGGCACACCGTGTTGCCGCTCGACTACATCCGCGCCACGAAGAATCGCGACCCTCGCGCGGCGCTCGAAGCCGCCGAGCTGTCGAACGCGGAGACCGGCGCGCAGGCAGGCCGCATGGCGCTCGAGCGGGCAGGGCTGAAGGCCAGCGACATCGGCATGGTGCTGGCGGGCAGCTGCTCCCCCGATGAGTGCATTCCGGCTGAGGCCAATCGCATCGCGGCCGAGCTGGGGATCGACGGGCCTTCGCTCGACATCTCCAGCGCGTGCTCGAGCTTCGCTTCGCAGCTGTATTTCCTCGAGGCGATGCGGCCCGAGAAGCTGCCGGACTTCATCATGGTGGTGAACCCGGAGAACTCGACCCGCGTGGTCGACTATTCGGAGCGTTCGTCGTGCGTGCTGTGGGGCGATTGCTCGAGCGCGGCCATCGTGTCGCCTCGCATTCCCGGGCCGTGGAAGATCACCCACACGTACTTGAAGGGCGATCCGTCGGGCGCCGACAAGGTGAAGGTGCCGAGGTTCGGCCACTTCGTGCAGCAGGGCGCTGAGGTGCAGAAGTTCGGCGTGAAGCGCGGGTGTGAGACGTTCGGGGTGATGCGCGATGCGTGGCTCAAGGGCGGCGAAGGCCGCACCGCGGACCAGCTCAGCTTCATCGGACACCAGGCGAATTTGCGCATGCTCGAGCATGTGGCTCGGCGGTCTGAGGTGTTGCCTGAGCGGCATTTGTACAACGTCGATCGCCGCGGCAACGTCGGCGCTTCGGGCGCGCCTTCGGTGCTCAGCGAGTACTGGGGCACACAGAAGCTCGGCGATGCGATCGCGATGTGCGTCGTCGGCTCGGGGCTGACCTGGGCGGGCGCGTTGTTCGAGCGTTCGTAAGGTTCGGTTGCGGCTCGTGTTGGAGAAGGCTTCGACAATACGAGCGAACACCGTTCCCCCCGAGCAGGGGACCGGCTTCGCAGGCGATTTCGTCCGAAGGAACAGACCCACCGTTCGCATCGAGCGCAGTCGAGATGCCACCTCTGCGCCGCGCGGCAGGTGACCCCTCGA
>JBKJSE010000265.1:0-11012 GCA_046595925.1 Archangium sp. | reverse complement strand
GACACCGGGCTGGTCTCCGCGGGGGAACATCAGGCCGCAGTCGATCAGCACGCGTTCACCTGCGTGCTCGAGGACCATGGTGTTCATGCCGACTTCGCCCAGGCCCCCGAGGGGAATGACTTTCAACATCGTGGCTCACTCCATCGTTCTCGCCGAGCGAAGTCGAGGAGGGACTTCACGGGGGGTGGGGGAACCAGGTCACGACGCGACCTGGTTCTTTCCCCTGGCCTTCGCGCGGTACAGCGCCCGGTCCGCCGCCTCGAACAGGGCCTTCCGCTCGCGCGCCCGCTCGGGATAGCTGGAGACGCCGATGCTCACGGTCACCTCGGCCGTGCGACCTTCACGCTCGAACTTCTCTTTCTCGACGCGCGACCGGACCTCTTCGGCGAGCTGAAGGCCTGCCTCTTTGACGAGCCCGGGGAGAAACGCGACGAACTCGTCACCCCCAAAGCGGGTCGCCACGCCCCTCGCGCCCAGCACCTCTGCCAGCAAGCGCCCCACGCGGCCGATGGTGAACGCGCCCATCGCGTGTCCGTACTTCTCGTTGATGGCCTTGAGCCCATCGAGGTCGAGCACCATCAGCGTGAGCGGCGTGCCCGTCGCCTGCGCCGTACGCAGCGCTTCATCGAGCGCCGCATCGAAGCGGCGATACGCGAGCAGACCGGTCAGCGCATCCGTCGAGAGCATCGCGTCGACCTGCGCATGGAACGCAGCGTCGATCGCATCGGCGAGCACGAAGCGGCACACGGTTCCGGCGATCGCGATCTTGTCTCCATCGCGCAGGGGGAACGGGCCGGTCACGGGCTTGCCGTTGATCAGCGTGCCGTTCTTCGAGCCGAGCTCGTGCAGCACGTACGCGGTCTGACCATGGCTCTCCACCTGCTCGATGGCCGCGTGTTGTTTCGAGGCCCCGGGGTCCGTCAACGAGAGCTCAGCAGCCGGGTCGCGCCCGATCACCGCACGTGCGAGCACCCGCGCATGAGCCCCGAGATCCGCATCAGAACCCTGCACGACGATCACCGTCGCCTGCGGCTGCTCCGTCGCAGCGGGCTTCTTCGGCACCTCGTGCTGAAGGGTGTCCGACAGGGGATCGCGGGCGCCGGTACTCATCGCCCCGCACGATGCCACCGAGTGTGCGCCCCGTCTCGACCGAGTAGGCAGGCATCGCCGCGGCGTGGTGATTAAGTGCCGAGTTGATGAATTTCAGGACGATGATTTTTCCACCACCGCCGAGCACCCCGGCTTCGGTAGGGCTGTTGTTGCTGCGCGGCTTCGCAGGGCTCTCGATGGCCGGCCACGGCTGGGGAAAGATCCAGGATCCGTTTCACTGGCTCGACAAGGCCCAGAACCCGCCCCCCGCCGTCTTCCAGTTCCTCGCCGCCTTCGCCGAGTTCTTCGGAGGGCTGGGCCTGGCCGTCGGCCTGCTCTCGGTGATCGCCTCGTTCGGAATCATCTGCACCATGCTGGTCGCCGTGCAGTTCCACCTGTCGAAGGGCGACCCGTTCGAAAACTGGGAACTCGCAGCGCTGTACTGCTGCATCGCAGTGCTGGTGTTGCTGGGCGGGCCGGGGCGCCTCTCGATCGACGCGTTCATTCGCGCGCGGTTGGAGAAGCGCGCAACAAAGCGATGAGCTGGTCGGTCTCGAGCTTGCCTGCCTGGCTCTTGCCGCTGAGCACGCCTGCGATCAGCGCGCGCTTGCGTTCATGGAGCGTGAGCATCTGCTCCTCGACGGTCCCCATGGCGATCAACCGGTAGATGGTGACGGGCCGCTTCTGCCCGAGCCGGTGCGCGCGATCGGACGCCTGGTCTTCCACGGCCGGATTCCACCAGGGATCGAGGTGAATCACGTTCGTCGCCGCGGTGAGGTTCAAGCCCACGCCGCCCGCCTTGAGCGAGAGCAGGAAGATCGGCGCCGTGCCGCCCTGGAACTCGCGAACTCGCTCGGTGCGCACCTTGCGAGGCGTGCTGCCATCGAGCTCGACGTACGCGATGTGCCGCTCGTCGAGCGCTTCCCGCACCAGCGCGAGGTGCGAAGTGAACTGGCTGAACACGAGCGCCCGCTGACCTTCAGCGCGCAGCTCGTCGATGAGCTCCATCAACCGGCTCAGCTTCGACGAGACGACCTGCGAGTTCTCCACGTGCAGCCGGGGATGTGAGGCGACCAGGCGCAGCCGGGTGAGCAGCGCGAGCACTTCCACGCGGCGCTCTTGATCCTTCATGACGCTCGATCGGGTCTCGAGGTCGGAGAGCGCGGCCAGGCGGGTGTCTTCGTAGAGCTCCCACTCAGGCGCAGAGAGCACCACCGGCACGCGCACTTCGGTGCGGAGCGGCAGCTCGGTCTCGACCTCGGCCTTGGTCCGTCGCAACAGGAACGGCTCGAGAATGCGGGCGAGCGCGGGCGCCGCGGTCGGGTCGGTCTGCGTCTCGATCGGTATGGCGAAACGCGCGCGGAACGATTCCCACTTCGAGAGCAGGGGAGGGAAGACCAGCGCGAAGAGCGCCCACAGCTCACCCAGGTGGTTCTCGATCGGCGTGCCTGACAACGCGACGAGGAACTCGCCCTTGAGCGCCTTCGCCGCGAGGAAGCGCTGCGTGTGCGCGTTCTTCAGGTTCTGTGCCTCATCGAAGACGACGGTGGCGAACTGCCGGCTGGCCAATTGTTTCGCGTCACGCACGAGCAGCCCGTAGCTCACCACCAGCACGTCACCGGGCCCCAGCTTCTGGGCGCGATCCTCGAGGTCCGCGTAGAGGTGCAGCTCGAGCGAAGGCGCAAACCGCGCAGCCTCTTCCTGCCAGTTGAAGGCGACCGAGGTCGGCGCGACGACGAGCGCAGGGCCCTGGGCCGCGCGCGAGAGAAGCAGCGTCAGCGCCTGCACGGTCTTGCCCAGCCCCATGTCGTCGGCGAGCACCGCCCCCGCACCCATCGCCGCCAGGCGTGACAACCACTGATAGCCCTCGAGCTGGTACGGCCGCAGCTTCGCCTTGAGCCCCCGCGGGAGCTTCGGCTCGAGCTTGCGCGCGCCCTCGATTCGTTCGGCCAACTTTTCCCACGCGGCGTCGGCCTCGAGCGTGGCGCCTGCGGCCTCGAGTGACTTGAGCGCTTCGGTCGCAGCGGGCCCGACCAGCATTCCCTGCTTCGTCACGTGCACGTGATCCGCCACGCGCTCGAGATGGCGGCGGAGCACTTCATTGAGCTCGACCCAGGTGTGTGACTCGACCTGCACCCAGCGCGATTTCCGGCGAGCGGCATCCAACAGCCGCGCGAGCTCGACGCGTTCGCCTTCGACGCTGAGCGAGCCGAGCACTCCGAACCACTCGAGGTCATTCTTCACCGTGACCTTGAGCGCGCGTGGCCCCGTTCCACCGAGGCTGCGCAGCGGAGTGCCCACCCACTCCAATTCAGGAACTACGGCGCGGCGTGAACACGCCTCGACCAGCGTCAGCGCGTCTTCGGCGTGCTCGAAACGAAAGTGAAAGGGAAAGTCCTCGAGCACTTCGGCAGACGACAAGGGCAGCTCGTTGCAGAGCGCTTCGGCGAACACGACCTCGGCCTTGAGATCACGCACTGCATGCACGGCCTTCTCACCGCGGCGCAGGTGCACGTCACGCGGGCCGGAGCCCGGCAACATCGCGGCCGCATCGGGGAGCGGGCGCACGCGCACTTCGAGCTCGACGGCCCCTGTGGGTCGCGCCTCCAGGCGGAGCACCGCGAGGAGGGTGGGCGGCACCGACTCACCCAGCACGCTGCGCGGCATCGCGACGGGCAGGCGCTGCGCCCACTTCGAGAGCGTCTCCAGGAGCGCGCCGTGACTCTCGGGCGGGAAGACGGCGTTCTCCTTCTGCAGCACGCCGAGCAGCTCCCGAAGCTCAGGCTTTACGTCGAGCAGGGTCAGCTTCCGCGGACCTTCGTCCCACAGGAAGAGCAGCTCTTCCGGTCGCGCGCGCCGAACCCGATCCGCGAGGTAGGGCGGAAGCGCGGCGCCTTCCAGTCCCGCGCTCACCATCACCGAACCGAGCCGCTCTTCTGCCACGAGCCCGACCTGGGCCCGCTCGAGGTGCACGGCGAGCTCGGGCGCCCGCTCCAGTACGGCGCGCGGATGATCGATGAGTCCTTCCAGCAGCGCACGCGAGGCAGGCTCGTCGTCGTCGGGCAGCAGCGGTGCGAGCCGTGAGTCGATGAGCGGCAGCTCGTACTCGTGCAGCAACTCCTTCCGGCTCACGGGGCGCTCACCCACCCACGCCGTGACTCGGATCTCTTCGGTGATGTGCAGCCGCCAATGCACCGTCGAACCCGTGGTCACGGGAGTACTCGTCGCGAGTGCTTGGTCGAGCTTCGCCAACGTGCGTTGCCAGGCGGGACGGGCGAGCTCTTCGAGATCCTTCCGCGGCGCAGACCGCAGCCACAGCAAGGCCGTGTCGATCGCCGCGAGCACGTGAACACACGGACTCATTCCGCAGGTGCAATCGAAGCGCAGCGCACCGGGCAGCAACGAGAGCTTCACCTCGGCTCGTCCGAAGCCCCCGCCGGATCGCAGCGCCTGTTCGGTGGGGAGCAGATCCTTGAAGCGGAAGCCGGGCAGCGCGCGCTCGAGGGTGAGATCAACGACCCGCAACGCTTCGTTGAGCCGCGGAGCGACAGAATCGGGAACGCGCTTGCGCAGCTCCAGCAGCCGCGCGTGGACTTCACCGGTCACCCCGAGCGCAGTCGAGGGGGCACTTGCCGATCGAAGCAGAGGTAATTCCTCGACTCCGCTCGGGAGGAACGGTGTGCGGTTCTCAGTTTCTATTTCGGCCAAGGTGAGCCGCTCTGCCACTTCGCCCCGCGCACGTTCAGCCGCGAGCCGCTCGTGCTCGATGAACGCCGCGACCACGCCGGGCAACACGTCCCTCAGCGGTGAAGGCGCGAGCCACTCCGTCGAGCGCGCGATCAATTCATCGCAGCCGAGATCGATGAGCCGCCGCCGTGCACCGACCGAACGCAGCTGCTTCCACAACGAAGGATCGATCGAAGGCGCAACCGCCTCGAGATTGAATCGCGCCACGTGCGAGAGGCCTTGCTGCTCGAGCCACGCAAACAGGGCAGCGCGCGTCTCGAAGGTCATCGCGTCAGTTCACAGCCGGTGTGCCACCCGAGGCCCACGGAATGGAAGAGAGCCGCGAGAGGCCGGTCGCCGACGCACACTCCTGGCCGGCCCCGTCGAAGATGCTGGCCGCTGCGAACACCAGCTTCTCACCCGCCCGCGTCACGTGAGCGCGCGCGGTGATGCGCTCGCCCCGCACGCCGTTCATGAAGTTGATCGACAGCTGCACGGTCGCCGACCTTCGCGTGGGATCGATCAACGCCGGCGCGCAGCCGATCACCAGATCGAACATCGCCGCCAGCACGCCCCCATTGACCGCGTCGCTGCCCATGCCGCCGCGTTGATCGGCGCGCACGGGATCGAGCACGACCTCCACCGTTTCGAGATCTGGAAACCCCACCTTCATTCCGAAGTGGCCGAGCGTCGCGCTCTGGTTGAACGCCTCGGAGTAGCGGGCGAGCTGTTCCTGCGTCGGTCTCGGGGGCGGCACGCCGCGGCTCTATTATAGGGGTGGCATGAACTACAGGCGTTTGGGCAAGACAGGTCTCAAGGTCAGCGAGCTCTCCCTCGGCTCGTGGGTGACGTACGGCGGGCAGGTCGGCGACGACGCCGCCAAGGTCTGCATGGTGGCCGCCTACGAAGCAGGCGTGAACTTCTTCGACGGCGCCGAAGTGTACGCGAAGGGCGAAGCCGAACGCTCGATGGGCCGGGTGCTCAAGCAGGTCGGTTGGCGCCGTGAATCGTTGGTGCTCTCCACCAAGATCTTCTGGGGCGGGGAAGGGCCCAACGACGTTGGCCTCTCGCACAAGCACGTGATGGAAGGTTTCAACCAGGCCTTGAAGCGCTGGCAGGTCGACTACCTCGACCTCGCGTTCTGCCATCGCCCCGATCCCAACACGCCGATCGAAGAGACCGTGCGCGCCTTCGACATCCTCATCAAGCAGGGGAAGCTCTTCTATTGGGGCACCAGCGAATGGAGCGCGCCCGAGATCATCACCGCCATCAAGGTCGCGCGTGAGCACGGCCTGACGCCGCCGGTGATGGAGCAGCCGCAGTACAGCCTGCTGGCGCGCGCGCGGTTCGAGGTCGAGTACGAGAAGGTCTTCAGCGAGTACGGCTACGGCTCGACCATCTGGAGCCCGCTCGCTTCTGGCGTCTTGTCCGGCAAGTACGACGCTGGCGTTCCCGAGGGTTCACGCTTCGCGCAGCAGAGCTACGCGTGGCTCAAGGACAAGATGGTCACCACGGAGATCATCGACAAGGTCAAGCAGCTCGAGCCCATCGCCAAGGAGCTCGGCGTCACCCGCGCGCAGCTCGCGCTTGCCTGGTGCCTGAAGAACCCCCACGTCTCCACGGTGATCACCGGCGCCACCCGCCCTGAGCAGGTGACGGAGAACATGAAGGCGCTCGGGGTGGTGGAAAAGCTCACGCCCGAGCTGATGAAACGAATCGCAGCGCTCTTCCCGGTTACGGCGTGAGCGCTGCCTTCGGGCGCAGAATGTAGACCTCGTTCCCGCCGACCGCGAAGTTGCGCTTGGCGGGGTTGTAGGTGCCGCCCTCGACCCAGTTCGCGCCTTCCGATTCGTAGGCCGCATCGCGGTGCGCGCCGATGGACTTGAAGGGCTCGACGCTGGTGACGATCTCCACGTGCGCCGTGGCGTCGCCCGTCGACGGGTAGTCGCGCACCACGATATCGCCCGGCTTCATCTGCGAAGGGTCGGTGATGCGCTCGAAGAGGTTGGTGAAGCTCGGCCACTTCTCGGCGCTGGCGTAGTGCACGGTGCCGTCGGCCATGGCCCAGGTCGGCGCCTTCACGCCGGCCTGCGTGAGCGAGTCACCGACGAACTGGTTGCACTTCCAGTTGTCCTTGAGCCAGCCCGGCTGCGAGATGCCCGGCTTCTTGTTCCCCGACAGACCCTTGAGCGGGCTGGTGGGCACGTTGTCGTAGCCGTAGTTGGTGCCCTGCTTCGAGGCGCGATCGGCAGCGGCTTCCATGATCTTCGTGGCGAACTTGCCTTCGCCCGTGGGCACGACGCCGCCCGCTGCAGAGACGAGCGCCTGGAACACCTGGCCGGCCTTGCCCGCATTGTTGAAGCTGTTGGCTGAGCCGTTCTTGTCGAAGCCGTCGGTGACCTTGAACGCCTGGGCCAGCTCCGCGTTGCCCTTGATCCACCCGTCCTTGTCGATGTCGCCCTTGGCCTGCAGCTCGGCGACGTTGATGCCCGCCGCTTCCAGCTTCTGCTTCACGCCCGGCGCGTTGAGGTTGATGCCATTGCCAAGGGAGCGGGCGAACGTGTTGCGGTCGATTGCGGGCATGCTCCATTGTCGCACCTGGGAACTGCAGGTTGCGCACTTCTCACCCGACGAGAAACGGGCCGGCTACTGCACTTCGATGCAGGTCAACCCATTGGAAGGAGTGCAGTTTTGACCGATCAAGCACGCCCCGATGCCTTCGAAGTCCACGCAGCGAATCGTGCGGCATTGATCGTCATTCACGCACGGGCGGCGGGTGATGGTGCATTCGCCCATGCTGCAGCTCTCGGTCGCGCAGTCTTCGTTCACCTGGCAGCTGCAGAACCCGAACGCCGCGCCTTCGCGCAGAATGCACTGACCGGCGCACGAGCCCGTGGTCTGGCCAGGCGGCTTCACGCAGCTGCCGCCGCGCTGGCAGTCACTGTCTGCGCTGCAAGGAAGAGACGGATCGCCTGGACACGCCAGGTTCGCGTTGCACTGCCACCGGGTGAACACCACGCGGATGTCGCGGCAGCCGTACCCACGTGGGCACTGCTGGCCTGCGCTGCAATCAGCGCCGCAGTAGGTCGAAGAGGTGCGTGTGTCGGTGATGCAGAAGTTCGGGCCGCGGCCGCAGGTGTCGACGCCGCCGCCTGAAGTGCAGCGCGCGCAGTACGGGCGACGATCGAAGTCGTAGTCGCTGAAGCACTGGTTGCGCGTGACGCCCGCGTCTTCGGGAATGCCGCAGAGCTCTCCGTAGCGGCAGAAGTTCTCGTTGCTGCAGAAGTTCTGATCGCAGGTGCCGAGGGTGCACCGCGCGAGCTCTTCGGGCGTGGTGCCGGTGCAGGCGCAAGGCACGTCGCCGCAGCGGCAGCTCGAACCCGGGCAGTCACCGTCACGTCGGCAGCCGGGCTGACAGGTGCCGCGGTTCGTCTCGCAGACCTGGCCCAGCTCGCACTGAATGTCAGAGGTGCAGCGACCCGCGGGCACGCACTGGCCGCTCCCGGTGTCGCAGTAGGTGGCCGAGTCGGCGCACTCCTGATTCGAGGTGCAGCCCGAGCGGTCCTGGCAGAAACCGGCGGTGTTGCAGAACTGCGCGCCCGGGCACGCTTGATCGGTGCGGCAGTAGCAAACACCGGTCTGCGTTTCGCAGCGGTACGCGCTGGTCGGCGAGCCGCAGTCGGAGTCTTCCCGGCAACCGTTTTCCCTGAGTCGTTCCTTCGGACACCCGCTGAGCGCGAGGGCGGCGAGGAAAATCAGAGCAGAGCGCATGGAATTAGAGCTGACCGCCGTCCACCACGCCGGCGTCGCCTTCGACCAGCGCACCCACCTGCGGCGCGATGTCTTCTTCCGGCGTGAAGTCGAGGACCTCGAGGTGCGCCTGGCCGGGCAGCCGCATGTTCATCAGCGTGAGCGCCTGGCGATCGGTCGCGTCGAGGATCTGCTGGGAGACCGAGGCTGCGTTCACCGGTTGGCTGGTGAAAAAGATGAACACGCGCACCGGGCCTTCGTTGAGCGGCATCTTGTACGGGTGGCCACCGATGGGCCGACCCGCGGCGCACTCGTACGACTGGTTGCTGCGCGACATCGTCAGCTGGCGCGTGAGGCCGCTGCGCGAGACCGTGTACGCGAGGCAGTAGCCGTGCTGGCCCTCTGCCGGAATGATCTCGAAGGTCGTGCCTCCGGTGCGCGCGATGGAGGCGCGCTTGGTCGGCGTCGCGATCGAAGACTTCTCACAAGCTGCGGTGGCCACGAGCAGGCCAACCATGAGGAGTGAACGCATGCGGTCGACCTTCACATGTCTGCGGCTGGGTGTCTCGCCCGCTCATCCCGCGAGGGTGGGCCGAAATGGGGTTGGCCGAAATTGGAATTGAGAACCCCACCGGTCATCCCGAGCCGAGTCGAGGGGGCGCTGGCCGCGCGAGGCATAAGTCCTCCCTCGACTGCTCTCAAGAGGACCGGTGTTTTCTTTCGGATGAAATCGTCGGCGAAGCGGTCCCGTGCTCGGGAGGAACGGAGCCCTACCTGTGCCCGCGCCGGTAGATGACGATCTGCGGCGTCTCATCGAGGTACAGCCCGAAGACCGGCCGGGTGGTCCCGAAGACCTGCCAGATGTTGAACTCCTGCTCCCGGAATTCCTGGTGGTATTGATAAATCGCCAGCTCGGCTTCGTTCGGTGAGCCGACCGCCACGAGGTCAGCGCGCAGCATGCCGTTGCGCTGGTTGTCGCGGATCTGCCCGCCGTGATTTTCGTGGAAGTACACCCGCTCGCCCTGCTTCGCGTTCGCGTTGAGCCACGACAGCACGCCGGTGAGGTTGTTCGCCCAGTACTGGCGCTGCATGCCCAGCGAGGCCGCTCCGGGGACGCCGCCTGCGAGTTCCGAGTAGGCGCTCGTGCCGAACTCGTAGACGCGCGCCGTGGCGATGAGTGCTGGCGCGCAGAGCAGCACGCCCATCACCGCCAGCACACGCGGTTCGGTGGCGGCCTTCAGCTTCGGAGCAAGCCAGCTCGAGAGGCCACGCGCGCCGCGCTCCAGCGAGCCCGCGGCGAGCACCGCCAGAAACGGCATCGAGGGGAACCAGTGCTTCACGCCGCCGAAGTGCGGCACGTTCGGATGGCTGATGAGCGCGATCGACATCACCGCGTTCGCCACCACGATCCACTCGAAGTTGGTCACCTGGTTGCGCGCGGCCCGCACGAAGACCCAGATGAACCCGAGCACCATCGGCACGAAGATCGAAGTGGGTACGGTGAGCGCGGTGAGGTTGATCACATAGAGCAGCGGAAACGGCGGCGCTCGCAGCAGCTCTCCGAGGTAGTACCAGGTGTAGTGGTTGTGGGTCAGGTGGAAGGACAGGTACCAGGCCGTGCGATCCACCGGGTGGTGCCAGAGGTAGGGCCAGTGCAGGTAGAAGACGAGCGGCCCGAGGACCGCCATCGCCACCAGCGGCGCGATCGTGCGGAAGGCGTCGAGGTGCACCGCGCGCAGCTTCCACGTGAGCCAGGCGCCGACCGCGCAGACGATGATGAAGAGCCCCAGCTGCGGGCTCTGGAACTCGAAGCTCGAGAGGATCTTCTGCGGGCCCATCGCAGCGACCATCACGCCGTAGAGCAGGCCGCCGAAGACGAAGACGCCGTTGATGCCGAAGAAGAGGTTGCGCGCTTCAGGGGCGTTCTTCGTGAGCTGCCAGCCGCGCCAGAGAATGAAGGGCACCAGCGTGACGGGGATGAACCAGGCGTTGTGTTTGGCTCCCAGCGCCGCACCGAACGCGAGGCCCGTGTAGATCCACCAGCGCGGTTTCTCGAGCGCTTCGACGAAGCAATAGACCGTCAGCACCCACATCGTGGCGATGGGCACGTCGAAGCACGCGAGGTGGCTGTGGAAGAACTGCCTCGGCACGATCAGGAATGAGATCGCCGCGAAGATCGACGCGCCCTGGCCGAAGAGGCGCCGCGAGAGACCGAAGATCAACGGCAACATCCACGCAGCGAAGAGGAACGCGGGGAAGCGGAAGGCACCAGCGGGGCGCATCAGGCCCAGCTTCTCGTTGAGCACGACGTACGAGATCCCGAACAGGTTCTTCATCAGCGCGGGGTGCTCGTGGTTGAACTCGAAGTGCTGAACGATCGCCGCGTCTTTCACGGCCGTCGCAGGTGAGCTCACCAACAATTGAAACCACCGCGCATGCGCTTCGGC
>JBKJSE010000060.1:0-32856 GCA_046595925.1 Archangium sp. | reverse complement strand
ATTCACTTCCGCCCAGCCGGCGCGCACCCAGATGCTGCCGTTGCGCCCCTGCTTGATGGAAAAGATCGCCAGCATCTTCCCGGTCTCGAGCATGTGTCCTCCTCTCTGTCGCGGCGACGATTCGCCACGGCGGGTGCAGAGGGAGCCAGCGGCGTGCCTGCGGCCGCTCGCTCGGAGAGTGGGTTCAGCGGTGAAGTGTTTTCGGCTGGAGTGCGGATGCTCCGGCTGCGTTCTCGCGAGTTGGTCGAGGGCCTACTTGCACTTCTGGGGCAGGGCCTTGCCGCCGCCATCGACCGGCAGACCGCCGATGGGCCGACCCTTGAGCGCTGCGTTGGCGAACACGGTGCGGCGATTGAGCGCCCGGCCTTCGGGGGTGTCGTTGGCCGAGATGGGCTTGGTGCCACCGAAACCCACCGCGAGCAGCCGCGAACACTCGACGCCCTTCTTGATCAACGCCTGCACCACCGCGGCTGCACGCTCTTCGCTCAAGGCCTGGTTCGCGCGCTCGTCACCCATCGAGTCGGTGTGCGTCTCGACGCGCAACAGCGTGATGTACGACTTCGCCTCGAGGTAGCCCTTCACGTGCTCGAGCACCGCGTCGCTCTCGGGCTTGAGCTTGTCGGAGTTCGTCGCGAACGTGATGGGCCCCGGCACCTTGAGCTCGTTGCCCTGGAGTTCGAAGGGAACGGGGTCAGCCCCGAGCACGAGCGCCATCAACGTCAGCAGTGAAGTCATCACTCTTCATGAGTGGGAACCCTCGGCAAGGCAAGCGACCCCCTGACGTTCGACAGCGACCTGGTGTCGCACTCTGGTTCCAGTCTCCCTACAGCCGACGGCCCCTCATTGACTCTGGGGGCGAGCGAACCTACTCAGCAGCTTCGATTCTGACAGCGAGTCCCCCGCTCGCGCCCGCAACACATTCCGAGGCTTTCATGCAGATCCGCATCGCGGCCGTTCTTGGTGTTCTCATCGTCTCCGGCTGTCGCGTGGTCGAGCCCCCGCCCGCACCGTCCGCTCCCCGCATCGATTCGTTCACGGCGAGCAAGACGCGCACGGCCCCGGGCGAGCAGGTGACGCTCACCTTTGCCGCCACCGGCGCCACCAAGATCGAGCTCACCGACGATTCCGGCAACGCCGTGCAGCTCGACGGCGCCGTCGACAGCGGCACTGCTTCCGTCGCGCCCACCCGCTCTGCCTTCTACGTGCTGCGCGCGACCGGCGCAGGCGGCCGCGACACGGCCTTCGTGCAGATCGCCGTGAACGAGCCGCTGCAGGATCTCTTTCTCATCGCCGTGCCCGCCACCATCGACTCCGGTGAGCAGGGCCAGCTTCTCTGGGGCGCGCCGGGCGCATCGACCGTCACCTTGAAGACGGGCGCCGAGCCGGCAGTGCCGCTCACCGGCACCACCGGCAGCGTCACCGTCACCCCAGCCACCACCGCGCAGTACACCCTGACCGCGCAGGGCGCTCCGGGCACGCCGCCGCTCACCGCGCTCGCCCAGATTCAGGTTCGCCCCGTCATTCGCACCGCCGCCCTGACCGCGACCGATGGCGTGCACCCCAGCGAGACGCTCACCCTCTCGTGGACCACCGCCGGCGCCCAGCGCGTCACGGTCAGCGAGATGACCTTCGGGCAGCTCACCGTCGTCACCGATTCGTCGAGCACGGCCAACGGCACGTTCGACTTCGTGCTCCCCGTGAACCTGCCCAACGGCGTGGCCGTCACCGATGGCCTGCCGCTCCAGTTCGTGATCTCCGCCACGGCGGGCGACGTCACGGTGACGTCCGTGCTCAACGAGGTCGTCGGTGACGAGCCGACCATCGATCAGCTCACCGCGCCCGAGTTCGTCTCGGCGGGCGTGCAGTTTGCCGTCGCGTGGAAGACCTTCAACGCGTCGCAGGTCAGCATCACCGTCGGTGGGCTGCCCATCTTTCGCACCCTCACCGGTGCCCAGGCCCGCGTCGATGACGGCTCGGTGATGCTCACCGCGCCCGCGGCGCAGACCGAATACACGCTGGTCGCCCGTAACGAACGCGGCGTGACGGCCCGACGCACCTTCAGCGTGCGCCCCGTGGCGTTGCCGGTGATCAGCACGTTCACCATCGCGCCTTCGACCATCGCCGCCCTGGGCGATCCCGCCACCGCGCGCTGGACCACCACCAACGCGACGCGCCTGCAGCTTCGGCTCGAGAACGGGCCGACCCTCGCGGTGATCACCACCGCCTCGCAGATCACCTCGGGCAACGTGGTGCTCACGCCCGCCACGAGCGGCCGCCTGGTGCTCGAGGCGTACAACGCCGCGGGCGACGTGGTGACCGACGTGAAGCCCTTCACGTTCCAGGGCGCAGCCGTCGCCATCACCCCCACGCCCGTGGTGCGCGGCGCCACCGCGGTGCTGAGCTGGACGCTCGCCCCCGCGGCCGTGCTCGAGACCGTCGGCCTGCCCACCCCGGCCGGCGCCCCGATTCCCAACTCAGCCAACTTCGTCGACCTGTCGATGGACAGCGCCGCCAGCGAGCTGATCATCGCCGACCCCACCAACGGCTCTGCGCGCCTCACTGCGCCCGCTGGCTTCCGCTTCCCCTTCCTGGGCTCGGTGCGTGACCTCTTCGTCTCGGTCAACGGAGCGATCACCTTCAGCGCGCCCGGTACGCTCTCGGCGAACTCCGACTTCACCGCGACCGGCGACTCTGCCCCCTCGATGATCGCCCCCTTCTGGGACGACCTGAGCATGGCCACGACCTCGAAGGTGCTCTACGGCCTGCGCACCGCCACCACGGGCGAGCGCTACCTCGTCGTTCAGTGGGACAAGTTCCAGCTGGCGTCCGACGCGGCCTCGCAGCTCACCTTCCAGGTGCACCTCTACGAGACGGGCCAGATCGCGTTCGTCTACCAGACGCTCACGGGCGCCGCGAGCAGCGCCACGGTGGGCATCAAAGACACCGCGTATCCGCTGGTGCAGCAGTTCACCTTCAACAGCACCACCACCGTGCCCTCGACGTTCCTCGAGCTCAACTACCTCACGGGTGGGCCGGCCGACGGCATGCTCAACCTGGTGGCAGCCCGTTCGCGCCGCGTCGAGTTCTTCGGCCGCACGGCGACGGGCCTCGTGCTCGCCAGCGCCGAGCTGCGCAGCTTCGGCCCCGGCGACGTCACCATCAGCGAGGTGATGCCCTTCCCCGAGCCGTCGGTCAGCGCGCTGGGTCAGTGGGTCGAGCTGCGCAACAACGCCACCGTGCCGGTCGACTTCGATGGCCTGCTGGTCGACAGCACGGGCTCTTCGGTCGACGGTGGCTACGTCATCGCCCCGGGCACCGTGGTGCCTGCCGGCGGGCTGCTGCTGCTGGGCCAGTCGCTCAACCCGCTCGACACCGGCGGCGCAGCGGTCACGCAGGTCGCCACCGATCTTCCGCTGGGCGCGGTCGATCGCCTGCGAGTGCAGCTGCAGGGCACGGTGCTCAATCAGTTCAGCTGGGACGCCGGCACGCCGGGCACCTCGCTCAACGCGGCCGACTCGTTGCTGGTCGCCTCGGGGCAGACGTTCAGTTGCACCCGCACCGTCACCTTCGGCCCCCTGGGCGCGATCGGCACGCCGGGCGCGGCCAATGAGTCGTGCGCGCCCTACATTCTGACCAGCATCCCCGGGGGCTTCGTGCCCGCGCCTGCCGGCTCTGAGATTCTGGGGACCATCAGCAGCGACGACGGCAACGGCGACGGCACGCTCCCTGCGCCCTTCACCTACTTCGGAGTGCCCCGCACCGCGTTCAGCCTGAGCACCAACGGCTTCATGACCCTGGGCGCGCCGCTGACCTCTTCGTATCTGAGCAACAACGCCGCGGTGGCCACCAGCGAGCCCAACGGGGTGCTGGCCATCTTCTGGGACGACCTGGTGCGGGACACCGGCAAGAACGCGATGTGGCGCCTGACCGATCGCACCATCATCTCGTGGGAAAACTACCGGCTGTTCGGAACCACCGCCGCCAACACCAGCCTCAACGCGCAGATTCACCTGCTCGACAGCGGCGTCATCGAGTTCCACTACGGAAACATCAGCACCACCGTCACCACGCAGAGCACCATCGATCGCGTGGCGGGCAAGGAAGCCACCGTGTGGATCGAGCGCCACGACGGCGTCATCGCCGTGCCCTCGAGCATCAACCAGAGCAACAGCATCGTGCCGAACTCCGGCCTGCGCTTCACCCCCGTTCCCTGAGCCGTGGACACGACCATGAAGACCACTCTCCCGTTGTCCCGCATTGCGCTCGGTTTCCTCAGCTCGTTCGTCCTCGCCTGCACCGTGCCTCCGCCCGACGAGCTCGAGCCGGCGCCCCGGGTGCTCTCGTTCACCGCCTCGCAGTACGAAGTGCCCGTCGGCACCAGCGTGAAGCTGACGTGGAGCGCCCAGAACGCCACCACCGTGAAGATCGACGAGCTCAAGCTCGGCTCGGTGTCCGGCGTGTCGGGCAACGCGGGCGAGGTCGACGTCGCCATCACCGGTGACTCGCTCTTCGTCTTCACCGCCCGCAACGCGCGCGGTGTGTCCGACAGCGCCGTGGTCGCGGTGCGCGTCGGCGCCGCGGCGGGCTCGGTGCTCTTCACCGGTCTGCCCAACCTCATCACGGCAGGTCAGCCCGTGACCCTCGCGTGGTCTGCTCCGGGCGCGCCGGCGGTGACCGTCGTGGCCGCTCCTGGCGGGGCCATCGACGTGATGGGCCAGCAGGCTTCGGGCTCAGTCACCGTCAACCCGCAGGTCACCACCACGTACACGCTGACCGCCGGGCTGCGCACCGCCACGACCACGGTCACCGTGCGCCCCACCCTTCTTTCCTTCAGCGCCTCGAGCCTCACGGCTGATGCCGGCAGCACCGTGACGCTCTCGTGGACCACCGCGAACGCCACCCGCGTGAAGCTCAGCGCGCCCGGCCGCGGCACCCTGGTCGACGAGATGGACGCCGCCGACGTGGCCTCGGGCAGCTTCGCCGACGTGCTCCCCACCTCGGTCGATCCCGGCGCCCTGTTTCCCTACGAGCTGACCGTCACCGGCACAGGAGAGACGATCACCGATTCGCTGGTGGTGTCGATCAATGGCCAGCCGGCCGTGCTCACCTTCACCGCGCCGAAGTACGTGCGGCAGGGCAGCGACGCAGGCGTCACCCTGGCGTGGACCACCCGCGAGGCCGACTCCGTTTCCATCGCCGCCGATGGCGTCGAGTTCTACCGCGCGCCTTCCAGCGCGTTGGCGGCAGGCACCCTGCAACTCACCGCGCCGGCCACCGACACCACCTTCGAGTTGATCGCGCTCAACAGCCGAGGTGGCCGGGCAACCAAATCGGCCCCGGTCGACGTGGTGGGGCTGCCCACCATCGCCATGACGGCGACGCCTGCGAGCATCAACCCGGGCGATCCGGTGACCTTGAGCTGGTCGGGCACCGAAGTGCGCAACGTGCGCTTCGTCTCGCCGTTCGACGCCACCCTCGCGCGCATCACCGACACGACTGATACGGGCACTGCGCCCGGCACCTTCACCTTCGCCACCACTTCGGTCATCCGCGTCGAGGCCGACAACGGTGCGGGTGACGTGGCCACCGCGAGCGCCACGGTCACCGTCACCAACGGGCTCGTGCTCAGCCAGCCTGCAGGCACGCTGCGTTCGAGCGAGTCACTGGCGCTGAGCTGGACGGGCGGTCAGACCATCACCGGCTTGCCGCACGCCGACGTGGTGGTGCGCTCGCCTTCGACTGGCTTCGACGACATCGCCGTCACCGGCACTCCGGTCACCCTGGTCTCCACCGACGACGACGCGGTCGAGATCAACCCCGTCGGTTTTTCCGCGCCTTTCTACGACCGGGTGGTCGGCGAGCGCGTCTTCGTCAACACCAACGGCTATCTCTCGTTCGGCCCCAGCAACCCCCGCAACTACACCCCGGTGAACCTGCCGAGCGCCAAGATGGAGCCGTATTCCATCGCCCCCAACTGGGATGACCTGTTCAGCATCGCCATTCGCTGGCAGGTCAAGCCGACCACGGGCAACGAGAAGGTGCTCATCGTGCAGTGGAACAACAGCACGACCAAGATCTTCCAGGTGAAGCTGCACAGCACCGGGCAGATCGACTTCGAGTACGGCACGTTCACCAGCCCCGGCAAGGTGGGCATCAACGGGCCCACCGGCGGCAGCGGCCTGGTGGTGACCACCGTGCCCACGGCCAACATGGGCCTGACCTTCTTCGGCCCCAAATCGAGCCCGGCCAGCGTACCGGTGTTCGACCAGCTCAACCTGGTGGCTGCGGCGAACCTGGGCGGCCAGACCGTCTTGATCAGTCACGACGTGGGGCCGGTGTTGCGCGCCAACGAATTGACGGTGGGCGAAGCCCTGGTCGCGCCCGCGGCAGGGGTCGGCGCAACAGGCCAGTGGTTCGAGCTCTTCAACTCGCGTGAAGTGCCCGTCGACCTCACTGGCTGGGCGTTGGGCCCCACCGATGGCGGTACCTCCGTCATGCTCGCAGGCCAGGTGCCCGCGCGAGGCGTGCTGGTGGTCGGCGCGAGCACTGACCCCGCCCTCAACGATGACGCAGGCGTGCAGTTCGCGCTCACCGGCCTCGACACCGGCTCGCTCGATGCGGGCGTTCTGGCGCTCTCGCGCAACGGCGGCGCCCTGAACACCTCGGCCTGGTTGAACCCCACTCCGGGCTCTGCATTGGTGAGCGACTTTGGGCCCTACAAGCTGAGCACCGACACCAGCGGCACCGCACCGCATTCCCAGACCTGCCTGGCCATCGCCCCGTTCGGCAACCAGGCGGTGCCTCAGCTGGGCACGCCGGGCACCGCGGGCTCCTGTGGCTTCGGCTATTCGTGGCGGCGCCTGCCGGGTGGGTTCTTCGACATCTCGACCACCGGCACGCCGGTCACCCTCAGCAGCATCGACGAAGGGTTCGGCACCGTGTCGCTCACGGCCGCGCCCTTCACCTTCTTTGGCGCAGCGCAGACGGCGGTGCGGGTCTCCTCCAACGGGTTCCTGGCCTTCGATACCGCGGGGAGCAACTCCAGCTTCACCAGCAACTCGCCGAGCACCACCGACGCCAACGGGGTGGCCGCGATCTTCGCCGGCAACCTCATCGGCGACTTCACCACCGCGGCCGTCTACTCGCAGCGGGTGGGGGCCAACGTCGACCCGGCCGCGCCCGCCGCACACTGGGTCGTGCAGTGGACGCACTGGGCGCACTCGAACAACTTCTCGTACTTCGACGACCTGAACTTTCAGGTGAAGCTCTTCGACGACGGCACCCTCGAGTACCACTACGGGTTGATGCTCAGCACCAGCGTCAACCAGTACGGCTCGGGCATCAGCAGCGTCACCTGGCTGGAAAACCCCACCGGCACGCAGGCGCTGGTCATCAACGCCAACTCCTTCACGCCCGGCGTCCAGTCGAACTCGGGCGTTCGCTTCAGCCCCCGGTAACCCATGCGCCCCTCACGGAACTCCATGAACTCCGCTCGTTCCTTCTTCGCTTCAGTGGCCGTGATCGCGACCTTCGCGGGTTGCCGCACCGAGAAGCCGGCCACGGTGGTGCCGCCCCCGCCCACCATCGAATCGTTCACCACGTCGGCGCCGTCGTCGCCCAGCGGCGGCACGGTGACCTTGACGTGGAAGACCACCAACGCCACGGCCATCGAGCTGCGTGAGGCCTCGACCGGCGACCTCAGCGTGGCGACCGATCAGGTCAATGGCACCTTCCAGGCCACCGTCTCCGGCCCGTCGTTGTTCGTGTTGGTCGCGCGCGGCGCCGGCGGCTCTGACGCGCGCGCCCTCTCGGTGGCGCTGACCGGCCAGCAGTTGGGCGAGCTCTCGTTCAACGCGTTGCCCCCGGTCATCGCGGGCGGCGCCAGCACCACGCTCGTGTGGTCGGCGCCCGGCGCCACCGTGGTCACCCTCACCGCGGGCAGCCAGCCAGTCGACATCGGGGGCCAGCGCACCAGCGGCGCGGTCACCGTCTCACCGAAGTTCGACACCACCTACACGCTGACCGCCGATGGCGTGGCGCGCACCCTCACGGTCACCGTGCAGGCAGCGCTGCTGACCGCCGAGCTCACGCCGCGCGCGGCCGAGGTCGGTCAGACCATCACCCTGAGCTGGACTGCCGCGGGCGCCGACAGCGTCACCGTGAGCAGCGGCGCGCGGGGCCAGCTGCACACGACCACCACCTCTGCCGAGGTCGAGTCGGGCACCTACGCCGACGTGGTGCCGCCCACGCCCGACAACGGCGTGGTCACCTACGAGATCGCCGCCATCAAGGGCACCACCCGCTTCACCCGGGTGCTCGAAGTGAACGTGGGCACGGGCATCGCCATCACCCGCTTCGACGCGCCGCGTTTTGCGGCCTCGGGCGCCAGCTACTCGGTGCGCTGGGAGACGCGCGCGGCTGACAGCGTCGAGCTCAAGCTCGACGGCGTGACCGTGCACCGCACCTCGTCGCGGCAGACGGCGGCGACGGGCATCTTCGCCTTCGCTTCACCCGCCGCCGACTTCTCGGTGGAGCTCATCGCCACCAACACCCGCGGCGGTCGCGCGAGCCGACTGGCGTTGATCGACTCGGTGGGCGTACCCACCACGGCCACCCTGAGCGCCAGCCCCACCACGGTGGCGGCAGGTCAGCCGGTCACCCTCACCTTCGCCGCTGCCGAAGCGCGCCGGGTGCGCATTCTCGATTCGAAGGGCCAGGCGGTCTTCTCGGTCACCGGTCAAGCCGCGGAGAGCGGGACTGCGACCGTCTACCCCGACGTCACGACCACCTTCACGCTGGCCGCTGACAACCTGCTGGGCAACCCGGCCGTGAACGCGACCGCGTCGGTCACCGTGACGGGCGCGACGCCGACCCTCACGCAGTTTCCCCCCACGGCGATCAGCGGCCAGAAGGTCGCGCTCGACACGGCGGCCAGCGGGGCGCTGCTCTACGGCTTTCCTCACCTGCAGGTGCTCTCGGCCGCGCAGGCCGACTTCCGAGACATCCGAGCCACGGGCGCGCGGGTGCTGGAGACCGGCTCGAACGTGACCTCGGTCGACCTCCCCTTTTCCACCCGCCTCTGGGGCCAGCTGCGCACCGGCTCGTTGACCATCTCGCGCGCAGGCTGGATGGCGTGGGGCGCTCCGTTGACCGTGGTGAGCTCGAACGCCACCACCCTGCCCAGCAGCACCGGCGCTGACGGGTTGATCGCCCCCTTCTGGGACGACCTGACCCTCATCGCGAACTCGGCGGTCTACGTCGAGGTGGTGGGCGACGCGCCCGAGCAGTCGCTCATCGTGCAGTGGGACGGCCTGCAGATCGGCACCACCGCCGGCACCTCGGTCACCTTCCAGGTCAAGGTGCACCAGCGCGGCATGGTGTCCTTCCACTACGGCACCATGAACTACGGCACGGCCAGCTTCACCGTGGGCGTGCAGGATCAGACGCGCCTGGTGGGCCTCACCGCGCCGGCCGCGCCCACCAGCAACTCGTCGCTCTACTTCTTCAGCCCCGTCGCGCCCCCCATCGAGACGCGCGTGGTGAAGGGCGGCACCGTCGGCGGCTACGTGAAGCAGGGCGAGCTCTACTCGCTCATCTCACAGCCGGCCGCGGCCTACGCCATCCCCGCAGACCTCGGGCTGACCGAGCTGATGTTCCGCACGCACGCCGCGGTGCCGGGTGGCCAGTACATCGAGGTGCTCAACCGCACCTCGACGCCGCTCGACCTGTCGGGCTGGGAGCTGCGCGCCCCCAACACCCCCACCTTCCTGGTGCCGCCGGGCTTTACCCTGCAGCCCAACGTGCCCACCGTCATCGGCACGACCGAAGACCCCGCGCTCAACGACGACGCCGGCGTCACGCTCGCCTGGGGCACCTCGGGGTTCTCGCTCTCGCAAGACGCGGGCACCTTCACCCTCGGCACGTCCGATGCCGGCTCAGGCTTCAACTACAGCGGCCCCGCTGATGGCGGCCGCGGCCAGGGTCTCAACGTCGACCCCGGCCCGTTGGTGGGCAGCACCGGCCCGCCGGCGCTGGTCGCCTGCGCGGCCACCACGCCGTTCGGCGGCCAGACGCCTGCGCAGCTCGGCACGCCCGGCAGCGATCCCGGCTGCGGCTTCCCCTACACGCTGCAGGCCATTCCTTCGAAGTTCGTCGACATCAGCGACGCGGGCACCGCGCTGCTCAACGGCGCGCTGGCGGAGACCTTCGCGGTCGCCATCAACCTCGCGCCCAACCTGGGCGATCCCGCGCCCGTGGCCTTTGGAGCACCGCGCCCCATCGTCTCGATGGGCGGCAACGGCTACCTGCTGTGGGGCACCTTCACCAGCAGCACAGACTTCAACCGCTCGGTGACCAGCACCACCGCCAACGTGGGCTCGGTGGCCGTGTTCTGGGACGACCTCGACTCGTTGCTCCCGCGCAGCGAGCTGTTCTGGAAGAAGTTCGAGGCCAACGAAGACCCGGCCACGCCGCAGCGGCACTGGGTCTTCCAGTGGCGCGCGCTGAGCTTCGGCTCGAGCTCGCCTTCAGACGACCTGAACTTCGAGGCCAAGCTCTTCGAGAGCGGCGTCATCGAGTACCACTACGGAGCGATGGTGTCGGGCACCACCAGCAACTACGCCAGCGGCACCTCGGCCACCGCGTGGCTGGAGAACCCGACTGGCACGCAGGCCCTGGTCATCTCGGTGAACCAGCCGTCGATTCGCCCCTTCACTGCCTACCGTTTCGTTCCCCGCTGATGCGCTCTGAAATTCAGACTGAGGTCTTCATGTCGAGCTTCTCTTCTATGACGCGCGCGTCGATGGTGCTGGCGATGGTGGCAGCGGGCACGGCCGCAGCTCAAGCCCCCGCGAACGACACCTGTGCCAACGCGGTTCAGCTCACGGTGTTGGCCGATGGCGGCCTCGCCAGTTCCCCCACGATTGGCGGTCTCGATCTGGCAGCGGCGGCCGCAGAGGCCCCGATGACGTGCGCGGGCACGGGCCAGAGCAGAACGGTCTGGTACGCGTTCACGGCCCCGAGCACCGGGCCCTACCAACTGTCGACCTGCGCGGCGACGACCTTCGACAGCTCGATGCAGGTGTACACCGGCGATTGCACCACGCTCACCCCGGTCTCGGGTGGGTGCGTCGACGAGGGCTGCGGCTCCTTCGGACCTTCGTTGCTGCCCGCGGCGAGCCTCACCCAGGGCACCCGATATTTCGTTCAGATCGCGGCGTACTCGTCGTTCACCACCATCACCGCAGACTCTCGCGTGGGACTTTCCGTCAACGCCGTCGTCGCGCCCACCAATGACACCTGCGCGGCCCCGACGCCGGTGACCTTGAACACCCCGCTGCGCTTCACCACCAACGCGGCGACCACCAACGACTCTCAGCTGGGCGGCATTCTCGACGGCGGAGCGGGCCCCACCTGCTTCACGGGCTTTGGCCACAGCACCACGGCGGCCAGCAACGCGGCGCCCGGCCGCGACGTGGTCTTCAGCTTCACCGCGCCTTCCACCGGCCGCTACAACGTGCGCCTGGGGGCACCCACCAGCTCGATCAACAGCGTGCTCTACCTGACCGACAGCTGCACGGCGGCCATGACGCCGCCGCAGCTCTACGCGCCCGGGCAGTGCATCGCCGCCGCCAATCGCGGGGGCACCTCGACCAGCGCCGCCGAAGAGCTCAGCTGCGTGCCCTTGAACAACGGCACCCAGTATTTTCTCTGGGCCGACGAAGGCACCGCCAGCACCGGGGGCGCCAGCTACGAGCTCGAGGTCACCAGCTGCAACCTGGAGCTCGAGCCGAACGACACCCCGGCCACCGCCACTGCGCTGGTCTGCCCGGTGACCGCGGGCATCACCACCACCGGCGCCGATGTCGACTTCTTCTCGCTGGGCACTCCGCCGGCGGGCTCGCGCGTCTTCGCGATGGTCGAGGCGCAGGCTTCGGGGAACGGCGGGTTCTCGTCGAACGACTTCGACCTGCGGGTGACCACCGACACGAGCACGTTGGAGCTCGACCTGGGCGATCTCGACACGCCCTTCGGCAGCAGCGCCGGCAACGTGTCGGGCACCCCGCTGCCGCCCGGAGTGCCGGCCTACCTGAGGGTGAACTACGCTTCGACCACCTCTCCGCGTGAGCCGTACCGCGTCTACAGCGTGGTGCAGACCGGCGCAGCCACGCCCGAGCTCGAGCCCAATGAGCACCCGCTCTCGGCCAGCGGAGGCGCCAGCAATTACTTCTCGGGTGACGTGACCTCTCCGGCCGACGTCGACGTGTTCGCCTTCGAGGCGCGCGCAGGCGACCTGGTGCACCTCTCACTCGACTCGCAGCCTTCGCGCAGCGGAAACACGGCCTCGGGCAACCACAGCCTGCAGTTGCTCGATCGCGCGGTGCAGCAGCCCACCGATGGCGGCCTGCCGTTCGCCCCGGCCCTGGTGGCGGTCAACGACTTCAACACCACCGTGGACAACACGGTGCCTGCCACCCCTTCGCTGACGGCGACCACCCCCTTCATGCCCTCGGAGTCCCTGGTGTACCGGGTGCGCACCAGCGGCACCTACTTCGCCCGGGTCGGCCGCACTTCCGCCACCGGCACGGGCGCGTATCTCTTGTCGATCGCCCGAGATTGCACGCCCGGCGCTGGCATCGGAGCACCCGTTCTGGTCTCGCTCAGCCCGGCGAGCGGCAGCACCTCGGGCAACGTCAGCCTCACCCTCTCGGGAAGCAACTTCTCAGGCGTCAGCACGGTGCTGGTGGGCGGCGCGCCGGCCACGGTGGTCGGGCGCACGTCCAACTCGATTCAGGTGCTCACGCCCCCCGGCAACGCGGGCGCGGTCGACGTCACGGTGCTCAACCCGGGCGCGCAGGGCAGCACCCTGACCGGTGGCTACCTCTACGTCACGCCCCCCGGCCCCCCGAGCGTCACCGACGTCTCGCCCGCCACGGGGCCCACCGCGGGCGCCACGGTCATCACCGTCAGCGGTTCGTCCTTCAAGCAGGGCGCTGAGGTCTCGCTCGAAGTGAGCGGGACGGCGCTGGCCGCCACCAACGTGGTGGTGGTGAACTCCACGCAACTGCGCGCCACCACGCCGGCTCACGCGGCAGGCCAGGCGCGGCTGATCGTGAGGAACCCCGCCGATGCGCTGGAGGGCTCACTCGCCTCTGCGTTCACGTACCTCGCGCCTCCGACAGTCACTTCGATTACCCCGAGCAGCGGCTTCACCTCGGGCGGCAGCACCATCACCCTGCAAGGCACCTCGTTCCGCACGGGCGCGGCGGTTCGGTTCGGCGCCAACGCTGGCACGGGCGTGGTGGTCGACCCCAGCGGCAGCTCGCTGACGGTCATCACCCCTTCCGCGTTGGTGGACGGGCCCGTCAACGTCACCGTCGTCAACGCCGATACGCAGCAAGTCGTGGTGACGAACGGCTTCACCTACAACTACCCGATGCCCACCCTCCTCTCCGTGACGCCTGGCTCCGGCTTCGCGCGCGGTGGCACGCCCATCACCATCGTGGGCACCGGCTTCCAGCCCTCGCCCACCGTGCTGGTGGGCGGCAACCCCGCGACCACCGTGGTGCGCACGAGCCTCACGCAGCTGACCGCGGTGACGCCGGCGGGCACCGACGGGGCTGCCGACGTCACGGTCACCAACGCGGATCTCCAGTCGGTCACCCGCGTGGGCGCCTTCCGCTACGTGCCCAGCCCGAGCGTGACCTCCATCTCGCCTTCCAACGGCGCGGTGCAGGGCGGCACGCGCATCACGCTGACCGGCCAGAACTTCCAGGCCGGCGCGACGGTTCGTCTGGGCTCGGTTCCCGCGTTCGCCGTGACGGTGGTCAACCCCACGACGGCGACCGCCATCACCAACAGCAACGTGGCCGGCCCGGCCGACGTGGTGCTCACCAACCCTGACACCCAGAGCAGCACGTTGGCCGGTGGCTTCACCTTCGACGGCGCGCCGACCCTGGCGTCGCTCTCGCCTTTCAGCGGCTCGACCGCGGGCGGCACGGTGGTCACCCTCACGGGCTCGGGGTTCAGCGCCAGCACCGCGGTCGCCTTCGGCACGCGCGCCTCGCCCACCGTGACGCTGGTCTCCCCGACCGAGCTGACCGCAGTCACGCCGACGGCGCCTGTCGGCGTGGTGACGGTGACGGTGCGCAACACCGACAACCAGTCGGCGTCCATCGTCGGTGGCTTCCGCTTCGTCTCGCCTCCCACCCTGACTGCGGCGGCACCCGACTCGGGCGACGTGGGCGGCGGCACGCTGGTGCGCTTGACCGGAGCAGGCTTCGGTTCGAGCACCACGGTTTCCTTCGGAGGCACGGCAGCCACCCAGGTCTCGCTGGTCAGCGCCACCGAGCTCGACGCGGTCACGCCGAGGCACCTGCCGGGCGTGGTCGACGTGCAGGTGTCCACCGACGGCGCCGTCGCCACCCTCACCGGTGGCTTCACCTTCACCCGCGGCGCGCCCACGTTGGTGGCGGTCGCGCCGGTCAGCGGGCCCATCACGGGCGGCACGCTGCTGACGCTGTCGGGCACGGGCTTCGCGCCGGGGGCGAGCATCACGGTCGGCGGCGGTTCTGCGACCGAGGTGGTGATCGTCTCCGATGTGCTGGCGCGCGCGGTGGTTCCTGCGCACGCGGCAGGCGCGGTCGACGTGGTGCTCACCAACGACGACGCGCAGGCCACCACGCTGGCCGGTGGCTTCACCTATGTCGCGCCGCCCAGCAACAACGCGGGCACCGTGACGGACGGTGGCTCGGGCTCCATCGGCGCAGCTCCCACCGATGTACCGGCTCCGGGCGGCGTGAGCTGCGGCTGCACCAGCGTCGACGGCTCGATGTTCAGCATGGCGGGCTTCGGCCTGCTGATGGTGCTGTCGCGCCGCCGCCGTCGCAGCTGACGCGGGGAACGGTTTAGGCTCGGGCCTTCATGCAAGCACTGCTGAAGGTTCTCTCGCTCGTCGTCGCTGCGCTCTTCCTGGGCGGCGCCGTGCTCACGGCGGTCAGTGAGCGTGCGCTCGCGGCCACGCCTCCCGTCGATGGCGGCGTCGATGCCGGGCAGCGCATGTTCTTTCCCGCCAGCAAGGCCGGGCCCGTGCGGCGGCCGCGCGCGCTGGGTGATGCGGGTGAGCCCGCGTACTTTCCCGCCAGCAAATCGTTCGGTGGCGAGTCGCTGCCCGGCGTGAAGCAGCAGCTTTTGAAGAACGAGGCGCCTTGAGCTCTCCCCTCACCCCAACCCTCTCCCGAAGGGAGACTGGTGAAATAGGAGTCGAGGGGGCACTTCGCGAGCGAAGCAGAGGTAATCCCTCGACTCCGCTCCTCAGGAACAGCACCGTTCCCCCCGAGCGAAGTCGAGGGGTCACCTGCCGCGCGAGGCAGAAGTACTCCCTCGACTCCGCCCGGGAGGACCGGTGTGTTCCTTCGGTCGAAATCGCCAGCGAAGCTGGTTCCTTGCTCGGGAGGAACGAAGTTCGCTCGTATTGTCGAAGCCTTCTTCAACACCCTCGAAGGGAGAAGGAGCACCGTGCTTGAACGGGCACAGTCGCTGGGCATCGCGGTCGTCTTGCTCGCCGCCGTGTTCTGGCCGCTCGAGCGTTTGTTCTCCGCGCGCAAGGGCCAGCCCTGGTTTCGCCCCCGGCTGATCACCGACCTCGCCTTCATGAGCGGCCAGTACCTGGTGTGGGCCACGCTCGCGTTGTGGCTGCTGACGCAGTTGGACGGCGGGCTTTCTCAGGTGGTGCCCTCGTCACTGCGCAGCGGCTTTGGCCAGTGGCCGTGGGCGCTGCAGGCGCTGGTGGTGGTGATGCTCGCCGACGTGTCGGTCTACTGGTTTCACCTCGCCAGTCACCGCGTGCCCTTCTTGTGGCGCTTTCATTCGATTCACCATTCCAGCCGTCACCTCGACTGGGTCGCCGCGCATCGCGAGCACCCGGTCGACGGCCTGCTCACGCAGCTGGCGATCAACCTGCCGGCCATGGCCCTGGGCACCGACCTTTCACTGCTCGCGGGGTTGATCGCGTTTCGCGGGTTGTGGGCGATCTTCATTCACTCGAACGTGCGCCTGCCGCTGGGCCCGCTGCGGCTGCTCTTCGGCGCGCCCGAGCTGCACCACTGGCATCACCTCGAGACCACCGCCACGAAGCACAACTTCGCCAACCTCGCCCCGTGGACCGATCTGCTCTTCGGCACCTACCACCGGCCCGAAGGCGAAGAGACCTGGCCGCTGGGCAACCCCGGAGAGTCGGCGCGCAGCTACCTCGCGCATCTGGTCTCGCCGTTCTTGCCGGCGGCACGTCGAGCTCAAGGCACGTCGAGCACGCTGCGTTCGTCGCGCACCCGCGCGTAGCGGCGGCGCGCGCGGGCCTGGGCTGATTCATCGGCGCGGCTCTCGACGCGCTCCACCAGGCCGAGCAGCTTCTGCGCCATACCGTCGAGCGCCGAGCGCGGAACGCCCGAGACCTCGAGCGCGCGCCACACCTGGTTCAGGTCGCCGTAGTTGCGCACGCCCTGAGGGCACAGCCCGCCCGGGTTGGGCCGGGTGATGAAGCCGTTCACGTCGCTGCCCAGCACCAGCGTGTCGGCCGAGGTGATGGCGGCGAGGTGTTTCCAGTGCGCGACGAGATCGTCGCAGGTGCCGTGCTGGTGGTGCTCGTCGAGCTGGTGGCCCACGTCGGTGGCGAGCTGCACGCGGCTCAAGGTGAGCCCGATGAGCCCGCCGGAAGCAGCCACCCTGCGCGCCAGGTCATCGGACAGGTTGCGCTCGGCGTTCGACAGGCTGCGCGCCGCGGTGTGCGAGACGATGACGGGTACGCCGAGCGGCTCGGTGAGGTCGAGCACGTCGCCGACGAAGCGATCGCTGGCGTGCGCGACGTCGATGACCATGCCCAGCTGCACCATGCGCAGCACCACCTCGCGGCCGAGCGCAGAGAGCCCCTCGGCCTCGAGCGCGCCGTCGGGTGAAGCGCCCAGCAACGCGCGCGACAGCTGGCCCTTCGCTGCGCCGCCGAGCTGGGTCGAGACGAAGTGCACCACCGTGATGACCCGCACGCCCGCGGCGTAGAGCGCGTCGACGTCTTCCACCCGCTCGATGCCTTCACCGCCCTCGAGCTGCGGCAGCACGGCGATGCGACCGGTGGACAGAATGCGACGCGCGTCGTGCGAGTTCGAAGCGAGCGCGAAGGCAGGCTGGCGGCCGATGAAGTCATCGAGCTCACGCACCTGGTGCAGTGCCTCCTGGAGCGCGCTGCGGCCCGGGCGCATGCGCAGGGGTGGCCAGAGCCCGGCGAAGACGAGGGTGACGCCGGTCGCGTGGAGATTCTCCGCGGACACGCCGTTGATCAGCCGCTCGGAGGTCGTGGTGGTGAGGGGGCCTTTGCCGGGTTCACCTTTCATGAACGGCTTGGCGGCAGCCGACATGGTGAGGTGCAGATGCGTGTCCACGCCGCCTTTCAGCGCGGGCGGTGAGGCGGCAAGGCTCAGGAGAACGAGAAGGTGCACACGAGGCGTCTACTACGCCCTCAGCCGGCCCCTCTCCCGAAGGCAGCGGGAGCACATCAGCGCTCGCCGTTGAGCACGAGGCTGACGAGCTCGGCCTGCCGGTGCGTGTCGGTCTTCTGCATCGCGCGCTTGGCGTGCGTGCGGGCGGTCTCGAGGCTGACGTGAAACTCCTCGGCGATGCGCTTGATGCTGTGGCCTTCAGCGAGCCTCCTCACCACGCGGGCCTCGGCGCGGGTGAGCTCGAAGCGGCTCTGCAGCCCCTGCACGCTGGGCACCGAGCGCGGCGCCTGGGGCGTACCGTCGGTCAGGCGGAACAGCTCGCGGGCCAACGCGCGCACGTTGCTGTCGGAGTGCGCGAGCGTGAGCTCCGATTCGTCGGGAGGAAAGATGATGCAGTCGAGCTCGCGCTCCGACACGCGCGTGGTGTGGATGCGTGCGTCGAGCCCGCCACGCACGCGGGGAATCGACGCGAGAAACCACGCACAGCACTGGAAGAAGACCAGCGAAGGCCGCAACCCCTTGAGCAGCTCGAGCCGAATCTGCAAGCCGGGAGCAGCGCTCTTCCACTGCAGCGCCACCACGAGCGGCCGCGCCTGCAGCGCCTCCAACAACACGAGGTAGGTCAACCGCGGGGAACCGAGCAGCTCGGCCACCAGTCGCACCGAAGAGTGACGGCTGGCGAGATCCTGCATCACGACCTGCGTCGAGCCCACGCCGTGCTGAGAGAAAAAAGTCTCGAGCAGCAGGATCAACTCATCCCAACTGGTGCGCGTGCGCGCCGCTGAGAGCATGTTCGGGCGCAGCCGCCGGATCAACGCAGGGGTGTCGTGACCGCTCGCTTCCATCGACAGCAGCACGCTGCGCAGCAGATGACCCGGCAGGTCCGGCGTCACGGCTTCACCAAGCCCAACTGGTCGGCCAGCGTCGCGGGCTCCCAGGGCTTCTCGAGGAAGACACACGGTTCGATGGACGCCCTCTGCGCTTGCGTCACCAGGCCCAACGAGCCCGAGAGCAGGCAGCGGCGAGCAGAAGGCGCCACCCGCCGCGCGATGGTGAGTAGCGTGATGCCGTCGATCACCGGCATGAGGTAGTCGCAGATGATGAGGCTGGGCTGCTCGCGAACCAAAACTTGCTCGAACTCGGCAACTTTGCCGAGCAGGGTCACCTTCACGCCGATGCGCTTGAGCCAACGCTCCAATGCGCGCGCGACAGGCAAATCGTCATCCACAACCAGCACATGCTGCAAACAGCGGCCCCTTGATTTTCCCCCGTCACACTTCTGGCTTCAGCGCTTAATCTGCGACCTTGCAGAGAGAGTCCCCCGTTTGGGGCAGGAATCTCCGAACCATGCGTGTCTCGATCGACCCACCCCAGAGCCTGCTTTTCCTGTTCTGTCTGACGGGCTGTCTGCCCGGTGGAGAGGCGTATCGAATCGTCTCCGACCCCTCGGCGGTGGCGCGGCGCGACGCGTACGTCGAAGGTGAGGTGAAGCGCGCGCCGCGGCTGAACGTGGTGGTGATTCTGGCCGACGATCTCGGGGTCAACGACACTTCGTTGGCAGCTGGTGGTGCGGTGAAGACCCCCGGCCTCGAGCGCCTCGCGGCGGGCGGCGTGCTGCTTTCGCAGGCGTCGGTGACGGCGCCCATCTGCAGTCCTTCGCGGGCGTCGTTGCTCACCGGCCGCTATCAGCAGCGCTTTGGTCACGAGGGGCAGCCGCACGAGCGCTACGCGCGCAACGCGCTCGAGGCGTTCGCGTTTCGGCACTTCATCGCGGGCGGTGATTGGCAGTTTCACCGTGCCGTCGCGCCCGACCTCGAAGACGTGCAGCGCCAGGGGCTGCCGGTCGGTGAAGTGACGCTCGCCGAGGTGCTCACGCGCAGTGGGTATGCGACGGGCGCGTTCGGCAAGTGGCACCTCGGCTGGAACGAAGCGTCGGCCCCGCATCGTCGCGGCTTCGGCACGCACGTCGGGTTCTACGAGGCGTACACGCTCTACCAACCCGACCTGAAGAGCCCGGACATCGTCAACCAGCGGCACGGCGACGTCTCGGACGGCTTCATCTGGGGCAAGGGGCGCACCGGCACCGCGCAGCTCGTTCGCAACGGCGTGCCTTTCGAAGACGACGGCTATCTGCCCGACACGCTCACCACCGAAGCGATCAAGTTCATCGAGGCGCACCGCGCAGAGAACTTCTTCGTCTACCTGCCGATGCAGAACCCGCACACGCCGTTCCAGGCGAAGAAGGTGTTGTTCGATCGCTTCGCCGATGAGCCGGATCAGAACAAGCGGGTCTACAAAGCGCTGATCGCGAGCCTCGATGAGTCGGTGACGCGCGTGCTCGATGCGCTCGATCGCACCGGCGTGGCGGACGACACGCTGGTCATCTTTCTGTCGGACAACGGCGGCGCGCTCTACACGCACGCCGCCGACAACCGGCCCCTGCAGGGGGGAAAGTTCACGTTGTTCGAAGGCGGCGTGCGCGTGCCGATGGTGATGCGGTGGCCGAAACGATTGCCGGCGGGCAAGCAGTACGAGCAGCCGGTCTCTGCGCTCGACATCTTCGCCACGGTGGCGGCCGCGGTCGGCGCAGAGTTGCCCGCGGGGCTTCAGCTCGACGGCGTGGATCTCGCTCCGTATCTGAGCGGCGAGAACGACGCGGCGCCGCATGAGTGGTTGTTCTGGCGCGCGGAGTACGCGCAGGCGGTGCGGCACGGGCGATGGAAGCTGGTGCGCGATACGTGGCATGGCACGTCGGCGTTGTTCGATCTCGAGACGGACCCCGGTGAGAAGAGCGATCTCTCGAGGTCGCAGCCAGAGCGCGTTCAGGAATTGAGCGTCGCGTGGGAGCAGTGGAACGCGGGCAATCGCGCGCCGTTGTGGCCGCACGTGATGGAGTTCAGGTTCAGCGCGAACGATGGCCGGGAGTACTGGTATCCCTTGTGACGCCTACGGCGTCCACACCGCGCCGGTCTCACAATCGAAGTGCCGCAAGCTGACCGCGGTCGGGCTCAAGTCCATCGCGCCGAACAGGATCGGCAGGTGAAACCGCTTCGGCCCCATCGACCCGGGGTTGAAGATCGTCAGCCCGCGCTCCTGCCCGATGAACGGCACGTGCGAATGCCCGCAGATGATCACGCTCGCCTTCTGTGCCCGCGCGCGCTTCGCCGCATCAGCACGAATGCGTGCTCCGTAGATCGCGATGTGCGTGAGCATCAACGTGATCTGCGTGCGCTCCTCGTGCACCAGCTCGAGCGTGAGCACCTCGGGAAGGTCTGACGCGCGAACGTCGATGTTGCCGCGCACCGCGTGCACCGGCGCGATCTCTGCCAACCGCTCGAGCACCCAGAGCTCGCCGATGTCGCCGCCATGCAAGATGAAGTCGGGCTTCTGCGCCGCGAGCTGAACGAGGCCCCGCTCGTTGGGAGCCGAGTGCGTGTCGGCCACGATGCCCAGCCGCACCGAGCCATCCGCGCGCATCGGCAACCGAACCCTCGAGAGGCTCGGCGTCAAAAGGCCTCCAGAAACTGAAAGTAGAAGGCGAACGAGTCGCGGCCCACGCCGAAGTCCAACCGCACCGTGACGCGATCTTGAACCCGAACGCGCAGGCCCAGGCCGACCGCGGGCAGGGGCTGCGTCACGTCAGGTACCGGCCCCTCACCCAGCGCCCCCACGCCCACCCAGGCTGCGGCCCCCAGCCGCGCCCAGAGGGTGTCTTTGGGAAACGGAAACATGAAGCGGTACTCCACCACCGCGAACGCCGCCGTCGTGTCGCGATACCGGCCCCAGCGATACGCGCGCAGATCCCACGGCGTGCCCAGCTGCGAGAGATCGCTCCACGGCGCTCCGCCCCAGGCCGTGCGGTACTTCACCTGCCAGTTCAGCGTGCTGCCTTCGCGGAACAACGTGACGGTGTGCCGGTAGTCGAGCGTGAGTGATTGCCACTGCGTGGTGCCGCCGAACCACGAGCCGTAGCCCAGCCACTGCGCCGAGAGCAGCAGCCCCTTGCGCGGGTTGATCGGCTCATCGCGCGAGTCCCACGTGAGCGAGAAACCCAGGCCCGAGTTGATCACCGTCGCGCCCCCGCGCTCCTGAAAGTCGGGGTCGGCCGCCACGCCCGCCGAGAGCTGCCGCGACAAGGTGCCGGTGAAGTCCATCACCGTGCCGAAGAAGAGCGGCAGCCCCTCCTTCATGCGCACCTGCAGGTGCGGAGTCACCAGCCACGCCGTGCGCCGGTACGCCGTGGTCTGTGCGGTCTGCGGCCGGGTCAAGCCGTTCTCGAAGCCCACGCCGAAATAGTGATCAGGCTGATCTCTGACGTCGATGAAGGCCGAGAGCCGAACGCGATCCTCCATCCAGAACGAGGTGAGCCGCGTCTGCGTCAGGAACGCTCCGACGGTCGACGCACCTGCGACCAACGCGATGGACGAACGCGGCGCATGGGCGCTGGCGTTCCACCCCGCGACGCCACCTGCGACCAGCAGAAAGCCGAGCTCCGGCGTGTACGCGGGCGCGACGACGGGCGTGACCTTGAGATCCACCCCGGGCGTGGCGAGCAAACACAGCAGCAGCGCGAAGGAGCCCATCTCGGAGCGCCGCTTTGCCTCACGTCGCCTTCCCTGTCACGTGGTTGCCTACATCCGCGCCGAGGGTGGTTGTTTCTCCCTCATCTGCTGGGGTAATGGCCGCAACGCCCGTTGTCCGTTGACCAAGCTGCGAAGTGGGGGCCTCAATCCGTGTGGTTACCAGTCCTCATCGTCTCAGTGTTGGCCGCACCGATGCCCGGCGAGGCCGAGTCGCAGCGCTTCAAGGCCGCCTTCGAACGCGGTGAAGCGCACTTTCAGAAGGGCGACTTCGGCGCCGCCATCGCCAGCTTCCGCGAGGCCGATCGCGCGCGCGTGACGCCCGAGGTGGCCTACGACCTGGCCAAGTGTTTCGAGAAGCTGGGCGACGAGCCGTACACCACCTTTTATTACCGCCTCTACATGCGCCGAGCGCCGGCCGCTCCCGACACGCTCGAGGTCGCGGAAAAGGTCGGCACCACCATCGCGCGCGTCGAGACCGAGGGCCTGGGCTTTCTCGAGCTCGATGCGCCGCGCGCCAGCGCCATCACGCTGCTGGGCCAGCGCTACCCCGAGCCGCCCGTCGCCCGGTTCCTGCCGCCCGGCGACTACGAAGTGACCGCTGAATTTCCCAGCGGCCCGAAGAAGATGTCCGTACAGATTCGCACCGGTAAGACGACCACCATCTCCTTCGAGCCGGTCGCGCCGCCCATGGTGCCGCTCGAGAACGCGCTGTCTGCCGAGCTCGTCGCCAGGGGCGCTGACTCAGCGGTGGGCCCCGGCCCCAGCACGCTGCGCATCGGCAGCTACGTGGTGTTCGGAGTGGGTCTGGCCGCGCTCGCCAGCGGCATCGCCCTGGGGGTCGCGTCATCGGCCGACGCCACCGCGTCGCAGAACAAGCAACAGAGCGTCTCGCAGGCCCAGGCGTTGGCGGACGGAGCCAATGGCAAGGCCGTGGGCGCGAATCTTCTCTACGGACTGGGGGGGGCTGCTGTCGCTGGCGGCGCGCTCATGTTCATCTTCTCCATGCCTGAGCCAGGCATGAAGCCCGCGGGGACCCCATGAATCACTTCGCCAAACCGCTGCTGCTGGTCTCCGTGGTCCTGCTGACGGCGTGCGATGCCAGCATCAAGGTCGACCCCGAAGGCTACCGCTGCGACGTGGGCAATCTGTGCCCCGCAGGCTTCACCTGCCGCGAAGGCGTCTGCCGCACCGCTGCGCTCGACACCTCGTGCAACGCAGTGGTGTGCAGCACCCCGCCCGCTTCCAGCTGCGTGAACGGCACCACGCTGCGCACGTTTTCCGGCAGCTGCGTGGCCGGCCAGTGCCAGTACGCGCCGGTCGACAGCACCTGCACCACCCGCTGCGCGCAAGACGCCTGCGTCGACGCGTGCTCGGGCGTTGATTGCGTCGCGCCCCCCGCGGCCGCGTGCACCGATGCCAACACGCTGCGCACCTTCGCCCAGACGGGCACGTGTCAGACCGGCTCGTGCAACTACCTGAACACCGACACCACCTGCCCCAACGGCTGCGAAGCGGGCGTCTGCAAGGGTGTCGACCTCTGCCAGACGATGAGCGTGGTCTGCACCACCCCGCCCGCCGCCACCTGCGTGGGCACCGCGCGGCGCACCTTCACCACCCCCGGCACCTGCGCGCCCGGCACCGGCATGTGCACCTACGCCTCGAGCGACAGCGCGTGCCCCAACGGCTGCGCGCTGGGTCAGTGCCTCACCGCGAGCCTTGTCTTCGCGCAGACCGGGCCGCGCCTGCACTTCGCCGTCAATGGCCTCGACATCGCCCCGGGCTCGTCGGGCAACTCAGCTCTCGCCGTGGGCAACGCAGGAAAGATCGCCCGCTGGGATGGCTCGATGTGGACCGAGCTGACGGCGCCCGGCACCGACGACCTGAACAAGGTCGCGTTCGTGAGCGGCACCGTCGCTTACGCCGTGGGCGCAGGCCGCACCGTGCTCAACGTGCGCCCCTCGATGAACCAGGTGACCGACGTGCCGCTCTCGGGCAGCGGGGGCAGCAACCTCGTGGCCGTCAGCGGCCGTGACGTGGGCGAGGTGTTGATCGCCTCGGAGACCGGAGACTGGTGGCGCATGCGCGGAGGCGCGTGGACCAACGGAGCCCTGCCCTCCTCGAGCGGCCCGTACACCATCAGCAGCGCGTACCTCGACGAGTCGCTGCGTGAACGCATCGTGGGCGCCTGCGGGGCGGTGCGCTCGCAGTGCGCGGCCTACCGCAACGCTTCCGGTGGCACGCCCGCCTTCATCGTGCACAGCCAGAGCGGCGCGCCCGGCTTCACCGCGGTGGGCGGCGCGTTCGACGTGGCGTCCGACTTGAACCCGCTGGCGATGGTGGGCAGCGCCGACCTGAGCCTCGACACGCACTCCAACCTGGGGACCTTCTCGGCCGTCAACCCCAGCCCGGCGCTCGCAGGCGATGGCATCGTGGGCATCACCGCGCAGGCCGTGAACCTCGGCCGCGATCTCTTCGTGCTCACCTCGTCGCGAGATCCCGACGTCAACACGAGCGGTGAAGGCGGCCTCTACCGGTTGTCGCGCGGCGTGGGTGTCAGCTCGACGCGCATTCTCGAGACGTACTTCGGCGAAGAGACGCTCTCACCCAACGAGGCCAACGGCGTGCTGGTCGCCGAGGTGCGGCGCGCGCAGAACCTCAACAACGTCTTCCGCCGCGGCGTCATCACCAACGAGGCCCTCGACGTCGGGGAAGACTTCATCGGCGCTTCCATCGACGACCTGGGCGCGCTGGTGTTGGCCAGCAAGTTCGGAGACGTGGTGGTGCGCCGCCCCACCGCGAGCACCTTCGACTTCCGCAGGCCTCCCAGCGCGTGGTCCATCAAGGCGCTCGAGGCGCGCAACGGCACCGGCCTGTTGATGGTGGGCGAGACCGCCAGCACCAACCTGGGCGTCATCATTCGCGTCACGCCGATGGGCTTCACCACCCTCACCTCGCGCAGCAACACCGTCTTCAACGCGGTCTGCCGCGTCTCTGACACCGAAGGCTGGGCCGTGGGCACGGGCGGCGTCATCTACAAGGTGACCGGCATGGGAGGCACGCAGGTCGCCTCGCCCACCACGAAAGATCTGCTCAGCGTCGATTGCGTCGCGGGCGTGGCGATCGCCGCGGGCGCCGACGGCACCGTCATTCGCATGGCCGGCGGCACGTGGAGCGCGGTGACCCCGGCGTTCCCGGTGACCTTCCGCCCCCTCACCTCGGCGCGCTTGAGCCCCGGCGGCGCCTTCGTGGCGGGCGACAACCTGTTCTACAGCTTCACCGCGAGCACCGGCGCATGGACCGCGCTCACCGCGAAGGCTGGGCTCACCTCGCTCGTCGTGCGCGGCCCGCAGGAGGTCTACGGGGCGTTCGTCACTGGCAGCACGAGCGAGGTGCTGCGCTTCGATGGTGCCGTCTGGGGCCCCCGTCTCCTCCAGGTTTCAGGTGCCCTGGGAGGGGGTGTGCAAGCGGGTGCGCGGGTGGTATGGGGTGGGTCTCTGGGCGCCATTGTCGAGGCGCGCTGAGCGCTGCGCTGTCGAACCAAAAGGGGCCTGAAATCATGGGTGAGCTGGACCCACGCATCCGAATCCGAGCGGCGCTGCGCTGTGACGGCATTGGTCGCCTTGATTGCGCTGAAGACACCGTCTCGGGAGAGCGCCTGGCGGTTCGCTGGCTGCCCCTCGACGCCAACGGCGACGCCGCGGTGAAGGCCTGCGAGAAGCTCCCGGCCCACCACGCCCTGCCCCGCATTCTGCAGACCGGCCAGGTGGGCGCTTCGGCGTTCGTGGCCCTCGACTTTCCCGACGGCGAGATGCTGTCGGCCCGGGGCGAAGAGCGCCTCGAGACCGAGCTGCTCCTCAAGCTGGCCGCGCAGCTGTCTGACGCGCTGGCCACCGTGCACGCGCAGGGCGTGGTGCACGGCGAGATGAGCCGCGACTCGGTGCTGATGGTGGAAGGCGGCAAGGCCAGCCTGTGGGACATGCCGCTCGTCATCGCCAACCGGTTGAGCGATCGCCGCGGTGAGAACCGGCTGATGCAGAACCTGCCCAAGACCGCGCCGTACCTCTCGCCTGAGCGCGCGCGGGGTGAAGGCGCCAGCCAGGCCGGTGACGTCTACGCGCTGGGCGCGATCCTCTGCGTGTCGGCCGGCGCGCCGTTGCCGACCGCCTCGACCACGCTGGGCGTGGTGAACCTGATTTCGTCGGGCCAGTGGGTGCCCCGCGTGCCCGCCTCGTTGCCCGAGCGCTGGGCCGCGATGTTGAGCCGCATGGTCTCCACCGATCCCGCGGCGCGTCCTTCGTCGGCTGAAGTGGCCCTCACCTTCGCGAACGTGCCTGGCCAGAGCTCGATGCCCACCGTGCCCGAGCTGCAAGCCGTGAAGCTCCCGCCCGAAATCATCGCCGCCGCTGACGCGCTGATGAAGCAGCAGCTCGAGGCGATGCGCGCTCCGACGCGTGAGATGCCGATGGTGCAGGTCGAGGCGCAGCTCGCGCTCATCGACGTGAAGCTGGCCGAGTTGCCGGTCGCCACCGACCCGATGCCTTGCCTCGAGCTCAAGGCCGTCGAGCCCGTGGCCAGGCTCAGCGTTCAGGCGAACACGCTCGATGAAGTGAACGAGCCTGCGCATGACGTGGTGCGCATTCCCACGTTGGAGATCGAAGCGGTTCGCGCCGAGGGCCTGCTGGCCGCGGCGCCCGTCGTGGTCGAGGCGAAGCCGGTGGTGGTGGTGCCCTCGGTGGTGATGAACGACTCGTTGTCCGTCTCGGCTGACCTGCTCGCTGAAGGCGCGGTCACCCTGTCGGCCGAAGAAGTCGCTGCGATTCAAGCCAACAACCGCAAGGTGTGGATGGTGTTCGGCGGCGTGGTGGGGGCGGCGATCGCGCTCATCGGCGTGGTGGTGATGCTCGCCACCCAGGACCCCGAGCAGACCGTCGCGCCGGTCGCTCCGCTCGTCGCCGTGGTGGCGCCCCGCGTGGCCGCTCCGGTGGCGCCCCGCGTGTTCGAAGAGCTCTTCCCCCTGCCCAGGTTGAAGGCCGCTCCGAAGAACGTCGCCCGCCCCGCGCGCGCTGCCGTCGTCGAGACCGAGCCTGAGGCGCCCGCCGTGGTGGAGACCGCTCCGGTCGCCGCGCCTGCGCCTGTTGCCGAGAAGTCGGCCGCCGCTGACTTCAACTTCCTGGAGAGCGCCGAAGCGCCTCGCAGCGAGCTGAAGCGTCCCAGCACGGAAATGTGAGTGCGTGTCACCGGTGGGAATCGGTGATGAGGGAATGCTTGCAGTGACCGCCCCAGCGCGGCAGACAAGCGCTTCGTTCGATGCGCGCGCCCCTCACCGAGGCTGAGCTTGATGGTCGCCTGGCCGCCCTGGGGCTGGTGCGCGACCCGTCAGTGACCTCGCCGCCGCCTTCGAAGAACCGCACGGTGGTGTGCAAGGCGACCACCGGCAAGAAGCGCGTGCTGGTGAAGATCGCCGACGGCCCGGGCAACGTGGGCGTGCTGCGTGAAGGCAGCGTGCTCGAGCGCGTGGAACCCCTCTCGCGCGTGCCGCGCAGCCCGCTGCACCTGCCGCACGTGTTCGCGTTCGATCCCGCGCACGGGTTGTTGGGCCTCGAGTGGATCACCAACGGAGAGACGCTCCACCACTTTCATCGCCGCTCGGGCGACTACCCTGACGGGCTCGCAGCGCAGGTGGGCAACGCGCTGGGCTTTCTGCACCGCATGAGCCGCGAAGGCCGCTCGCACTACGCGCTGGCCGATGCGTTTCGCGACGAGTCGGATCTGCTCGAGTGTTTCCTGCGCATGCGCCCAGATTTCTATGCGCGCCTCTCGAGCGCGGGCATCGACTTCTTCGCCAAGGTGCAGGCCGACGGGCAGGCGATGGTGGGGCTGCAGGCGCTCTCGGCGCAGCAGCTGAGGGAGAGTGAGAACGCGCTGCTGCACGGCGACCTGCGCCAGGCCAACCTGCTGCGCGTGGCCAGAGCCAACAAGGGCGCGGCCACGGTGGTGTTCCTCGACTGGGAGCTCTCGTTCTGGGGCGACCCTGCTCGCGACCTGGGCAGCCTGTTGTCCGACTACGTGCTGGGCTGGCTGGCCCCCGAACATCGCAGCGAGGTCCTGGGGCGGCCGGTGCTCGAGGGTTTCGCGCACGAGCTGATCACCGCGTACGCGCGGGCGCGCGAGCCGAGCTTCAAGCCCGACGGTGATTTTCAGGAGCGCGTGGTGCGGTGGATCGGCACGGCGTTGCTCATCTCGGTGTACGGCATCACGCACTACGAGCAGGTGCTCGACGCGCGCGCGTTGGGCGTCTCGAAGCACGCGCTCGAGATGCTGGGCTCGCCCAAAGAATGGCCGTCGGTGTTGTGGGGCGAGGTGAAGCGATGACCGCCGCCTCGACCGACCCGAAGGTGCGTTGGTTTCATGCTCGAAGGTTCAAGCTGCGGCAAGGCGAAGGCCCCGAGCTCAACCGCGCCTCGGGTGACTCGGGCTTCGTGGCGCACCTGACCGCGTGCACGCAGGGCGCGACGGGGTGGGATTGGTCGTTTCGCCTGGTGCGCACCGGGCTCGACTGGGCCTTCGTGAGCGATGGCAAGCTGACCTTGTTCGTCGACGAGCCGGGGCAGTACGTGCCCGCCGACGCGAAGGCAGGCGACGTGGTGGCGCTGCGTCTTCCGCGCGCCAGAGAGAACCTGCACCCGCATCGGTTCTCGCTCTACGGCGGTCAGGGCGGCTGCGTGGTGGGGCATGGCTACGCGAAGTTGTTCCTTCCCGTGACGTACGAAGCCGCGCCGGCGCTGGTCGAGGCGTGCGCGAGCAAGTGGGCTGATCAGCTGCGCTTCTCTCTCTACGTGTCGAACTCACCGCACGACTTCGAGCGCGCTGATTCGGCGATGATCGACGTGGGCACGCAAGATGAGCCCGGCGTGTTGCGGTTGCTCGAGACGTTCTTGCGGCAGCACCCGGCGGCGATCACCGGGCGGGGCATTCCGTTCGGCACCTTGCCGGGGCCGCTGCACCTGGCCCGCGCGGAGGCGAAGGATCGCGGCGATCTCGCCGATGGCTACGGCTGGCGGCGCAGCACCGAGGCCGTGGCGGCGAAGACGCCCACGTGAGTCGAGGTCCCCTCTCCCTTCGGGAGCGTCGACTCATTTCGCAAGGTTGATCGAACGAGAGAGCACACACCGTGCATCCCGAGCGAAGTCGAGGGACTACCTCGGCTTTGCTCTTCAAGTGACCCCTCGACTCTCTGCTCGGGGGGCCCTGCTTCACGGTCTCTTCGGGTCAGGGTGAGTGATGTGTGAGGATGGCGCGATGCGCTGGCTCATCGCAATCGCCACGGTGATCGCCCTGGGCCTGGCGGGCGCGTTGGCATTGCGAACGTTCAAGCCGGCGGCGGCCCAAACACCCACGCCCGTGAGCTGTCCTGACGCGACGCTCTTACCCGCGGCCGTCTTGCCTGAGTCCGCGGCCGCCCCGCTGCAGTTGGTGGTGGCGCCGACCGTGACCCTGCTCATCGACGGGGCAGCGCCTGGTTCCGCGCTGCTCGAGGGTGAACACACCATTCTCGCCACCTCGCCGGGTCAGAGGCCCGCGAAGTTGAAGCTGCACGTCGAGGCGTTCACGCCGGTGCTGCTCGAGGTGCGGGCGAGCTCAGGTGCGGTGACGGTGTTGATGGTCGGCGGTCGCTGTGGGAGCTGCGCCGCGGCGGTGACGGATCTCGATCTCAAATACCGGCCCGGCACGTTGGGCGATCTGAGCGGGGTGGCGAAGGCGCTGGCGGAAGGTGACTGGCTCGAGGCGGGTCACATGATGCGCGGCATCGCGCCTTCCGAGCGGGGAGCACCGGAGCCGACGCGGTTGCTCGCGGTGCTCTCTGCATTCGTGGGCCGGCCGACGTTGGTGCGGGAGCAGGTGGAGATGCTCGACGACAGGCCGCTGCGTGAGGCGCTGGTGCGGCGTGATGCGCTGGAAGAGCTCAAGCCAGTTCGGCAACTGCAGACCGCGACGGCGCGGTGGAACGCGACCACCGAGCGGTTCCAGCGGGTGACGGATCGGTTCGTCGCTGAGGCACCGAAGGTCCTCACGGCGCTGACGCTGACGTTCGGGGAATTATCGAAGCGCTTCGGGAGCGCGCAGGAAGCGAAGGACGCGATCGGCTGTGAGGCGGCGTTGGAGGCTGCGAACGGCGCGCTCGGTGAGTCGATCAAGAGCCTGCGAGCGATGCGGCCGGAAGACTGCGCGTGGCAACGACGGGTCACTGAGACGTTTTAGAAAAAGCGAAAGCGAAAATGCGCTCCGCCCCCGACCCTCTCCCAAAGAGGGTGTTGAAGAAGCCTTCGACAATACGAGCGAACACCGTTCCTCCCGAGCAAGGGACCGGCTTCGCCGGCGATTTCGTCCGAAGGCACAGACCCACCGTTCGCATCGAGCGCAGTCGAGATGCTACCTCTGCGCCGCGCGGCAGGTGACCCCTCGACTTCGCTCCTAAGGAACAGCACCGTTCCCCCCGAGCGAAGTCGAGGGGTGACCGGTGGGGGACCTATTTCACCAGTCTCCCAAAGGGAGAGGGAGCCGGGAATCAGCGCATCGAGGCAGACGACAACGCGCGGTGCACGGCCTCGAGGGCCTTGCGCGCTTCCAGCAGCTCCGCCCGTTCACGCGTCAGCTCAGAGACCTGGCGAGCCAACGTATCGCGCTCGCCCTTGAGCGCGTCCGAGCTGCGGCGCAACGAGCCCATCGTCTCCTGAGCGACCTCGAGCTCTGCCGCCAGCCGCTCTTCTTCCGCGAGGCTGTCGTCGATCTCCTGGTCTTTCTTCGCGACGATCTCCACCAGCTCGTGCTTCTCACGCTCACGAAGCTCGAGCACCTGCCTCGACTCCTGCAGGGCCAGCAGCGACTCGTTGCGCTCACCCTCGAGCGACTCCAGCTCACGCTCGAGTTCGGAGAGCAGCGTCACGCGCCCATTCATCTCGCTCGACAGCCGCTTGGCCTCGTCCATGCGCAGCCGCGCTTCTTCGGTCGCGCGCTCAGCCTGACGGCGCGCCGCCTCGAGATCCTGCGCGAGCGCGAGGTTCATCGCGCGCGCCTTGGTGAGCTCCGACTGCAGCGCCGAGATGCGCTCGACAGCGAGCACGCCCGCTTCGGCGACGGTGTCGGGCAGCGGCTCGGGGCGCGGGTTCTCGCGCACGGCCTTGAGCCGCTCACGCAGGCGCTCTCGCCGTTCGATCGTCTCAGCCTCGAAGTTCGGCGCCGGCGCCGTCTGCACCTCCGTCACCGCGGGGGGCGGCTCAGCGTGCGCACGGGGCGCAGGAGCAGGCTCGACGAACGCGACCGGCGCAGCCACGTACGCCTGGGGCTGCTCGGCAACGAACGGGGCCTCCGGCTCCTCATGAACCGGGGCCGCCCACGTGTGGCGTGCGCTCACCTCATCGGCAGGCGAACCGATCGCTTCGTGCAGCATCTCAGCGGCCGAGCTCCGGGCCGCGCGGGCCTGCGCGCGCAGCTTGAGCGCCGAGCCCAGGTCCATCGACTCGACCGACGGAATGACCGGCGCGTCTTCATGAGCGACCTGCTGAGCGAGCGACTCGACCGTCGCGGCCGACAGCGCGCTCTGGGTCATCAGCGAGCCCAACCGCACGCGGGGCTTGGCCCGGCTCACGTTCGCGTCGAATGACTTCTTCATCGGTGTTCCTCCAGAAAACTTGTTGAAGTTGCTCACGCGCTCTTGGCCTGGGTGTGGGCCGCGGCCTTCGCGGCGATGGAAACCTGCAGCCGGCCGAGCACTTCATCGATCAGCTTCTGCACGTCGTTTGCGCCCTTGCTGTCGCGGTCGAAGCGGAAGATGGGCATGCCTTCGCTGGACGCCTGGGCGAAGCGGGTGCACTGACGAATCACCTGCGGCATCAAGAACTCGGGGTAGTGCTGCTTGAGCGCCTCGAGCGCTTCCTTCGCGAGCTTGAAGGTCGCGTTGAAGCTGTTGACCACGATGAACACGTGATCGAGCACGTGACCGAGATCTTCCTCGAGCGAGTTGACGGTCTCGAACAGCAGCTTGAGGCCGTGAAACGAGAGGAAGTCGGCGAGCACCGGCACGATGAGATCGTCGGCGGCCATCAGCGCGTTGAGGTTGAGCAGGCCGAACGAAGGCGGCGCGTCGAAGATGATGAAGTCGTAGTGCGCTTCGACTTCCTTGAGCGCGTTCTTGAGCTTGAACTCGCGGCCGGCCATCGGCATCAGCGCGAGGTCGACCGTCGACATGGTGAGGTTCGAGGGCACGAAGTCGAGGTTGGGCAACGCCGACTTCTGCACCACCTGCGAGATGGGCGTCTTCTTCACCAGCACGTCGAGCAGCGTGCGGTCGAAGTCTTCGCCTTCGAAGCCCAGGCACTTGGTCGCGTGACCCTGGCTGTCGAGATCGATGAGCAGCACGCCGTAGCCCATCTCGGCCATGCGCCAGGCGTAGCTGGTGGACAGCGAGGTCTTGCCCGTGCCGCCCTTGAAGTTGAGGAAGAGCTGCTTGCGCGTGCCGCCCAGCGCAGGCGGTTCGCGCTGCAGCTTGCCGCGCAGCTCCCACGCGTCCTCAGGGGTGTACGTGTCCTTCTTCAAGGCGGCCGAGAGCACCTTGGTGGTGATGCCGAGAAGGTCGGCCGTTTCTTTGGGCGTGTAGAGAATTGGATCCATCGGACTGTCCCTCATGCAACGAAGTACTTGAGGCCGCGACGCACGACCTGGCCCTGCGCCATCAGCGTGCCGCACACCTTCATGGTCTCTTCCGTCGACGCGCCGATGCCGTCGGC
>JBKJSE010000054.1:0-22469 GCA_046595925.1 Archangium sp. | reverse complement strand
ACGGCGCGCGGATCTTCGGCCGGCACGATGCCCACGAAGCTGGCGATGCGTTTGTCGGAGTACCCACGCGCGATCGGATCGACCTTCTGCGCGGTGCCCGTCTTGCCGGCCACCCGGTACTCGTCCATGCGGGCACGCGGGGCGGTCCCCCCCTGCTCCACCACCGACTCCAGCATCGAGACGACGCTGCGCGCAGCCTTCACGCTGACCGCCCGGCGCAGGGCGACCGGCTTGTTCTCGAGCAGCACCACGCCATCGGCGTCGACCACCTTCGCGACGAGGTACGGCTTCATCAGCACGCCATCGTTGGCGAGCGCGCCGTAGCCCGCGGCGATCTGCACCGCGGTGGCGCTGATGCCCTGGCCGAAGCTCTGGGTCGCGAGCGCGATCTCGGCCCGCGGAAACGGAATGGCGCCCTTGCCCTCACCGGGCAGGCCGAGGCCGAAACGCTCACCGAAGCCGAAGCTCTTGTAGGTCTCGACCAGCTTGTCGCGGCCCATCTTCTGGGCGACCTTGGTCACGCCGATGTTCGAGGACACCTGCAGGATGCCGCGCGGCTGCAGCAGGCCGTGCGGGTGCGTGTCGTGCACCACGTTGCGGCCGATGGGGAACGAGCCCTTCTCGCAGTCGAACTCAGAGCTCTCGGTGATGATGCCGCGATCGAGCGCCGAGGCGATCACGAACGACTTGAAGGTCGAGCCCGGCTCGAACGCATCGCTGGCAGCGCGGTTGCGAAACGCATCGCTGTCCGAGCCGCGAGGTGAGTTGGGGTTGAAGCGAGGCCAGTTGGCCAACGCGAGCAGCTCACCCGTACGAGGGTTGAGCACCACCGCCGTGCCCGCGACGGCCTTCGCGTCGATGACCGCCTTCTCGAGCGCCCGCTCCGTCACATATTGGAGCGTCGAGTCGATGGTCAGCGTGAGGTTGGCGCCTTCGCTGCTCTGCGATTCATCGACACCGTTGGTGAGCAGCTTGCGGCCCTTCGCGTCACGAAACCCGGCCCGCTTCACGCGCTCGCCCGACAGCTCGTCTTCGAAGCTCAGCTCGAGCCCATCGAGGCCATGGCTGTCGGTGCCCACCAGGCCGACCACGTGCGCGGCCAGCTCGCGCTGCGGGTAGAAGCGGCGCGGCTCTTTGGCGAAGCCGATGCCCGGCAGCCCCAGCGCCTTCACGCGGGCAGCTTCACCGTCGGTGACCTGGCGCTTGACCCACGCGAAGCGGCGGCCCTTCTCGAGCCGCTCCTGCAGTTCCTTGCCGTCGATGCCGAGCACCTTGGCGAGCTGGCGTGAGGCCGCGCGCACGTCGGGCAACATCGAAGGGTCGCTCCACACCGAGTCGACCTCGACGGACGAGGCCAGCTTCACGCCGCGGCGATCGACGATCTCACCGCGCCGCGCGGGGATCTCCATTGCGCGCACGTATTGATCTTCGGCGTAGGCCTTGAGGCGATCCTTCTGGTTGACCTGAAGATTGGTGGCGCGCGCGAGCACGCCGACGAGCAACGTGAAGAACACCGCGCCCAGGAGGAACACGCGCACGCGCATCCACTTCGAGGGGGGGTCCATCGGCTGCAGGTTCTTCAAGTCACGCATTCAGTTCTTCTTCACCGCGATGACGACCGTGGGCACCTGCATCTTGAGCTGCTCGCGGGCGAGCGGCGCGAGCTTGGCGGGCGAGGTGAGCGTGGCGAGCTCGACGGCCAGCGCGTCGTTCTCGCGCTGCAGCTCGTTGCTCGTCTGATCGAGGCGCGAGAGCTCGTAGCCGAGCTTGACCACCATCACGCGCGAGGTGACGTGCACCACGCCGACGGTCGAGATCAGCAGCACCGCCAGCGCCGCCGGGAGGATCTCCAGCAGGATGACGGCGAAGGACAGCCCGCCCTTGTTGCGCGCTTCGAGGACGACGCTCATGAGATCTTCTCCACGCCACGCAGCTTGGCGCTGCGGGACCGGGGGTTTGCTTCAGCCTCTTCTTCAGAGGCGACGATGGGTTTGCGGCTCAAGGCCTTGAAGTCGGCGCGCTGCACGCGGGTGATCGGCAACCCCTTCGGGGTCTCGTCAGGCGCCTCGCCGCACAACGCGCGGAAGGCGTGTTTGACGGGCCGATCTTCGAGCGAGTGAAAGCTGATGATCGCAGCCCTGCCCCCGACCTTGAGCAGCGAGGGGATCGACGCGAGCGCATTTTCCAACTGCTCGAGCTCACGATTGACCGCGACGCGCAGCGCCTGGAACGTGCGGGTCGCCACGTGAAGGTCTTTGGGCCAGGCCTTGCGCGGCATGCCTGCCTTGATCGCGTCGACGGCTTCACGCGTGGTCTTCGGCTTACGGGCTTTGAGCTCGCGCGCGATGCCCCGGGAATGACGCTCGTCCGCGTATTGATAGAGCACGTCGGCCAGCTCGTTCTCAGGCAGGCGCGCGATCAGCTCGGCGGCGGTCTCGCCGTCATCCGACATGCGCATGTCGAGAGGGCCGTCATTCATGAAGCTGAAGCCACGCTCTGCCACGTCGAGCTGCGGGGAGCTGACTCCGAGATCGAGGAGAAACCCATCGACCGGGCCGGGAACCAATGAGGCTGCGTCACCAAACTCGCCGCGCACGGGGGTGAACAGCTCGCCGAACCGGGCCAGCCGGGCGGAGGCCGCCTCGAGCGCGCGTGGATCACGGTCGATGCCGAACACACGGGCGCCGCGCGAGAGGAGCGCCTCCGTGTGTCCGCCGCCGCCCAGAGTTCCATCGATGATCACACGGCCCTCCGAGGGCTCGAGCAACGCCACGGTCTCCGCGAGGAGCACCGTCTGGTGAACGAACGCGCTCACCCGTAGAGCAGGACACCGCGATCGAAGGAGCGCACGGCCTCTTCCGATTGCGAGAAGTAATCGAAGCTGTCGTGAGCACCGGCGCTGCGGAAGATCGCGTGCAGGTAGGGCGACATGCCGGACAGCTTGATGTCGCCGCCCAGCTCGCGAAGCGTCTCGGCGCGGCGCACCAGGGGCTTGACCCCGCGGTAGTCGAAGTGCGTGACGTCCTCGAAGTCGATGACGATGTCCACGACGCCTTCGAGCGTCTTCCTCGCCAGCATGTCGGTGATGTCCTGGACGTCAGCTCGATCGAGCTCACCCTCGAGCACCATGGTCATGATGCGCGACGTTTCTGTAGCGCGGTTCAACTGCTTCGTGACTGCCTGATTCGCCAGCTCGCTCACTCGTTTTCCCCTCGAAAGAAAGTTTGAAAAATCAGCCCTGCCGAAGCTCGGTCAGCACGCGCATCACGTCGGCCGAGTCGGCCTCGTGGCGGGCCTCTTCCTGCGCCTTGGCCCAACCGTCGCGTGACCAGAGCTCGATCACCTTCACCATGCCGGCCCACACGAGATCCTTCTCGAGGCCCGCGTACGCGCGCAGCTGCGGGGGAATGAGCACCCGCCCCAACTTGTCGAGCTGCAGCTCCTGGGCGCTGGCCACGTAGAGCCGGAGCAACGCCTTGACGCCGGGCTCCATGGGGTTGCGCCTTGCCAGGGCCGTCTCGAACTGCTCCCACTCGCGCACGGGGTAGCAGTGGAGACACTGATCGAGCGCGGTCGTGACGATCAACCGATCGTCGTAGCTGCCGACGAGCGTGTCGCGGAGCTTCACCGGGAAGCTCGTTCGCCCCTTGGCGTCGATCTGATGTTCGAAGACGCCACGGAACACGTCTCGCTCGCTCCGTTTTCGTTGAACAACTGCGCGGGAAAGCCAACCGATCCACCCGTCTGCCCTGATCCACCACCACGAGGGATTTAGATCCGCTCGATACCACTTTCTGCCACTTGAGCCGCGAAAATAGGGGCGCTTTTCGGCAGGGTCAAGAAAGCGGGATCAGGGGGCGGGTGATCGCGTAAGAACTGGCACTTGTGACGCCGGTCCGGCTCAAGGTCGCCTACAAGTCTCCGGAATCCCTCTTGGGGGAGCTGACGAAGAGTGTCGGCCGGGGCGGCGTCCGGATCGAGACGAAGAAGGCTTTGCCGGTGGGAACGAAGTTCGTCTTCGAGCTCCGCTCACCCGGCGTCGGTGATCCAGTCGAGGTGCACGGCACCGTACTCTCCGTCACCGAGACCGCTCCGGGGCAGTTCGTCCTGCACATCCGCTACGAGCCGCCCAAGAACCGGCTCGGGCTCGATGGCGTGATCAAACGGATCTTCGAGACCTCCCAGTTCGACAAGAAACGGAAGGCCCCCCGCATTCCCCTGCACGTGCGCGCGACCGAGAATCGGCCCGAAGCGCCGACCTACCGGCTGCGCGACATCAGCGCGGGGGGCGTGGGCATCGACGTCGAAGCAGACACCCTGCCCCGCCACATCAAGGTGGGCGTGGCCTTCTTGATCCAGATGAAGCTGACCACCGGGGTGCTCAGCGTGCCGGGCCAGGTGGTGTGGGCCGTCTCGACCCGCGCCAGCGACACCATGCCGCCTCGCGTGGGCGTGGCCTTCGGCGCGTTGAACGCCCAGGTCTCCCAGCTGCTCAACGATCTGCTCACGCTCAAGGCGCTGCCCACGCCTCCGTGGATCGCCCGCGTCACCTTCGGTACGGATGCGAACGTCAAGCCTTGAAGAGCCCTTCGCTTCACGCAGCCGCCGCCAACCATCGCGCCCAGGTGCTTCGCAGCAGCCGGTGCGGTTGTTTTCACTGCCTCTCGATCTTCGAGCCGACCGCGATCACCAGCTGGGTCGACGACAACGCCACGGCGCTGTGCCCGGTCTGCGGGGTCAACGCGGTGGTGGGCTCTGATTCGGGCTCGTTCATCACCCGAGAATTTCTCGAAGAGTTGAAGCGCCGCTGGTTCGACGGGCCCTGAAACTCACTCGATCCACACCTGGCCGTCGGCCTGCCAGACCTTGCGGCCGAGCAGCCAGGTCTCTGCATCAGCGGGCGCGTAGCCGAGCGGGAAGAGCCGCTTGCGCTGCGAATCACCCAGCCGCAGCGTGGCCTTGCCTTCCACGTCACCGGACAACATCTGCAGCTTGCCGTTGGCGCCCTGCACGTGGAGCTGCAGCCACGGCTCTTCCCTCGCCACGCCCATCACCTGCACGGCCGAAGCGATCTTCGGGACCACGTCGGTGCCGCCCTTCGTCGAGGGGTGGGAAAGGAACGCGCGTGGCGTGAGCGTGCGGAGCGGCGAGTTGATCGCCAATCGCTCCTTCTCGAAGACGCCGTTGAGCACGCGTCGTCGCACCGGCGCACCGGAAGCCTCGAGCCGGCCGTGCTCATAGACGTACTCGCGGCCCGTGAAGACGATCTGCCCGGCGTTCATCGCCCACTCGGTGAGCAGCAACGTGCGTTCCGATGAGAGCGCGTCGGGGCCCCAGTCCTGCGCCAGCAGGTGCATCACCGTGTCGGTCTCGCCGTCGACGATGGCCAGCTCCCAGTCGCGTACGGGCATGCCGCTCGACTCCGAGGCCCGGCTCGCCACGAGCAGCTCGGGCTTCGAGTCACCATCGAGATCGACGCTCTGCACCACGAAGTCGGTCACCTCTCCGTTGAAGGACCGCACGTCCCACTCGAGGTGGCGTTTGCCGGGGCCTTCGAGCACCACGCCGGGCCGCGCTTCCCCGCCGGAAGGAACGCACTTGCAGATCTTCTGACTGCGCAGCTCGGTGCACGCAGCGGCCTGACAACCTTCGATCGGGGTTGCCGTCGGGGCCGGCCAGAGCGGGGCTGCGCACAGAATGAAGCTCAGCAACATGAAGTGCATGTTGGCGCAGATGGAGCCGCAGTGCGAACGTCGGCGCATGTCGAAGGCCCTGACGACCCTCGAGCGTTTTGCCGCCCGGCAGGCGAGCACCCACGAGGTGATGCGCGCGCTCGCTTCACACCCTGACTATTTCGTGCCGATCTCGTTCGCGCCGACGATTGGCCGCAGTGAGTTCGATCGCATCGTCATGCTCAGCACCAGGGGCGGGCCTCCCGCGGGCGAGCTGTACGTGTTCACCGACGAGTCGTGTCTCGACGTGGTCGCCCAACAACCGATGGGCAGCTTCGTCACGCCGGTCAGCGGCATCGAGCTGTTCTGCGCGCTGCCGTCGAACCAGCCGCTCAAGCTGAAGGTGAACCCAGGCGGCACGCTGGAACACTTCTGGTTCGTCAGCGCCGAGGCGATCCCGCTCGCGCGTTTGTGGGGCCGCGCGGTTCGTCTGGAGACGCTGCTCGCCAACCCATCCTTGTCGAAGGACGGGCTGCATGCCGCGCTGCGCACCTTCGAGGCCTTCACCATCCTCGTGCATCCGAACGACGCGGTGGCGACCGCGCAGGGACTGGGCGGCTACAAGAACCCCGCGATGGTCTTCACCTCGCCCGACAGCTTCGAGCGCGTGCTCACTCAATCGCCGCAGATGCGGGTCGAGCACCTGGGCGCGAGGGCGTTGTTCGAGCTGCTCCCGCGCGCGGGCGTCGATGGCATCGTCTTCAACCCACTCGGGCCGGGGCCGAAGGCGTTCTTCCCGTTGAGCCTGGGCGTGAGCGTGCTGCAGCTCGCCTGAGTGTGCTGCGCTGCGCTTCGACTGCGGGCTCTACCGAGATGCGGAACCCGGCCTCAGCTCTGGGTCAGGCACAGCAGCATGCTCACCTGACCCGAGCGTGTGTTCAAAGACACCTTGATGCTGCGTTGATCCAGCAACTCGGGCGTCGAGGCGAGCGCAGTCGTCGGCAGGGACAGCTCGACCTGATACCCCTCGTCCAACAACGTTCCGGTCGCGTTCCCGATGATGATGTTCGCCAGCTCGCCCAGCGCGTCGCGGCATTCGGGCGAATCGAACTCTGGCTCCACCTCGGTCGCGAGCATCCGGCCGGCGATCTCACGGGCAACGCCCGGCTCGAAGCTGCAGATCGCAGGGCCCTGCACCCCGCCGGTGATCTGAATGCTCACCAACATGTTCGGCGCCGGTGGGCCGCTGGTCGCGACGTTCAGCGGTGCCAGCTCGCTCTCGATGCCGGTCGACGCCAGAAAAATCTCTCGCAGTGACGAGACGAACGCATTGACGACCTCGGCTTTGATTGGCTTGTTCATGTGCTCTTTGTGACGCGGATGACTTCTTGTGCGCTCGTCAGCCCAGCGAAGAGACGCTTCAACGCCTGGACCCGCATCGACTTGAAGCCATCGGCAGCCGCCAACACGCGGAGCTCGTCAGCCTGGGCGCCCTTTCCAATTGCCAGTCGAAGCGGCTGGGACATCTCGAGAATTTCGCGAATCGCCGTGCGGCCGCGGTAGCCCGTCTTCTGGCACCGGTCGCACCCCCGCCCGCGCGACAAGCGCAGCTCAGGAGGAAGGCTGTCGAGCCCAAGCGCGATGAGCTCGGGCTCACTGGCGTCGTACTGCTCGACGCAGTCGCTGCAGATCTTCCGCATCAGTCGCTGAGCGATCACCCCCACCAGCGCCGGCGCCACCAGGTACGGCTCGATGCCCATCTCGGTCATTCGGGTGATCGCGCTCGTCGCGTCGTTGGTGTGCATCGAAGCCATCACCAAATGGCCGGTGAGCGCGGCTTCGGCAGCAATGACGCCCGTTTCATGGTCGCGAATCTCACCGATCAGCACCACGTTCGGATCCTGCCGAAGGATCGAGCGCAGCGCGTTGGCGAACGTCATCCCGCGCTTCGGGTTGACTTGAACCTGGTTGATCCCCGGCAGCTGGTACTCGACGGGATCCTCGACTGAGACGATGTTGATCTCGGGGCTGCGCACGGTGTTGAGCGCCCCGTAGAGCGTGGTGCTCTTGCCGCTGCCAGTGGGGCCTGTCACCAACAACAGCCCGAAGGGCACCCGCACGAGCCGCTCGAAGACCGCCAGCTGTTCTTCGTCGAAGCCAAGCTCGGACAGCGGCAGGCACGCCTTCGAGTTGTCGAGAATGCGGCAGCAGACCTTCTCGCCGAAGTAGGTCGGCAGAATCGAGACCCGAAGGTCGATGTCCCCTTTCGCGCGCCGCAGCTTGATCCGACCATCCTGGGGGCTCTGGCGCTCTGAGATGTCGAGCCCCGCCATCACCTTGATGCGCGAGACGATCGCCACGTGACGTTCGGCCGGAATCGTCTCGGCGACCTGCAAAATACCGTCGACGCGATAGCGGATGCAGCTCTCTTTCTCGCCGGCCTCGATGTGGATGTCGCTGGCCCGCATTTCCACGCCGTTGAAGATGAGCTGGTTGACGAACGGAACCGCCTGCAGCGCGTCCTCCGGCGACACCTCGGGGGCGATCTCGTCGTTCGGGACCGTCTCGAGCGGCTGGTACAGGCGCTTGCACGCGCGGGCGATCTCGAGGGGCGAGCACACGACCACGACCACGGCCCGCTGCAGCTCGTGCGCAAGAAAGTCGAACAGCTCGATGCGCGAAGGGTCGGCGGTCGCGACGGTGATTTCATCAGGAGAGACGAAGACCGGAACCACGCGGTGCCGCTCTGCCATCGCTTGCGGGATGACCTTCGCGAACGAGGCCACCATCTCGATGCCGTCCAGGTCGATTCGCGGAAGCTTGAGCTGGTCCGCGACGCACTGAGCGACTGCCTCGACGCTTTGGAACCCAGCCGCCTTGAGGGTCGCCAGCGGCAGCTCGCCGCACCGCTTGAGCAGTGAGAGCGCGACCGACTTCTCCATTGCCAGTGCGGTCATGATGAGGGGCCTCGACGTGCGCTCAGAGCGGAGATCACGGCTCACCGAAGAGCGCATCAAGCTCGGACTGCGAGACTTTGCCGGTGGCAGGTTTGGTCGGAGCGGCGGGCGCCGGCTTCGGAGCCATCAGCGCCCGAATATCAACCAGGCTCAACAGCCCGGCTGGAGTGGTGGTCTTCAGCGGCGGAGGAGCCGCCTCCACTGCGGGCGCCTTTGCGGTGGGCCGATCGAGAGGTTGGGCCGCGGGCCCTTCACCGAGCTGCGCGCCGCAGCCCCCGCAGTAGGCGTCGGTGACGCGGTTCTTGAACGAGCAGCCAGTACACCAGCGGATCAACCCCACACCGCAAGCACCGCAGTACCGCCGGCTGTCGTCGTTCTCGGCGTGGCAGCGTGCGCAGCAGATCATGAGTTCACCGCCATCGGCGCGGGCAGAGCGACTCGGTTGAGCACCATGTTGGCCATCAGGGCGATCCGGTCGGCGGAGAACGGCTTGAGGATGAAGTGTTTCACTCCAGCCGCGCGGGCAGCGAGGACCTTGTCCCTGGCTGTCAGCGAGCTGCACATCGCAATCATCGCTTCGGGGTATTTCTGCAGCACCGCCTGGGCAGCCGTCACTCCGTCCATGTCTGGGAGGATGATGTCCAACATCATCAGCGTCGGGCGATGCTGTTCGTAGAGTGGGAAGATCTTGGCGCCGCTGGCGGCCTCGGCCACGATCTGGAAGCCATGCTTGGCCAGCTCCATCTTCAGCAGCATGCGAATCGTATTCGAGTCATCAACAATTACGACGGTCGGGGTCATGAACGCGCTCCAGGCGGGCATTTCTCTACCCTCCGCACTGCACTTCACGCGCCAGCAGACAACCCTCCGGTTCTGGTCGGATACGAGGAGGTCGATTCAGACCGTGAGGTCGCCCCAGACCAGCGGGCCGTGCGGCGAACCTTCGCTGCACCGCCCGTGGTGCTTTTTCAGCTCAAGGAGGGGTAGCCGCGCGCTGCTTCGACCGCAGAGGCCAGGGTCTCATCGAGCACCTCGGCATCGAGCGGCTGCCAGACGATCAACGCGCTCGCTTCAGCCAGCCGCGTCTCGAGCGCCTTGCCCTGCACGCACGCCGACATCGCACGGCGGGCCGACACCAAGGCCCGGCCATGAGCGTCGTTCGAGAAACGCTGCACCGCCGCCACGCGCCACGGCTCGAGCGTCTTGCTCTTCGCCAGCTGCCGGTTGCGCGCGGTCATCGCGTCGAGGGCGAACGCATCCATCACGAGGTCGGCGACGCAGGCGAGCACGCCCTGGTGCTTTTCCAGCTGGGGGCCATGCGCTTCCACCGCGACCTGCAGGGTGAGCCGTGCGAGGCGCTTGAGGTTCTCGACGTTCGCGTCTTCCGAAGAAGGCGTACCCACCGTGTCGAAGAGCGGCAACACGCCCTTCATGGCGCGCTTGAGCAACGTGCCGCCGATGAGCAGCCGGTTGATCTCGTTGGTGCCCTCGAAGATGCGGTTGATGCGCGAGTCGCGGTACGCGCGCTCGATGGGGTACTCCTCGATGAAGCCCGCACCGCCGTGCAGTTGCACGCCGTCGTCGACGAGCTGGCCGAAGTATTCGCTGCCGAGGATCTTCAAGATGCTCGCTTCGACCGCGAACTCTTCGATGGCCGCGAGCAGCGCGGTGCCCTTCTCGACCTTCTCGTCGATGAGCCCCGAGGTGCGGTACGCCATCGACTCGACCGCGTACGTGTGAGTGAGCATGCGGGCGAGCTTCTCGCGCGTCAGGCCGAACCGAATGAGAGGCGTGTCGAACTGCTTTCGATCGCTCGTGTACGTGCACGCGCCGGCGAGGTGCAGCTTCATCGCGCCGATGACGCCCGCGCCCAGCTTGAGCCGGCCCAGGTTCAAGATGTTGAAGGCGATCTTGTGGCCGCGGCCGATCTCACCGAGCAGGTTGCCCACCGGAACGCGCGCGTCTTCGAGAATGAGCGGGCACGTCGACGAGCCGCGAATGCCCATCTTGTGTTCTTCGGGCCCGACGGTGAGCCCCGGCGTGTCGCGGTCGACGATGAAGCAGCTGAACTGCGTGCCATCGACCTTCGCGAAGACGATGAAGACGTCGGCGAAACCGGCGTTGGTGATGTACTGCTTGCTGCCCGTGAGCAGGTAGTGCGTACCGTCGGCGCTCTTCACCGCGCGCGTCTTGGCGCCCAGCGCGTCACTGCCCGAGCCCGCCTCAGTCAGCGCGTAGGCTGCGACCTTCTCACCCGTCGCCAACGTGGGCAGGTACTTCTGCTTCTGCTCGTGCGTGCCGAACCAGGCGATGGGCAAGGTGCCGATGCAGGTGTGCGCCGCGAAGGTGACCGACCAGCTGCCCAGCAGGCTCTTCGCTTCGGCGACGACGAGCGTGGTGGTCTTGTCCAGCCCGAAGCCGCCGTAGGCCTCTTCGATGTCGATGCCCAGCAGGCCGAGCTCGCCGGCCTTGCGCAGCAGCTCACGCAGCAACGCGAAGTCTTTCTTTTCGATGCGATCGGCGCGCGGCAAGACTTCTTCGATGCTGAAGCGCCGAGCCGTCTCGTAGAGCGCGCGCTGCTCGGGTGAAAAGAACTCGGGTGCCATCACCGGCCGGTGGCCGATGGGCTCGAGGAGGAAACCGCCACCAATCAATTCGTCGTGAGTCACGAAAACGACTCTAATCGCGCCATGCGGATTCGACTGCTCACGTTCGTGATGGCCTTGAGTCTCTTCGCGTGCGGCCCGGTCGTCGGTGACCCCTGCACGGTCGCCTCGGACTGTGGGCCCGGGGTCTGCCTCAACCGCGACTTCTCACCGGGAGGCCTGTGCACGCTCACCTGCACCGTGGGCGGCACCGCGTGCCCCGCTGGCAGCGCCTGCGTTTCCCGGGTGATCGACAACGACACCGCCGGTTGTTTGAGGCTGTGCACGAAGGACGCGGACTGCCGCGGCGGGTACACCTGCCGCACGGAGAACGGCAACTCGGTGTGCCTGGGCCCCGGCGGGCTCTGAGCCGAAAAGCAAAAGGGGCAAGGTCCACCGTGGACCCTGCCCCATTCGATTCAGCGGCTGAAAATCAGCTCGGCTGAATTACGGCATCGGGAAGCCGGTGAGGTGAATGTTCGACCCCGACATCGCCTTGAGGTTGCGAACCTTGTCCGCGCGCTCCTGGCTGACTTCGCCGATGGGGTGCAGGCGCACGGCCTTGCCGATGACGCGCGCCGAACGACGCGAGTAGAGGAAGATGTTGAACGAGTCGGTCTCGTGGTTGAGCACGAAGATGCCGTCGGTCTCAGTGGGGGCCGAGAGCACCGCCCCGGCGGCCGCCGCACGCACGAGCGGATCAGAAGGAGCCGACTGGCCGGTGAGCGCGCCGATGATGCCCGCGAAGGCGCTGCCGATGCCGCCGTCTTCGGCGCCCCAGCAGATGAACATGAACAGACAGTTGATCGCCGCTTCACCCTGGATGCGCTCGCCCAGCGTGTAGCCGACTTCCTGAGGGCGCGACCACATGGCAGCGGGCTCGGGGTTCATCTGCGCGGTGGGGTCGATGTACGAGCGCTGGCCGTGGGCACAACCGACGGCGACGACGGCGAAAAGTGAGACGGCGATGAGGTTCTTGAACATGGTGTGGAACTCCTCCCTGAATGGGGCCGCGAACCTACACACGGAAATCGGGGCTTCAAGTACGAAGTGGCGATGGCACTCCGGGGTCTCGAGCTCGTATTGATGACGCCTGACCGCACGACGCGGCGAGTGATCGCGAGTCTGCGTTGGCCTGCTGAGCTCGATGAGGAAGTGCGGGCGTTTCTTCGCGACAACCTGTTGGCCGAGCGACTGGGTGATGCGCGGCGTGCTGCCGCGGCCCTGGCAAAGGGCTTCGTGCCGGCCAGTGAGCGCGTCGCGTTTCTCGCGGAGCGGCCATTCTATTTGCCCGAGGTGTCAGAGAAGCTGGCGAGCGCGATCGATCTCGAAGATCTCGTCGCGGCGTTCTCGACGGGTCTTCAGGCGCTGCGCACGGCAGGGCCTGAGCTCGATCTGGTGTTCGAGTTCATCGGGTGAAGGCAGTGACCCCTCGACTGCTCTCGAGGCGAACCGGCTTCGCCGGTCCCCTGCTCGGGGGGAACGGTGCTGTTCCTTAGGAGCGAAGTCGAGGGGTCACTTGGCGCTCGCTCTTTCGATGAAGGGCGAGGGCCTGAAGCTCACTCGTTGCCTGCGACCTGGAACACCCAGGGGAAGGTGATCGCCACCTCCTGGCCGCCTTGTGGCTCGGGGAAGGTCCACCGCTTCACGCGCTGAACGATGCACGCTTCGACGCGCTCGTTCGAAAGCCCGCTCTCGGCGATCTGCGCGCTCTCGACCGCGCCTGTGGCGCCGATGGTCCACGCCACCGTGACCTTGCCCGCGAGATCGGGCGCCTGAGCGAGCTCTGATTCGTAACAAAATCGAATCTCGTTCTGATGGCGCCGCACCACCTTGAGCACGAGGTCGCGGTCGTAACCGGCGGGCAAGGTGGGAAGGCAGCCCTTGCAGATGACGTCTTCGAGATGATGCTTGCGAAGCCCATTGGGGGGCCCGCTGGGGCCCGGTCCACGGCCAGGCCCCAGAGGACCGATGCCCAGGGGCCCCGGCCCCACACCAGGGCCCATGTCTTTCCCCGCGATACCGCTCGTCCCGTCACCAGCCGACGTGGGGCCATTCATCTTGTGGAGAGCGTCGTCGATGCCGCTCGAGCTGAGCGCGATGAAGCCACCGCCGCCGCCGCCGCCCATCAGCATCCGAAGCACGTCCATCGCGTTGGCCTTCGTCCTGGGCTGATTGACGGGCTGGACCCTGGCGCTCTTGAGCGCGTCGTTGATGCGATCCTCCACCACCGACTTCTTCCGTTCGGGGATCGACGTGAACGGCGCCACGATGCGCTTGAACAGCGAAGAAGGCGCACCCCACATCGACTCTTCATTCGTACGCGGAGTGATCACCATCGCCACGGTGACCGCGACGAAGAGCATCAACGAGTGCGTCAGGACGAGGCCAAAGAAGTGGCCCTCGTGCTTCCGCACCGAGGGGGCCTTCTCGCTGCGCCGTTGAAGGCGCGCCTCGAGCGTCAGCTCGCCCGACTGCACGATCAACGTCTCACCCGACTCGAGGGCAGTGCGACGGCCGGGATCGACCCAGCTGCCCGGTGAACGTTCGACCCACGCCCGTGTTCCCGCGGCCGTGGCGATGACGGGCAGGTTGCCTTCCCACTTGATCTCCACGCCTTCGAGCGGCGTGCGCACCTCGCCCACCTTCACGTGATCGACGCTCAGCGGTCGATCGGCCCAGCGCAACGCGACCGCGAGCACCCGATCTCCGTCGAGCGGTGCTCCGTCATCTGCACCGAGCACACGACGAGTGGGCACACCTTCAGTGCGCAGTTCCATGCAGGACTCCCAGGTTTGAAAAGGCGCAGAAAACCCGCGCGACAGAGCACTGACATCCACTCACGTCGCGGGTTCCCGGCCGCCGGCCAGCCCTCGTGCTGCGTTACGGCTGCGAGTACAGCCGAGTCAGCAGCCCCGCGAAGGACTGACTGCGTGAAGGCAGCGTCGCAGCCAGCACGTGCTGCGCTTGCAGGGTCTCGATGAGCAGGCGCGGAGGCACACCATTTTCGCCGACCACCGCCGCGTGGCCTTCCTTGAGCTCGATGGTGGTCACCCGCGGATCTGAGGTGAGCAACGGGTTGTATTGCTCGTGCAGGTCGAAGACGGCGTCGCTCACTTTGCAAGCGCCGCTGGCGTCACGAACCCGGCAGGTCGCCGTTTCATCGGTGACGATCTGCAGGTGGCGGGTGCTCAGCAGCGGCGCAGGGTTGGTCATGAAGCTCGAGCCGGGGGGAATCTCAGTCCACTTGTTCCCGGTCACCACGAGGCAGACCACGATCGTGGTGGTGAGCGTCAGCGCGTGCAGCCAGGGCCGGCCACAATCAGCAGACGAGTCGATGCCCGAGAAGGGTGAAGAGACGGTCACCAGCCGGTAGCTGAAGCCCTCTCGCGTCACCAGCGGGCGCGGCAGATCGGCCTGCAGGGCGCGACGCGCGACGAGCCCTCCCTGGCTGTGCCCGAGAATGGTCAGCTCGTGCGGCTCGAGGCGCAGCTCCAGGGCGCTGAGGGCCTGGGCCAATTGCGTGGCGGAGGTGTTGAGGTAGTCGCGGTCGTTGTAGTTGAAGCAGATCGTCTGCTGACCGTTCGCCTCGAAGACCTGGGCGAGCGTCTTGAAGCGTTCACCCGACGAGTTGCAGCCGTGCACCAGCACCGTCACCGGGCGCGACGGGTCGAGCTCGAACACGTCCCGGCCACCCGCCTCGCAGGGAAAGAGGCCCACGATGCGCGCGTCGGTCGTTTCCGCGCTCGTGTGAATCAGAACGCCCAGGTTCCGGGTACACCCCGTCAGGAGCAACAAGGCGACGGCGATGGCTCTCGAAGGCGGCTTCATCTCAAAGGGTAACGGGCGGGGATCATGTTACCCATACAGCGTGAACGATCAACGCAAGTCCCAACGAGTTCTGGTGACCGGGGCCACAGGGTTCGTGGGGAAGGCGCTGGTTCCGGCGCTGGTCGCTGCAGGTTACGAGGTCCGCGCCACCACCCGCGGCCGCCCACCGAAGGACGCTGATCACATCGAGTGGGTGACCTGCGACATCGGAAAGCGGGCAGACCTCGATCGCGCGCTTGCGGGCATCGATGCCGTGTTCTTCCTGGTGCACGCGATGGGTGGCGGCGCGCAGGACTACGCGCAGACCGAGAAGCGCGTGGCCGCCCAGGTGCGCGACGCAGCCGAACGAGCTGGGGTGACGCGCATCATCTATCTGGGCGGTGTCGCACCAGCGGCCGAGCCCTCTGAACACCTGCAGAGCCGGCTGGCAGTCGGAGAAGTACTCCGCGCGGGTGCGGTGCCGGCGATCGAGCTGCGCGCCTCGATGATCATCGGCAACGGAAGCGCCTCGTGGCAGATCGTCCGCGATCTGGCGATGCGCCTGCCCGCGATGTTGTTGCCCTCGTGGACGGCCTCACGAACGTGCCCGATCGCGATCGACGACGTGGTGGTGGCGCTCGTGCGTGCGCTCGAGGTGAAGCTGAAGGTGAGCGCCTGGTACGACATTCCCGGGCCCGACACGGTGAGCGGCCGGCAGATTCTTTCCACCATCGCAAAGCTGAACGGGCGCCGGGTGCCGACCATGCGGGTGCCGTTCTTGAGCGTCTCGCTCTCGTCGTGGTGGCTCAAGCTGGTGACCGGGGCCGACTTCTCGCTCGCGCGCGAGCTGGTGCTCGGCTTCAAGACCGATCTGCTGCCGGCTGACGCGCGGTATTGGGCTGAGATCGGCTACCAGCCGCGTTGGAGCTTCGAGGCGGCGGCGCAGAAGGCGCTGCAGGGTGAAGACTGGCGGCCTGGGCTGCGCGGCTTCGCGGGCAAGCTCGAAGAAGCGATCGTGCAGTTGGTCTCGCCGAAGGTCTGACGGTCTTGCGGGGTTGATTGAAGCGACGAGGGCACGCCGGTCATCGCCGCCGGTCAGGGCACGCAGATCGCCCTGTAGGCGACGGTCACGATCTTCCCGGGCTCGGGCACGGAGCGCGGCGCGAAGATGATCGCGTTGGCGATCGGGTCGTAGTTCCAGATGGGGCTCATCAGGTTGGGGTCCGGGTCCACGGGAGGAATCGAGACTCCGTCGATCGTCACGCTGATCGGAAAGGCGAGGTCGGGGCGCGAGGCAATGCCGAACTCCGGGCGCGGCGTGAAGAGGCGCTGGCCGACGCGCCCGAGCGTCGCCACCCAATCCGTGGTGCAGATCTCCTCTCGGACGCCGCCCGTCTGCGCGATCATGAACTCGTGCGCTCCGTCGTTCGGGTCGTCGTAGACGCACCCGGCGGGAGCCACCGGCAGGAAGGGGCCGATCACGTCGTAGGTGAACTGATCCGACCGCTGCGCGCCCTTGATGTCGAGCAGCTGGTTCAAATAGACGGCCGGCGTTCGCGGGGCCTGGTCGCGTGCATCGGTCACGCAGATCACGTGCAGCGACGCGCCTTCACGCAGGAAGCCTGCGTTCTTCGCGGGGTCCGTGAGGTACGGCGCGGTCAACGCGCGGGTCGCAGGCTCCATGCACGACTCCACGGAACCGGTCGTGCCCACGTTCATCAACTCCGCAGCCGCTGCGCGGTAGTTGGGGAGCGTGGGTTTGACGATGCGCACGCCGGCGGCGGTGGAATGCAGACTCCCCCCCGACGACACCTCAGTGCCGGTCACCCCGACCTGGAAGTCCACGGGCCCGAGGGATGCAGCCTCGAGGAACCAGCCCACGTTCTGCGCCAACGCCGCCTGCCGAGGCCCCATCGAGCTCGAGTCGTCGATGACGAAGAGCACGTCGGTCTTCACGTACCTGCTCTGAAGGAACTGCTCCGTGTTGAGCCCGAGCAGATTGCCCCGGCCCTGGAGCGGCACCGGGTACTCCTGCATCGCGCCGTTCTCGGTCACCTTCAGCCGGAAGACGCCGAAGTCCGCACCCTCGTCGAGGGGCCTGTACTTGACCGAGAAGGTGACGGGCACGGATCCACCTGCAGGGACGATGGTGCCGGGGGCGAGGCCATTGACCGCGAAGAACTCCGGGCAGCTCGAAGAGCCCGGGCAATTGGGTCCACCAGGCATCTGGCCTGCTGCAGCGCTCAACGAGGCCGAGTCGATCACCACGTCGGTGCTGCAGGTGTTGAAGAGCTGAAAAGTCCGCTCGGGTGAGCTGCAGGCGTTGCTCACGGTGCCGAAGTCGAACTGCGCAGGGAAGACGCTCAGACAGGGGACCCCGAGGGTGGCGGTGAGCGGCAACTCGACCTGGGCAGAGAGGGGGCTCGCGATGCTGAACGAGATCTTCCCCACGACGATTACGGGAAGCGCCGGCATCGGCCCCCGCGGCCATGCGTTCACTGCGATCCGCTTCGATTGACCGGGTTGCAGCGCCACGGCTGCGAAAGGAACCTCGGCCAGCGAGAACATCGCCCCCATGCCCGGGGGCAGGCCGGTCTCGGGCAGCAGCTCGAGGTTGAACAGATGGCAGACATCGTTGGGCCCCGTGAGCCGGTTGCGCACCGTGAAGCCGAGTTCGCGCCTGCTCGGCGCCGCGATGACGCCGAAGTCGAGCGAAACGGGGCTCACCTCCACGTCGCAGGGAGGCAACATGACCGCGTCGGCCGTGACGGTGATGCGCGTCACCGGTTCGTCTGAATCGTTCGAGAAGAGGCTGAGCTCGAAGGTGCGCGTGCCCAGCCCATTGGGCGTGATGCGCACCGGAATGGTGAGCGTGCTCGTCGCCTCGAGACCCACCGCGGGGTCGTAGCTCGCCGCGGGCAGATCGTTCATGCAGGTACGGGTGGTCACGTCGAAAGCACCCACGCAGATCTCGTTGAGCGAAGAGCCGCCAAGCGCCCTCACCTGCCAGTACGGCCGCGCGAAGCCACCCGCACCGTCGGGCTGCCCCAGCTTCAGGTTGGCGCGCGGGTCGGCGGGGCTGGGGCGCAGGCCGACGTTCTGAACAGTCAGCCTGCGCTGGGCGAAGCTGGGGGGCGTCGTGCCCGCGAAGTACGGAACCGGGCCGAAGACGAGCACTGAGGGGCTCACCTCGATGTCGCCGCCACCACCGGTCCCACGCAGGTTCACGCTGATCGAGGGCGCTTCGGGGAAGTCGGTGGTCGCGCTCAATTGGCCCGCGCGGGGTCCGAACACCGCGATCCGGAAGCCGACCCGGAGCGTCGCGAGTCCCGGCACCAGGCCATCGACCGCGCTCGGGTCACGCCGCGCAGGGGGCACCGTGAGCGCGGTCAGCTCAGGGGTGAACAGAGTGCTCGGCGTGGCACCCTCGCGGACCTCGAGCTGGGTGAGGTGCACCGGGCTGAAGGAGCGATTGAAGAAGGTGATCTCCTGCGTGAGCGTGGTGCCGGGCCAGACCCAGCCAAAGTCGAGCGTGGCCGGTGACCAGGTGAAGCTCGGGTTCCCGGTGAGGCCACGCAGGTCGAGGACCACCCCGCTTCCCGCGTCGATCGTGCCCACAGCGCTCAACCGCAGCTGGGCCTGGAAGGCGCGCAAGGTGGCAGCGGAATCTGCCGGCGGCGAGAAGACGGCGTTCAGGTCGAGCGTCTCGCCGGCCGCGATCACCGCTCCGGGGGTGAACGCCAACCGGAAGACGTCGTTTCCCGAGAGTCGGTCGACGGCGGCGAGCGTGAGGGGCCCCGGGCCCAGATTCTTCGCGCGCACGGTGACGACCGCGGAGGTGCCCGGCGCAGCAGAAGCGAAGTCGTAGAAGCCGTGGCGATCGACGTGGGTGGCTCCGCCGTCGTCGAGCCACTCGAGGGCGAGTTCACCCGGCAACCCCGGCAGCACCGGCGTGCCTGCGTCGGGTGTCGGTCCGGGTGAACAGGCCGCGAGAAGGAAGACGGCCAACCACAGCAATCGGGGTGAACTCGCCATGGCCACTTTCGTAGCCCGACCTGGCCCCTGACCCCAAACCCTCTCCCCGCTGGCGCAGGGAGAGAGAGTGCGGGTCAGAAACGTTCGATCTGGAAGTCGTCGTCGGGCTTCGCGCCCGCGGGCTTCGCGGCCGCGGGAGCAGCGGGTTGCGCCGGCCGTTGCCCTTGCTGCGGCGGGGGCGTGCTTGGCTTGGGCGCAGCGCTGTTGGTCATCTGCGCCACGTACGCCGCGCTGCCGGGCACGGCTTTCTCTTCGCCCGGCTTGGCGTCGAAGTCGTCCCACTTCGCGTCCGACGTCGAGCTGACACCCTGGAAGCGCAGCGCGAAGTCGTCGGGGTTCGTCGCCTGCCGCAGGGCCTCCTGGTAGGTGATGACGTTGGATCGCACCAGCTGCATCAGCGACTGATCGAACGTCTGCATGCCGTAGCTGATCTGGCCCTGCGCGATCGCGTCGGGGATCTCCTTGGTGCGATCCTTGTCCTCGATCATCTCCTTGATGCGCGAGGTCGCCTTCATGATCTCGACCGAGGCCACGCGGCCCTTGCCGTCGGCGCGCGGCACCAGGCGCTGCGAGACCACGCCCTTGAGCACCGAGCCCAGCTGAATGCGAATCTGCTTCTGCTGGTGCGGAGGGAAGGCCGAGATGATGCGGTTGATGGTCTCCGAGGCGTCGAGCGTGTGCAGCGTCGACATCACCAGGTGGCCCGTCTCGGCCGCGTGCAGCGCCGTCTCGATGGTCTCGATGTCGCGCATTTCGCCCACGAGGATCACGTCGGGGTCCTGCCGCAGCGCGCTCTTGAGCGCCTGGCTGAAGGACATCGTGTCGACGCCCACTTCGCGCTGGTTGATGATCGACCGCTTGTCGCGGATGAGGAACTCGATCGGGTCTTCGATGGTGATGATGTGGTTCGTCTCGGTCGCGTTGATGTGATCGATCATCGCGGCCAGCGTGGTCGACTTGCCCGAGCCCGTCGTACCCGTCACCAGAATGAGGCCACGCTCTTCCAGCGCCATCTTCTCGAGCGCAGGCGGGAGCATCAGCTCTTTGATCGTCATGATCTTGAAAGGGATCACCCGGAGCACCGCGCCGATGGTGCCGCGCTGCTGGAAGACGTTCACGCGGAAGCGACCGAGACCGGGCACCCCGTAGGCCAGGTCGACTTCGTTGCTCTGCTTGAACTTCTCCTTTTGAAACTCATTCATGATCCCGAAGGCCATGCGCGCGACCTCCTCAGGGGGGAGCCGCTTGCCGTCCTTCAGGGGAACGAGCTGGCCGTCGAGCCGGAACATCGGGGGCAGACCGGCTTTCAGGTGAATGTCTGAAGCGCCGCCACGCATCGCAATCGTCAGGATCTCGTTGAGTTCCATGCAGCGCGGACGGTACGCGTGTTCTCACGCGGCGAACAGCGCGGAAACCAGCCGATGGGTAGGACGCGGATACACATCGAGCCGCCACTCCGTTTCTGGAGGGCGGCTCGGGTGACCAGCGATCAGCGCGAGACTTAGCGCTTGCTGAACTGGAAGCGGCGACGGGCGCCGGGCTGGCCCGACTTCTTACGCTCGACGGAGCGGGAGTCGCGGGTCAGGAAGCCGGCCTTCTTGAGGGGCGGGCGAAACTCGGGGTTCAAGCGGGCGAGCGCGCGCGACAGCCCGTGGCGAATCGCACCGGCCTGGCCCGAGAGCCCACCGCCACGAACGTTCACGGTCATGTCGACCTTGCTGACCTGCTCCAGCACCTGAAGGGGCTGGTTGATGATCATGATCGACGTCTCACGCCCGAAGTACTCGTCGAGAGGACGGCCGTTGACGAGCATCGCGCCCGTACCGGTCTTGATCCACACGCGCGCGGTGGCTTCCTTGCGGCGGCCCGTTGCGTAGAAACCATCAGTGCCAGACTTGGCCATTGTCATATCCGTTCTTCGAAAAGATTAAGCGTTGACCGTCTTGGCAACCGGCTTCTGCGCGGTGTGCGGGTGCTTGTCGCCGGCGTAGACGCGCAGCTTGGTCATCATCTGCCGACCCAGCGCGTTACGGGGCATCATGCGGCGCACGGCGTTCAAGATGATGTCTTCCGGGTGGCGGCGCTGGAGCGTCTCGTAGTTCGAGGACTTCAGCGTGCCGGGCATGCCTGCAACGCCCTGCCGGTAGTACATCTTCTGGTTGGCCTTGTTGCCCGTGACCTTCACCTTCTCGGCGTTGATCACCACCACGTGATCGCCCGTGTCGATCGAGGGGGTGTACATCGGCTTGTGCTTCCCCTTGAGGAGGGAGGCAATCTGGCTGCAGGCGCGGCCAAGCACTTTGTCGGACACATCGATGATGTGCCAGTCGTGCTTGATGTCTTTCGCCTTCGCGCTGTACGTACGCTGGTGCGGCATAAGTTCTTGAACCTCGATCAGAAAGGGCGGCCCTGCTACCTGTCACCCTTCACAGTGTCAAGGCCTGATCCGTCTGGAACCGGCGGTTTGAGCTTCTCGCGCAGGCTGGCGAAGAAGCTCTTCTCCTTCACGGTGACCGGCCCGACGGGGATGGCGGCCAGCTCCACAACATCACAGAGTTGTTCGGGAATATCGGCCAGAAACCGGCTCGGGGTGCGCTGCAGCTCCTTGCCTCTTTTGACCCGGGTGGCGGCCCTGGTCATCACCAGCCGATCACGCGCGCGGGTCATGCCCACGTAGCAGAGCCTTCGCTCCTCTTCGGGGTTGGGCAGCTCGCCCTGCATGCCGCTGTGGGGCAGCAGGTCTTCTTCCACGCCCACCATGAAGACCAGCTTCCATTCCAGGCCCTTGGAGCCGTGCAGGGTCATCAGGGTCACCCGGCCTGCGTGGTGCTGCGGCTCGTCTTCTTCCGACTTGGTGTCGAGCGACAAGCGGTTCAGGTAGGTCAAGAGGCTCGCCTTGGGGCCCTCGCGCTTCTCGTACACCTCGAGGGAATGGATCACGTGGGCCACGGCCTTGGCCTTGCGATCACCCGACGCGAGCGTGGGGGCCGACGCGCGCGCGGTGCCCACGAAGTCGATCTCCGCCAGCAGCTCGCGGGTCAGCTGGGAGAGGTTTCCCTTGTTGAAAGACTTTCGGTAGCGATCGATGAGCGCGACGAACTCAGAGACCTTCTCGGCTGCGCCCAGCGGGAGCGTCTCGATCTCCGAGGCGCGCTGCATGGCCTGCCAGAGGTGAACTTCCTGCTCGAGGGCCCAGGCAGTCAGGCGCTCCATGGTGACGTCACCGATGCCGCGCGAGGGCGTGTTCACGATGCGCAGCAAAGAGATCTCGTCTTTGGGGTTCGCGATGGCGCGGAAGTAGGCGATCACGTCCTTCACTTCGCGCAGATCGAAGAACTCCGTGCCGCCGA
>JBKJSE010000112.1:0-13139 GCA_046595925.1 Archangium sp. | reverse complement strand
CGATGGCCACGTACCTGGGCGTCGAACTGCGAGAACGGACTGCGGAGAATGCGCGCCGCTTCTTCCGGTGCACCTTCGAGTCGCGCTAGAGGGGCGGCATGCAGCCCGCCCTGGAAGTTCCCCCGGTCGCAGTTCAGGCCCCCGTCGAGAAGCCGTTTCGTCTTCACCGCCGCTTCGATCGCACGGGGCGGTTGATTGGTGATCAGGGCATGCGCCGGCTTCAAGACGCGCACGTGGTGGTGTTCGGGCTGGGCGGCGTGGGCAGCTACACGGTCGAGGGCCTGGTGCGCAGCGGCGTGGGCAAGCTGACGCTGGTCGACTTCGACGTGGTCTGCGTGACGAACTCGAACCGGCAGCTGCACGCGACGGTGAGCACGGTCGGCAAGGGCAAGGCCGAGCTGATGGCGCAGCGCTGCAAGAGCATCAACCCCGAGTGCGATGTGACGCCGGTGAAGGAGTTCTACCGGGAGGAGCTCTCGGAGCAGATGCTCGCGGGGAAGATCGATTACGTCGTCGATGCGATCGACAACATCAAGGCGAAGCTGCACCTGCTCAACGAGTGCGTGAAGCGCGGCATCCCCGTGGTGAGTTCGATGGGCGCGGCCGGCCGGCTCGACCCGACGTACATCCGGGTGGACGATCTGTGCGAGACGCACATGGATCCGTTCGCGAAGGACGTGCGGAAGCTGCTCAAGCGCAAGCACGGCATCGACACGAACAAGCCGACGGGCATCACGGCGGTGTTCTCGATCGAGCCGCGGCGCGATCCCTTCGACCTCAAGTACGACGAGGCGTCGGGCGGGTTCATGTGCGTGTGCCCGCATGGTGAGAACGAGTTCCACTCGTGTGAGCACCGCAATCAGATCGACGGTTCGGTCGCGTATGTGACTTCGATCTTCGGAATGCACATCGCCGGCGTCGCCATCCGCCGAATCGCGCAAGGCCGGTAAGTCGAAACGAGGTCCCCTCTCCCTTCGGGAGAGGGTCAGGGTGAGGGCCTAGGTCAACTTGCTCAAAGCGGAGCCGAGGTCGACCTTCATGCTGAGCACCGAAACCATCGGATCACCGATCTTCTCGAGTCGCGCGATCGCATTCTTGAGGGTGAACGTTCTCGCAGTGAGCCCGCTCACGACCTCACTCCAGTCGAGCGGCATCGACACCGGAGCCCCATCCTGAGCCCGCACGCAGAACGGACTGGCGACCAGCTTCCCCTGCCCGTTCTGAAGCGCATCGACGTACACCCGCCCCTGCCGCTTCGGGATCGCGCGCTCGAGCGTTGCGATCTTCGGAAAGTCCGCGACCAACAACTGCGACAACAACTCCGCCAACTGCCGCGCGCCCGCATGATCCAGCTGCCCCGCGAGCGGAATGAGCACGTGCAGTCCATTGGCGCCACTCGTCTTCACGAAGGTCGGCAGCCCTGCCCGCTCGCACCGCTCATGAAGCGCGCGCGCCAACGTCATCACATCCTCGAACGGAGCCCCCTTCGGATCGAAGTCGATGACCGCCCAGTCGGCCTTCTCGAGTGAACCCACTCTGCTTGCCGGAATGTGCAGCGGCAACGTGGCGAGGTTCGCGCACCACTCGAGCGTGCGCAGATCGTCACAAACGATTTGATCGATGTCGCGTGCCTCCTCTTCATTGCGAACCCGAATGGTGCGCACGAAGTCGGGCGCCTTCAGCGGTGCACCCTTCTGAAAGAAGCTCTTCCCTCGAATGCCATCGGGATGCCGGGTGAGCATCAGCGGCCGGTCGACCAGATACGGGAGCAGCCACCTCGAGACCTGCCGGTAGTACTCGACGAGCTCGCCCTTGGTGATGCCGTCTTCAGGAAAGAGCACCTTGTCGGTGTTCGAGATCTTCGGAGCTTGCGCCGCCTGAGCCGGAGCGGGCGCGTGCCCGAAGTTCGGCGTGGGACACTCGGTCGGCAGCTTGTCTTCCCGAAACCGCAAGAAGGCCGGCTCGCGAATCGACATCCCTTCCGGCCAGTTCTTGAAGCGCACCTCGACGACCAGTTGCGGCGTGCACCACCGCGCTTCCTTCTCTTTGGGCACGTCCCCGATGCAGGGCGGCGACTTGAGCGTGGTGGCCTCGAGCAGCGGGCGAATGCTCTCACCGATCTTCGGCGTGATGCCCGAGCCGACCTTGCCTGCGAAGACGAACTGCAGCCCATCCCAGGTCGCCAGATAGAGCGCGTTGAAGTCGTCGGCGTACCCAATCACCGCGAAGTCAGCGACGTGCTTGAGCGCGATCTTGAGCCAGGTGGGGTTGCGGCCACCACGGTACGGCGCCGAGAGATCCTTCGCGACGATGCCTTCGAGCTGCTGCCCACGCACCGCCTCGAGCAGCGCCTCGCCTTCGCGCTCCACGTACTCGACGGGCAGCACGCGCTCGAGTTTGGGTACGCGGGTCATCAACCGGGCCTTGCGGTCGCGCAGCTTGAGCGCGCGCAGATCGACGCCTTCATCCATCAACAGATCGAACGCGAAGAAGACGGCGGGGTTTGCCCGCATGCCTTGATCGATCTCCCGCTGACCGGTCAGGGTGCCGCGGGTGAGCAGGCGCTGGAAGATCGGCCGGCCGTGTTCATCCTGAATGACCAGCTCACCATCGACGATGAAGTCGCCGCCCGGAATCTGCTCCAGCGTGCTGACGATCTCGGGGAACTGGCGAGTCGCCTCCCGGCCTCTGCGGAGGACCAGGCGGACTTTTCCACCGATGCGCTCAGCCAGCAGCCGGAAGCCGTCGAACTTCAACTCGAAGCCCCAGCCGTCCTTCGTAAAGGCAGTCGGCCGCGCTTCCGCGAGCTGCAAAACGATGTCGTCGGCAGTCATTTTCGATTCAGCCACTTGGAGGTACGGTAGCAACCATGGCCGCACGTGCGATGGGTACAGGAACGATCAGCTTCGGGCTGGTCAATATCCCGGTGAAGGTCTTCTCTGCGAACAACACCACCGAGAAGATCAGTTTCAACCAACTGCACGCCGACAAGAAGACCCGGCTCAAGCAGCAGATGTACGACCCGGAGACGGGCGAGATCGTCCCCCGCGAGAAGATCGTGAAGGGCTACGAGTACGCGAAGGACCAGTACCTCGTCATCAATGAGGAAGAGCTCGATGCGCTCGAGCTGGCCACCTCACGCTCGATGGACATCACCGAGTTCGTGCCGCTCGACAGCGTCGACCCGCTCTATTTCGAGAACGGCTACTACCTCGCACCCGACAAGGGCGCCGAGCGTGCGTACAAGCTGCTCGCCGCGGCGTTGACCGATGCCCGGTACGCGGCGGTCGCGAAGTACGTGGCGCGCGGCAAGCAGCAGCTGGTGGTCTTCCGTCCGCTCAGCGGCTCGATCGTGATGCAGCAGCTTCGCTACGCCGAAGAGGTCAAGACGCTCGGCGAGATTCCGATTCCCGACGCGGCCGTCACCGAGGCTGAGCTCGGGCTCGCCAAGCAGTTCATCAACGCGATGGCCAAGCCGAAGTTCGACATCACCCAGTACAAGGACGAGTACCGCGAGAAGCTGCGCGACATGCTCGATCGCAAGATCAAGGGCGAGGCGGTAGACCTCACGCCGCAGCCTGCGCCGGTCGCGAAGGTCGTCGACCTGATGGAGGCGCTGAAGGCGTCGCTCGCCCGTGGGAGTGCTCCGGCTGCTGCGCCTTCGGCTGATCCCGTCGAGAGCGAACGAAAGCCGCCCAAGCGTGCCGCGAGTTCGGACGAAGTCGCGGCACCGGCGAAGAAGAAGAAGGCCAAGGGATAGCGCTTGGCCTTAGTCGTCTTCCTGCTGACCTACGTCTTCCTCGCGGGCTTCAAGCTTCCCTGGATCAAGCTGGACCGCACTGGTGCCGCGTTGGTCGGCGCCGCGGCGATGGTCGGTATGGGGATCATTCCGCCCAACGAAGTGGCCCAGGCCATCGACGTCGACACCATCGTCCTGCTGCTGGGGATGATGTTGTTGGCGGCGTACCTGACGCGCGCGGCGTTCTTCCGGGCGACGGCGTACTACGTGCTGAGACACTCGAAGACGCCGCGCGGGTTGTTGTTCGCGCTGGTGATGATCAGCGGGCTGCTCTCGGCGTTCCTGGTCAACGACACCGTGTGCCTGATGCTCACGCCGTTGGTGTTGATGCTGGTGAAGAGCGCCGACCTGCCTCCGCTGCCGTACCTGTTGGGGCTCTGCATGGCGTCGAACGCGGGCTCAGCGGCGACGTTCACGGGCAACCCGCAGAACATGATCATCGGCGTCGCTTCGCAGATGCCCTACGCGCAGTTCGTCGCGTTCATGGCGTTGCCGGCGCTGCTGTCGATGGGGGTGGTGTTCGTGGTCTTGCTCGTCGCGTTCGGGAAAGAGCTGCCGCAGCGGTCGATCCATCCCGACGGTCCACCGCCGCTGGTTGATCGCAAGCTCCTGGCGATCTGCAGCATCGCGGTGGTGGGCATTCTGATCGCGTTCTTCGTGGGGCTGCCGCTGTCGTGGAGCGCGCTCGTGGGAGCGACGGCCGTGATGGTGGTCGCCGGCATCAACCCCGAGGAGCAGTACAAGAAGCTCGATCTGGGCCTGCTGTTGTTCTTCGCGTGTTTGTTCGTCGTGGTGCACGGGGTGAACAAAGAAGGCTGGGCGATCGCGATGCGCGATCTCTTCGCGCCGCTGATGGTGGGCGGGCCGATTCGCGAGTCATTCGGCTTCACGGCCCTCACGCTGGTGGCGTCGAACCTGTTCTCGAACGTACCCTTCGTGATGCTCGCGCGCGTCTGGGTGCCGGGCATGGTCGACCCGCGGCTGGGGTGGCTGGTGCTCGCGCTCGCCTCGACCCTGGCGGGCAATCTCACGTTGATTGGCTCGGTGGCGAACCTGATCGTCTTCGAAGGCGCGAAGGACACGATCAAGGTGAGCTTTTGGCAGTACTTCCGCATCGGAGTGCCGGCCACGCTGTTCTCGTTGGTGATCGGCCTTGCCGTGCTGCTCGCTGAACGCGCCCTGTTTCTCTAGCCCCCTCTCACTTCGGGCCCTTCGGGGGAGGGCGGCTAGTTTTCGACGACTGGAGCGCCCGGCTTCACGATGAACTGAGGGTGCGCGCGCACGGCCTGGGCGAGCTCGGTCGTCAGCTCACCCCCATGTGGACCCGGAGCAGACGAACGCTGCCACCGCTCGAGCCACCGCTGACCCAGGGCCTGCTGCACGATGCCCGGCGCCGTCGCGGCGATGGTCGTCTCGCCCTTGGTGCCCGTCGACATGCCGTGACCCACGAAGAACCCGGCCAGCAGCAACGACACGCGCGTGGGAGTCGCCGCACTGTACGTCGCCAGCACCCCACCCTCGCGCGGCGTGCGTGAACGCACCTCACGCAAGAAGTCGATCGTCCACATCGTCGGGTTCGAGTCCGGGCTGAACGGGTCGAAGAAGATCACATCGAACACGCCATCCAATTCGCCGACCAGCTTCACCGCGTCGCCCTCGAGCAGCCGCCAGCTCAAGCTCGGTGAATCCCACCGGCCTTCGGTCAGCAGCGCCTCGACCGCGTGCTTCCAGGGCTGCAGAAAAGGAAACCCTTCCGCGTCAGCCGCCGCGAGCCGGAGCGGCGCGAGGTCGATCTCGAGGCTCACGATCTCCAGCGGACGCTTGCGGTTGCTGCCCATCTTCTCAGCGCGGGTGAGCGCAGCGATCGCGTTGGTGCCGGCGCCCAGCCCGACATCGAGGATGCGCAGCGGATCTTCCGACGGAACCGACAGCCGGCGCTCGAGCTCGAGCTGATCCACGTAGAGCCGGTTGGCCTCATCCCACGGGCCGACCGGGTGCATGATCTCGCCATGCCCGGTGTGGCGCACCGCGCGATGCCCTTGCCGCGTGGTGACCAACTCGAAGACGCCTTCTTTCGCGCCCGTCGCCCGATACATGCCCTTCTTGGGCGCGAGCAGCTCACGCAGCACCGCGTACTCCTGCGCCCAGCGGCCTTCGATGATCGCCTCGCGCATGCGACGCATCAGCGCCTGGTAGTGCCAGAGGTTGTGCACCGACAGCAGCCGCGAAGCGAGGTAGTGATTGCCGTGCGCGAGGTGCCGCAGGTAGCTGCGCGTGTAGCGCTTGCACACCGGGCACAGGCAGGTCGGGTCGAGCGGCTCGTCACCCAGGCGGAACTCGTTGCGGCTCATGCGCAACATGCCCTCGAACGTGTACGCGTAGCCCTGCTGCGCCATCTTCGGCGGCACGATGCAGTCGAACATGTCGACGCCCGCGTTGACCGCCTCGACGAGATCGATCGGCGTACCGACCCCCATCAGGTAGCGCGGCCGATCAGCCGGGAGCAACGGCGCGGTGTGCTGGGTCATCGAGTAGAGCAGCTCGCGCGACTCGCCGACCGCGAGCCCACCGATCGCGAACCCATCGAACGGGTGCTGCGTGAGGAACCCCGCACTCTCGGTGCGCAGCTTGGGGAACACCCCGCCCTGGACGATCGCGAAGACGGCCTGGCCGGTGTCCTTCGCGTCACGGGCGGCGAGCGAACGGATCGCCCAACGGTGGGTGCGCTCCATCGCCTCGATGGTCTCGGGCTCGGCCGACGTGGAAGGAATGCACACGTCGAGCACCATCATGATGTCCGAGCCGATCGCCTGCTGCGTCTCGATGCTCGTCTCGGGCGAGAGCAGGTGCGCGTGGTTGTCGTACGGGCTGCGAAAGTGCGCTCCCTTTTCGCCAATCTCGCGCGAGCCCGGCAGGCTGAAGATCTGGAAACCGCCCGAATCGGTCAGCACGCCGCCGTTCCACTGCATGTAGCGGTGCACGTCTCCGAAGCGCTTGAAGACCTCGACGCCCGGGCGCAGCAGCAGGTGGTAGGTGTTGGACAGACAGATGGTGGCGCCCGACTCGGCCACCTCGTCCATCGTCAGCCCACGCACGTGCGCGTGGGTCGCGACCGGCATGAACGTCGGCAACAACGTGGCGCCGCGGCGGGTGTGGAGCACGCCGGCCCTCGCCCCTGACGGAGCGGTGGCCTGCACTTCGAGACGGATCGGCGAACGCATTGGAGCCTGGCCTCTACCTCTGAAGTCGCCCCCTGTCTTCACCCGGCCAATTTGGCGGGGGAGGCCGCTTTCGAGGGTACGATGCGCCCCATGGCCGATTCACGAAAACGGGCCGACGTGAGCAGTCGCACCACCGCGCCCGATACGTGGGACGCCGGGCTTCACGCCGAGAGCGAAGCAGGCCCGATCGATGTGGGCCTGTCCGTTGAGCCGAGCGCATTGGGGCTGATCATCGACGCTCCGGGCATCGGGCTGCTCAAGCTCGCCTTCGACGTGAAGCCTGATGGCACCACCCGGCTCTCCCGCGCGAGCCGGCGGCTGACTGATGGCCGAGATGCTTCGTTGGTGGCGATCGATGAGTCGAAGGTGCTGCAGCTCGAAGGCGCGCTCGCGCGGCTGCAGAAGGCACACGAAGAAATGACCGGCACGCTGATGACCGAACGCGATGAGGCGCGGGATCGGGCGGCGGTCATCTCGGAAGATCGCAATGACCTCAAGGTCGATCGAGAAGGGCTTCGCGCGCAGCTGAGCTCAATCACCGCAGACCTGCAGACGGAAAAGGAAGGCCGGCTGGTGATCCTCGCGGAGCGCGAGAAGGCCCGCGCCGAGCTCGAGCGGGTTCGGCAAGAGCAGGATGCGGGCAGCACCACGTTGCTGGGTGAGCTGACGCAGGTGCGCACGCGATTGGAGCAGCGCGATGCGCAGTTGACGGTCGCGTTGGAGGAGTCGCGGCAGAAGGTCGAAGCGGCGCTCGAGACGGCGCGTGAGAAGGCCAGCGAGCTCGAGTCAGTCATGGAGAAGGTGACTGAGCTCAGCGCGGCGCTCGATGCATCACGCGAGAAGCGCTCTGAGTTCGAGGCGGCGCAGCCCGAATTGGAAGCAGCACGCGCCCGCGTCGCAGAGCTCGAGTCGCGGCTGGCGGCCGCCGAGTCGGCCTACCTCGGGAGCTCGAGTCAGATCTCTGCTGAACGAGACGACGCGCGGGCACGTGTCGCGGCCCTCGATGACGCGGTGAAGCAGGAGACCGAAGCGCGCGAACTCGCGCTCGTGACGGCACGCAGGGAACGCAAGGAGCTCGCGGCTGAGCTCGAAGAAGTCCGCGCCGAGCTCGCGGTACTTCGGTCGAAGCCGTCGGAGACCAGGGCCACCGATCAGCTCACCAGCGATCTCGAGGCCTCGTACGCCGCGCGCACTCAGCTCGAGGCGGAAGTTCAGGCGCTGCGGACCGCGATGGAAGAAGGCGGCTCGGCGCAGTTGATGAGCGACCTCGAGGCCTCGTACGCCGCGCGCACTCAGCTCGAGGCGGAAGTTCAGGCGCTGCGGGCCGCGATGGAAGAAGGCGGCTCGGCGCAGTTGATGAGCGACCTCGAGGCCTCGTACGCCGCGCGCACCCAGCTCGAGGCAGAGGTCCAGGCGCTGCGGGCCGCGATGGAAGAAGGCGGCTCGGCGCAGTTGATGAGCGATCTCGAGGCCTCGTACGCCGCGCGCACTCAGCTCGAGGCAGAGGTTCAGGCGCTGCGGGCCGCGATGGAAGAAGGCGGCTCGGCGCAGTTGATGAGCGATCTCGAGGTCTCCTACGCCGCGCGCACCCAGCTCGAGGCAGAGGTCCAGGCGCTGCGTGCCGCGATGGAAGAAGGTGGCTCAGCGCAGTTGATGAGCGATCTCGAGGCGTCCTACGCGGCGCGCACTCAGCTCGAGGCGCAGCTTCAGGCAGCGACGAGCGAGAACGGGAACGCGCAGCTTCTCAGCGATCTCGAAGCAGCCCAGTCAGCCCGCGCTCAGCTCGAAGCACAGCTTCAGGCGTCTGGCGGCGACCTTGAGGCAGCTCGCGTTCAACTCGAGGCTGCCGGCGAGACCACCGCCCAGCTGACGACCGACCTCGAGGCCGCCTCCGCAGCGCGCATTCAGTTGGAGACCGAAAACGCGACGCTCCGCGCGACCGCGGGGGAAGCGGCCGATGCCGATGCACTCCGAACCGGGCTCGAAGCATCGCGCGCTGAACTCGAGACCTTGCGCGCGGCCTCTGCCGAGCTCGAGAAGGAACTCGCATCGACCCGCGCCGAGCTGGACTCACTGCGCGCGAGTTCTGGTGAAAGCACCGTCACCCAGACGCAGCTGATGGCAGACCTCGAGGCGGCGTATTCAGCACGCGCCACGCTCGAAGGTGAACTCGAGACGCTGCGCTCGGGCGCTGAGGGCCAGTCGCAGCTGATGGCCGACCTCGAGATCGCCCAGGCCGCCCGCGCGGCAGCAGAAGCCGAGCTCGAAGCGGCGCGCACCAACTCGACGCAGCTGACGGCTGACCTCGAAGCCTCGAACGCAGCTCGCGCTCAGCTCGACTCAGAGATCGAGACCCTGCGCACCAGCAGCGCGCAGAACGCGCAACGGGCGGTCGACCTCGAGACCGACCTCGCCGCGGCACGTTCGCAGCCCACCTCCGATCCTGCGCTCGAGGACACCCTGAACAAGGCCATCGCTCGCAGCGAGGCCTTTCAGTCGCAGCTCGCCGCGGCCGAGGCGCGCATGGGAGCGGAGTCCGCCGCCACCCGTGAGGCTCGTGACGTCGCGCTCAAGCTCAAGGCGCAGGCCGAGAAGCTCCAGACCGAACGCGACGAAGCACGCACCCTGGCCCGCCAGCTCCACGTGAAGCTCGCCGGACCCAGGAAGGACGACGCTGACGATCTGCGCACGGCCCTCGACGCCGAGCGGCAGGTCGCGGCCAACCTGGTCGCCGAACGCGATCAGCTCAACCTGCGCATCGAAGCGCTGGGCCGGATGATCGACCAGGAACGTGATGGCCGCGCGCGGGCGCTCAGCGAGCGTGATGAGTGGCAGCTCAGGTTCAAGTCACTGGCCAGGGGCAGCGTCGACACCTCGCAGCCGCTCGACTTCTCCCGCGAAGAGACGCGCAGCTTCATGCTCGAGCGCCCCACCGTTCCCGAGATGCCCGCGGCGAAAGCCGAAGCCGTTACCGACCCCGCCATTCCGAAGAAGAAGGGATTCTGACTTGCGCCTCTTGTGCTGCGTGTTGCTCTGCTCCTCGCTCGCCCTCGCTGAAGATTTCTCAGCCTGGGAGGAGCGCTACCAGTTCGACTGCAATGGCCCGTTCGAGCACTTCTCGCCCGCTGACGTGAAGGAGCGCGAAGGCTGGCGCTTCGAGCACACCGGCGGCACGGTGAAGGTGACCCGGCTCAAGCCGCGCGCGGGCAAGAAGCCAGTGCTGGGTCTGCTGGCCGGCATCAAGGATCTCGAGCCCGAGACCAGGGCGATGCTCGACCTCTTCATCGCCGGCTTCGAGAAGGCCGACGTCGACGCCATCGTGATCGGTGGTGACAGCAGCTCCGAGCCCGACGTGCTCGATCAAATCCTCGAGTACCTGGGCAAGGCCACCTCGAGGCCGCTGCTGATCGTCGCCGGCAACATGGAGCGCGGCGCGGCGCTCAACTTCGCCGTCCTCAAGCAGCGGAAGGCCGGCGCCACGCACCTGCTCAACCTTGACGTCATCCGCCGCTACGATGGTGACGGCGTCGACCTGGTCGCGATGGGCGGGTACCACGACAAGGCGTACCTGCACCTCGCGGGCGGCTGCATCTACAAGGAGAAGGACATCGATGCGCTCGAGCGCGCAACGGCCGCCGCCAATGACACCGTCGTGTTGCTCACGCACGGACCGCCGCGGCAGAAGGGCCAGCAGGCGATCGACTACGTGCCGGGCGCGGACAACGTGGGCGATCCGCACTTGAGCGAGCTGATCGCCAGGGCGAAGATCTCCTTCGGCATTCACGGCCACATCCTGGAAGCCGCGGGCCGCGCGACCGACGTGGGCGGCAAGCCCCTGGCGCAGAAGAAGCTGCACCCTGCCCTCTTCGTCAATCAAGGCTCTGCCAACCCGCTGCCGTGGAAGCTCAACGATGGCACCACCAGCTTCGGCCTCGCGGCGCTGCTGACCATCGATGGCAAGAAGGCGTCGTACGAGATCCTCCGCGGCGCGAAGCCGAAGACGCCATGAGGTGGTTGTCACTGTTGATCCTGGCTGGGTGTGGTGGTGCTTCGTCGGTCACCGACGCGGGTGTCGACGCGGGCTCGACCATCGATGCCGGGTCGCAGCTCACCGCGTTTCAGGAAGCGCTGCTGACCGCGCACAACTCGGTGCGCTCGAGCGTAATGCCGGCGCCGGGCACTCCGCTGCCGCCGATGCACTGGAGCGCGAGCGCCCAGGCCCTCGCCGAAGACTGGGCCGCCCGGTGCAACTTCGAACACCGCGATCCCAACACGCTCGGCGAGAACCTTTCGGCCAGCACCCGCGAGCTGACGGCGTCGGGTGTCGTGACGGACTGGGCTTCTGAGAGCACCGACTACACGTACAGCGCCAACACCTGCCGACTGGGTCAAGCCTGCGGGCACTACACACAGATCGTCTGGCGCTCGAGCGTCGGGCTGGGCTGCGCGCAGCAACGGTGCACCGTCAACAGCCCCTTCGGCAGCGGCACCTGGTTCTTCTTCGTGTGCGATTACGACCCCGCCGGTAATTACATCGGGCAAAGGCCTTACTGACATGTTCATCGACAAGTACGGGCCCTGGGCCGTGGTCGCGGGCGCCTCCGAAGGCATGGGGGCGCAGTTCGCAAAACAACTGAGTGCACGTGGGCTCAAGGTGGTGCTCATCGCCCGCCGCGCGCAGGTGCTCACCGAGCTCGCGGCCACCCTGCCCGGTGAAACGAAGTGTCTGCCGCTCGATCTCGCCTCGCCCGATGCTGCAGAACGCATCGCTGAGTTCACGAGGGAGCTCGACGTCGGCCTCGTCGTCTACAACGCCGCGCTCTCACCGATCGGCCCCTTCCTCGCGCAGTCGCTGGCGGAAAATCTGCGCGCCATCGACGTGAACGTGAAGACCCCCACCGCCCTCGCTCATCACTTCGCGCCTCGGCTGGTGAAGCGGGGCCGGGGCGGGCTGGTGCTGCTCTCGTCGCTCACCGCGTTCCAGGGCTCTCCGTTCGTCGCTACCTATGGCGCGACGAAGTCGTTCAACCTGTCGCTCGCCGAAGGCCTGTGGGCCGAGCTGCGCGGCCAGGGCGTCGATGTGCTCTCGGTGTGCGCGGGCGCGACCGCGACGCCGAACCTGCTCAAGGCCATCACCAAGCCACCGCCCGGCATGCAGCAGCCTGAAGAGGTGGTGCACGAAGCGCTCGAGGCACTGGGAGACGGTCCCTTCCTCATTCCCGGGCGCTTCAACCGCTTCGCGTCGTTCGTGCTTCGTCGGCTCTTGCCCCGGCGCTCCACCATTCAAATCATGGCAAACCAGACCCGAAAGCTGCAGCTACCCTCATGATCGAACTGACCCTTGCCCTGCTGCTTCACGCGGCCCCAGCGGACTTCGCCAGGGTCGAGGAGACCGAAGGCGTGTTGATCGAAGCGCGCGCGGTCACCGGTTCGGACCTGGTGGAGCTGCGGCTCACCACCACGACCACCAAGAGCCCCGGCTCGTTGTGTGAGGCCGCGTTCGGTGACGGGAAGTTCGATCCTCAGGAGCCAGATCTCAAGTCGCGGAAGATCATCTCGGAGTCGGAGGATGAACGCGTCACGTACGATCAGATCAACCCGCCGGTGGTCAGCAACCGCGACTATGCGGTGCGGGCCCAACGCATTCGCACCAGCGATGACTCGTGCCGGGTGGTGTTCGCGGCGGCCAATGAGGTGGCGCCTTCGAAGCCGTCGGGGTGGGTGCGGATCACCAAGCTGCGTGGTGAGTGGAAGTTCGAGCGGAACGCCGACGGGAAGACTCAGGTCACCTACACCGTGTTCACCGATCCCGCCGGGTCGATCCCCGCGTTCATGGTCGAGGGGAGCCGGCGGAAGTTTGCGATCAAGTGGATGAAGATGATTCTGAGCCGGGGCAAGGAATAATGAAAAACCTCTCCCTGCGAGAGCGGGGAGAGGTCGGCGCGCAGCGACGGGTGAGGGGCCTTACCTGCGCGCGGCCCTCACCCTGACCCTCTCCCGAAGAGAGTGTTGAAGAAGGCTACGACGCAGCTCGCGGGGTTGATGAAATCGCGAGCCCACACCGTTCATCCCGAGCGGAGTCGAGGGATTACCTCTGCTTCGCGCTGCTGGTGACCCCT
>JBKJSE010000017.1:0-3482 GCA_046595925.1 Archangium sp. | reverse complement strand
ACGAGCGAACACCGTTCCTCCCGAGCAGGGGACCCGCTTCGCGGGCGATTTCAACCGAAGCAACACACCGGTCATCCCGAGCGGAGTCGAGGGAGCACCTCTGCTTCGAGCGGGCAGGTGACCCCTCGACTTCGCTGGGGGGGAACGGTGGGTTCTCAATTTCGACCAACCCTCTCGGGAGGACGGGGCTATCTCCGAACGACGAACTTCACCGTGTCGAGCAACGCACCCGAGCTGTCGCGCACCTCCAGCACGTGCGCACCCTGCGTCGCGGGCAAGTGTCCGGTGAATGGCGGCGCGAGCTCGAGCGCGCGTTCGCCATCGAGCCAGACGGCGAGGGGACCTGAAGAGGAAGGCGCTCTGACGCGCACGGGAATGGCTTGATCAGCGAGCGGAAGATCAGCCAGCAGCAGGAACTCTCCGCCGTTCGCCGGGTGAAGCACGCGGGCTGCGCCGTCACGCTCTGCGCTGCCCATGCAGGCAGCTGCCAACCAGGGCTCGCGGGACAAACCTTCGTTCTTCGCCCAGTCGTAGAAGTCGAGACCGAGATCGACCAGCCGGCCCTGTGAAGCCGCGAGCTGCAGGCACTGCTGTCGCAGCTCGGGTGACAAGGTGGCCGACAGCTCTCCGTGCATCTCGCACGAGGTGGTCGGGCCGGTGCCGGGCACGAAGAGCTCTTCCATCGCTGCGGGGCAGTGGGCGCCCGCGAGGTGACCGGACAGCGGGCAGATGGCGAACGCGTCGAGCCCGCTGCGATCCACCAACGGCCGCGGCACCACGTCTTTCATCGCTTTGGTCATCACGCGCTTGAAGATGGGCCCCGCGCCCGTGATGCCGGAGACCTGGATCATCGGCGTGCCGTCGAAGTTGCCGGCCCAGACCGCGACCGTGCGCTCCTTCGTGAAGCCCACCGTCCAGTTGTCGGAGTAGCCCTTCGAGGTCCCCGTCTTCGCCGCCGCGGGGAAAGGCAGTCGCAGTGCGTTGTCGATGCCGAAGGCGCGCGCGCGGGCGGCGTTATCGCTGAGGATGTGCGTCACCAACGCGACCGCGCGTGATTCGGCGAAGCGACGCGGCTTGAGCTCTCGGCGAATGGGGAGCGGGTTGCCTTGCGCGTCCCACGCACGCAGTACGGGAATGAGCGGGTGCACCACGCCACCTCGAGAGAGCCCGGAATACGCGCGGGCCGCTTCCCACAAGGAGACCTCGCCGTTGCCGAGCGCCAGCCCGAGCCCGTAGTGCTCTGCGCCTTCCTTGAGCGAGTCGAAGCCCGCGCGGCGCAAGACGGCCAGCGCGTTTCCCAGGCCCACGTCGTCGGCCACGCGAACTGCCGGCACGTTGTAGGAATTCGCGAGCGCTTCCCGTGCGCGCACCGGGCCGTGAAGCCGACGGTCGTAGTTCTTCGGTGAGTAACTGCCCTTGGGCGCGTTGAAGGCGGTGTCGAGATCGGGAATGACCGTGGCGGGCGTGTAGCCGTGCTGAAAGGCCTCGGCGTAGATGAATGGCTTGAGCGCTGAGCCCGGTTGCCGGTGCATCTGGATGCCGTCGTTCTGGCCGAAGATCGCGTCGTTGAAGAAGTCGGCTGAGCCGGCGTACGCGAGGACTTCTCCGGTCGCGTTGTCGACCACGAGCGAGGCGGCTGAGGAGACGCGGCGCTCGGTGAGCCGGCCGACTTCCTGGGCGATCTGCTCTTCGACTTCAGGTTGCAGGCGCGGGTCGAGCGAGGTCTCCACCACGGCGGCCTGCGCGAGGCCCCAGTCGGCGAGATGCGCGGCGATGAACTCGACGAAGTGTGGCGCGCGGAACGCAGCGGTGAACGCGGTGAGATCGAGCGGCTCGGCTCGGGCGGACGTGACGAGGTCCTGGGTGGCGAGACCGGTGAGCTCGAGGCGCTGCAGCACCCAGGCGCGGCGGGCTTCGAGCTGACGGGGCCGACGGTAGGGATCGTAGGCGGTGGGCCCGCGGGGAATGGAGGCCAGCATCGCCGCCTGGCCCAGCGAGAGATGGCGGGCGCGTTTGCCGAAGTAGAGCTGGGCCGCGGCTTCGAGCCCGAAGGTGTTGTTCCCGAAGGGGATGCGGTTCAGGTACTGCGTGAGGATTTCGTCTTTGGAGAGGTGGGCTTCCAGGCGCATCGCCCAGAGCGCTTCCTTCGCTTTGCCGAGGAAGGTGCGCTCGCGGGGGATCAGCGTGCGGGAGAGTTGCTGCGTGATGGTCGAGCCGCCGGCGATCACGTGACCGGCTTTGAGGTTTTGTTTCACCGCGCGGAGGATCGCCGTCGGGGAAATGCCGAGGTGGCTGTGGAAGCGGTGGTCCTCGGCGGCGAGGAAGGCGGCCTGCACTTGCGGCGCCACGTCTTCTGATTTGAGCGGCGTGGAGCGGCCGTCGTTCGTGCTGCGCAGCTCGCGCAGGAGCTGGCCGTCGCGATCGAGCAGCTTGACCGAGGAGATTGAGCGGTAGTCGAGCAGGCCGGCTGGCAGCGGGGCTGCGATGAAGGCCAGCAGCGGCATCAGCGGAATGAGCAATAGGAGGAGATACCTCTCCCTGTGACGGCGGGGAGAGGTGGGTCCGGGTGAGGGGCGCCTTTTCACGTGGCCCTCACCCCGACCCTCTCCCGGAGAGACTGTTGAAGAAGGTCCCCCACCGTTCCCCCCGAGCGCAGTCGAGGGGTCACCAGCAGCGCGAAGCAGAGGTAATCCCTCGACTTCGCTCGGGATGAACGGTGTGGGCTCGCGATTTCATCAACCCCGCGAGCTGCGTCGTAGCCTTCTCCAACACTCCCATGGAGGGAGAGGGAGAACGTTGATTCACTTCTGGGTCACCGGCGTGGGCAGCTCGACCGTGAACGTGCCGCCTTCACTGCGGCCCCAGACTTCCGGCTCGTACATCAGCTCGCCGCGCGCCGGCTTGAGCACGTACACGCCCGGCGTCGTCGCTCGCGCCACGAAGCTGGTCACGTGCACCCCGGGCGGCAGGTGATCCGCGAAGATGATCACCAGCTGTCGCGCATCTCGACGTGATTGAAGGGGCTCCAGAACCGGTAGGCCCACGGGTTGTATTCCTCTTCCTCCGCGCCACCCTCGGCTCCGTCTTCCCCGCCCTCGTTCTCGTACCCGACGTCGTTCTGCTCTTCGTCAGGTGAACGCGCGAGCTTCGCCGTGGTGGCAAGCGACGTGTCGACCGGCTCGAGCCCCGCAGGCAGCGGAACCTCGAAGGCCGCCCAGTGCCGCTCCTGGTTCGACGCGATGCGCACGCGAATGCGGACGAGATCGCCGGCGAAGAACTTGGTCGACTGCCCACCCCCTGCGTACGGCTCGAACCAGCGCTGCACGAACAGCCCGCTGTCGAGCGGCTTGGTGGGCATCTCCTTGGGCGCGTACTTGAGCAGCGCCGAATAATAGAGAACACCCGCGCCCTCTTTCTTGAAGGTGAGCTTCTGCTCTGCCCCGCCTGACTTCGCGAGCAGCTCCTTCATGGGGATCGCCTTC
>JBKJSE010000008.1:0-15665 GCA_046595925.1 Archangium sp. | reverse complement strand
GCGTCAGCTGGGAAGGGCATCCCGGCGCTCGTCCCATCGTGTGAGTAACCGAAGTTGTGCCCCAGCTCGTGGAGCAAGATGGAGGCGCACTCGTAGACGTCGGCGTCGCTGCCCTTGTTCTTCCGCGAGCGCATCACCAGGAAGGCCCGCGGTTCCCTCGCTGCGGTGCTCAGGAGCGAGAGCCCGGTGCTGCCCTTGCTGAGTGGATTGGAGATGAGCACGCTCAATCGGCCCCCGAACGCCTCAGACGCCAGCCACGCGAGCAACGGCTCTTGAGAGCGGGCGTTGAACAAGGCTTCGTCCTCTTTCGCCGCATAGGTCGCCAACTCGAAGCGAAGATCCGAGTGCGAGAGTGAGGTCGCCTCAATGAGCACCCGCGTGGCGAACGCCTCAGTCCAGAGCGGGTTGCCGGTGCCGTCGGCTTGCGTGAGCACGCGAAAGTCGACCTTCACCACCACCGGTGCGCGCGGAGGCGCAGAGCGGACTGCTGGCAGGTAGCTGGCCTCGCCGGGTGCCTTCATCGTGACTGCGCAAATGCCCGAAGCGCTCCCTGATGGCAGCGCCCCAGCTGCCGCCGAAAGCGCCGCCGCGGTGAAAGTAGGTGGTGCACGTGGGGCAGGTGGCGGTGGAGGTCCACTCCGCGACGTTGCCGGCGAGATCGAGCAGCCCCTCAGGAGTCGCACCTGCGGGGAATCCGCCCACGGGGCAGGTGCTCCCCATCTTCGCGTCCGACGCGCACAACCTGGTCGCGTCGGGCGGCGCGTCACCCCACGGGTAGGGCGCGGCTCCGAGCCCTGCTTCCCATTCATCATCCGTAGGGAGGTGCCCTCCAGCCCACGCGCAGTACGCAGCAGCCTGCTCGAGCCGATCGCCGACACCGGCCCTCACCCCAACCCCCTGACGGGAGAGGGAGAAAGGTCAGCGGGTGCCCCAGCGCTCATCACGCACGGTGACCAGCGCCCACGGCAGGATCCACTGCAGCATCACCACTGAGAACGCGGCATAGAGCACCCCGTAGACCCAGCGGAACGACCGCTCGAAGCGAAGGTAATAGGCCGCTGAGAACACCGCACCGAGCGACATCGCGACCAGCGCTCGGCCGACGCCATCGAGACTCGTGTCGAACAAGCGCGGCAGTTCCATCACGGCCACTGCGACGAGCACGAAGCGCAGGTTCGAGACGAAGAACGTCACGATCGGCAGCAGGCGGTTGTTCTTCCGGTACCGCGTGAACATGAAGCGCGCGAACGAGAAGCCTTCCACGATGTAGCTGCGGTCCCACCGGAGGAACATGCGCGAGAGCTGCTGGTAGTTCGTCGGCACCAGCGTGTGGACGATCGCCGTGCGCTGGTAGACCGTGTCGAAGCCCTGCCGCAGCACGATGTTCGTCAGCGCCTGATCTTCGCCGTGGTTCACCGGCCGACCCAGGAAGCGCTGGTTTTCCCACTCGTCCATGAACGGCAGGATGATGTCTTTGCGGAACGCCGACAGCGCACCCGGACAGCACGCCACCGCGCGATACACCGACTGCGCCGCGCGCCCGTAGTCGAAGGCGAGCGCGAACTGCACCTCGAGCATCCGGCTGATCGCGGTGTCCCGGTTCAGCACCGACACGCGCCCTGCCACGCCGCCGATTTGTTTGTCGGCCAGGAACGGCGCCACCATCTCGTGAATGGTGTTTGAGTTGATCTCGCTGTCGCTGTCGATGGTGATGACGATCGACCCCGTCGCTGCACGAAAGCCCGCGACCAGCGCCGAGCGCTTGCCGCGATTGCCGACGAAGCGCACCAACCGCACCAGGTCGGGGAACTCACGACGCAGGTGTTGCATGTAGAAGAAGGTGTCGTCGCGCGAGCCGTCGTCGACGACGATCACCTCGAGCTTGTCCTTCGGGTACGCGCACGCCGCGACCGAGCGAATCGACTGACCCACCATCGGCCCTTCGTTGAAGGCGGGGATCACCACGGTGACCTTCGGCCACTCTGCGCCTTCGGGGGCCCTGAAGACGCGGTAGCGCATCCACAACAGGCTCAGGATCGCCGTGTAGACGGCCTGGATGACGGCGATGGCCCCGAAGGGGTGCGTGGTGATCGCGATGATTCGCGAGGCGTTGTCGGGCAGCTCGTACGACCAGCCCAGCCAGACCAGTGAGATGACTGCTCCGAAGAGTGGGGCGGCTCCGGCGAGCTGACCTCCGAATCTGCGCAGGCGGACCCTCATGGGTCAGCCCTCTCCCCGACCCTCTCCCGCGCGGGGAGAGGAGGACCTATCGGTGAGGATGCGGCGCAGCACTCCGTCGGGCAGCGAGTACGCCTCAGGCGAGGTCATGTCGCCGTGGGCTTCGAGGAGCCGCGACTCAGCGAGCAGGCGCACCATCACGCTGGCGGCTTCCTGGGCACGGCGTTTCAACTCGGCCGGCGCAAGGTGGGCCGTGAGGCCGGTGACGGTGAAGCGCTCCATGACTTGAGTCTCTACCAACCGCTGCAACGAAGCGACCGGCACCCGGTTGCCTGACGCAAGTGCGCGCAGCAACACGCCCGCCGAGCTGTCTGCCTGGGCGATCTCTGACTCAACCCAAACGCGCAGGGGCGAACCGGCGCTCTCTTCGCGGCGAATGGCCTCGAGCGCACCCTCGATGCCGATGCGCACCGCACCCAACGAGCCCTGTCGCGCCCGGTCGGCGTCGTACAGCTCGAGCACCGAAGTCCCCAGCCGCCGCAGCAACAAGGGCACCCCGTGCGACGCCTTCACCAACGCCCCCAGCGCGTCGTCTTCGAAGCGGATGCCCTGACGCGAACCCAGCCCGCGCATCATCGAGAACGCCGCGTCGTCATCGAGGGCCGGCACGCAGATCGACGGGAACGAGCCCATCAACGACTGGCCACCGAGCGTCGACAGCGGCGCCCACAACAACGGGTGCAGCGCAGCGCACAGCACCACGCTGGCCGTGCTGCCGGAATGGGGAGAAGTGGGCTCAGAGAACGCGCTGCGCAAACGGCCCAGCAGCGTGGCCAGCACCTCCAACGCACGACCCAACTTCTCAGGCGGCGCCGAGAGCAACTGCTCCACTTCGTCCAACACCAACATCATCGGCGGGGGCGGCGTGCCGCTCGAGGTGCCACACGCCGTGGCCAACGCACGCAGCCAGGCCGCGAGCGCAGGCGCATCGAGCGCACCCGTGGGCATCGGAGGCACCGTCGCAGCAGGGAAGCGCGCGGCAGCCGAGTCGGCCAGGCGCGTGACGAGGGTGCGCAGGATCGCCTCGACGGCGACAGCGGGCGTCTCTCCGTACGAGACCTCATGATGGAAGCCGGCGAGATCCACGTACGCCGAAGGCCCCGTGGTGCGACGCGCGACCTCGAGCGCGAGCGACGACTTTCCGAAACGGCGCAGCCCGGTGACCACCACCCAGTGACCCGCGCGCGACTCGGTCAGCAGCCCGGCGACGAGGCGTTCACGGTTCCAGAACTGGCTCGAGCTGCGCACCGGCCCGCGGACCTCGAACGGGTTGCCACGCAGCGTCGTCTCTTCCACGAGATCGAGCAGGTCTTCATCACGCGTCGCCCACGCCAACCGAGAGAGCGCGATCGGCAACACCTGCACCGCGCGCGTTCCACCCCGGGCCGCCCAGTCGAGCGTCGCGCGAACGGCTCCGAGATCCGGCGCGGCCGCATCGGGGTGCAGCAGGAACACCACGCGAACGTTCTCGCGCAAGGCCACCGCGGCCGCGTGATTCACGTCGGCTTCACGCAGCGCCGTCGGCGCAGGGGAGAGCACGGCGACGGCGTTGCTTCCCCAGCGTTCCCACGCCGGCGTCTTGGGCAGCTCGAGGGCGAGCGAATCGAACCGCTCGGGTAGCAGCAAGCGCCACGCATCGGGAGTCACCTTGAGACCGAGGCCCTCGAGGCTCTCCCGAATCGTGCGCATCGGAGCCGAGAAGGTGCGCCGGGCCCTGCGCACGCGCAGCAACCAGAGCAGGGCGATCGTCAGCCCCACGAAGCCGAGCGCGCCGCCGACGGTGAGCCGCTTGTGCCGGTTCCAGGACTCGCCCAGCTCCGTGTTGATGTCGCAGTCGTAGCGCGAGCCGGGCTCGACACCTCGACACACTTCGCAGCGGGCCGTGCTCAACCCGAGCGCATCGCAAGGCTGCTCCTGGCTGATGAAGTGGCGCACCCACGAGGTGTACGGCTCAGCGCCGTCGAGGCGCGCCTTCTCGAGCGGCTTGGTGCCCGACGGATCGAGGCGCCACGGCGAAGCGCTCACCGGCTCGCCGACATCCTTCGCGATGGCCGCCAGCAGCAGCAACGAGCTCTCGAACCGGGTGCTGGTGCCCTGCCGCTCGTCACACGCGGCGCGCAGCCTGGTGATGGGGCTCTCGCTCTCGTCGTCGATGCGCACCTGCTCGGCGGGCGACTCGGGAATGTGGAGGGCCTGGCCGCTCCACATCATCGTGGCGATGCGCTGACAGGTCTGCCACTGCGGCGCCGGCTCGACGCGGGAGACCTCGTGTGCCCAGTTCGCGATCGTCGCGAGCATCTCGGGCCGCTCTACGGAGCAGCCATCGTTGTTGAGCTGCTGCATCGCCCGCACGGCCCGGCCACAGCGATCGACGCCATCGCCATCACGAATGAACTTCGCGAAGTCATCCACCAACGGGAGCGCGCGCGCATCGAGCGTCGAGGGCTGCGGCAGGCGGGCCGCGACCCACGCGCGGTACGAAGGATCGCCCGTCGTGTCGGCGAGGAAGCAGCGGTGCAACTTGGAGCGCGCCGCGGCGGAGAGCTCGGCCAACGTGGTGAGGCCCTTCTCTTTCCGGCTCACGGGGAAGTCCTGCAACCACGCGCGCACGGTGTCGGCGTTCAGCGCGTCGCACGGCGTGGCCCACATTTCGTCGATGCGCCTTCGGATGATGAGCGGACCCGTGTTGTCGAGCAGCTCGACCAGCTGGCGCGCGCGGCCGCACTCCGCTGAGTTGCTGCGGTCTTCACAGTTGGCGAGCTGCAGATACGTGAGCGTCAGCTTGAGCGCCGCGGACAGTGGGGTGCCGGCCGGGCCCGCAGGTTCCGGGTGATCTCCGTTCGCTTCCGCCATGAACGCTTCCGGCAGCGGACCGTGCGAATCGAAGAACGCATCGAGCGCCACCGCGCCCTGACCCTTGAGCCGCGACCAGGTGTTCGGCGCCGTCAGCTTGAAGGCCTCGACCAGAATTCGCCGATTCCACAACGGCGTGCCCGTGCGTGAGCCGAGCACCCGGCCCAGGTGACGTTCGGCTTCAGAGCTGCCCACCGTGCGCGGCAGCGTGTCGGAAGAACCCGTCGCGTATTCGTCGAGCTGCGCGAGGCTGCGCGAGACGGCGAACCAGCCGTTCAGCAGGGCCTGGAGCTGGGCCTCGGTTTGGGCAGGTATGCAGGCGCCGGCGTTGCGCATGGTGCCCTGAATCATGGACGACGCCTGTTGCGCGACCTCCTGGCACAGCTGCTCCTTCTGGCTGATGCAGGCCTCGACCTTCGCCGTTGAGACGCCGGCCTTTTCTTCCGTCTGCTCGAGCTCGGCCTGGCACCGTTCCCGAGCGGTCGACTCGCGACGGGTGGTGTCGTTGCAGGCGGCCAACGTGCGCTGGGCGATCGCGAGGCGCTGTTCGACCTCGACGCAGCTCACGCCGGCATCCGCCGCGGCAGCCGCGCTGGTCGAGAGGAGGAGGCTGAGGGCGAGGAAGGACTTCAAAGGCTGGAACACAGTGGAATGCCCGCGTCTGGGCGCGCTGGGAAGTGTGAAATTCGACGGGCAGGGTATACGGCATTTCGTGGCGTCCCAGAGTTCCTCTGTTTCCCCCAGTGCCGGGGTCCGGCGGGGCTTTTTGTCTGGCCTGACCGTCGTCGGCCTGCTCTTCATTTCTGCGTTTCCGGCGCGGCTGGCGGGGGCCCTTCACGGCTGGGGTGCCTTCTCCACCAGGCTCGAAAAATCACTCGCGGGCGCGCTGATGGACCTGTCAGCCGTGGTGCTGGTCATCACGCCCCTGGTGGCGGTGTTGACGCTCCTGGTGCCGGCGCTCCTTCGCTTCAGCCGGACCGCCCGTTGGCAACGCCTGGGCGCAGTGCTCTGGACCTTTCCGTTCGGCTTTGCCTTGTGGGTGCTCACCGTCGTCGCTCAAGAGGTGAAGTCGGAGCGCGGCTCATTCCCCACCATGTTCGATCTGCTCGAGGGCGGAACGAACGCGTCCTTCGTCGAAGGCACGTTGGGCTTCCTTCGCTACGAGCGCATCTGGGTTCCCGCTGCGGTCGGCTGCGTGCTCGCGTTCATCGTGTTCGTGATCGTCTGGCGTCGTCCTGCGGGCGCAGTGGGGCCGTGGAGCCGTTGGGCGATGGGCGTCACCGGAGGTCTGGCAGCAGGCGCGGCGACGGTGTTGTTGCTGGCCGTGACGCTTCAAGCATCGGCAAACCGGTTCACCGTGGCCGCGTTGGGCGATCCGATGACCGGCCTCGTCGAGAGCACCGTCGACATCTTCCGCCACCAGGGGCCGGCCACGCCGCGCGATCTGGTGATGACCGCCGAGCTGCCTGAGACGGCGATCAACGAGGGCGCTTCACTGCTGGGTTGGCCTCCTTCGACGCCGGGTAGAGCGCACCCGCACGCGCGCACGCTCGACTTCACCAGCGAGCCTGCGACCAGCGATCCGCGGGGCAGGGCGTTGGTGGTGGCGTTCGAGAAGCTGGGTGAAGCGCTGTTCGTCGAGGGTGATCCTTCGGTCGCCGTCTTCCACCTCTCGCTCGAGGGCTTCCGCGCCGATGACGTGCACGCGCTCAACGCCGTCGCTCCGCGCGAGATCGCGCCGTTCACCAACTCGCTCTACGAAGGTGGCGAAGGCGTGCTCACCAGCCGCAAGATGTTTCAGGCCGGCGTTCGCACCGCGCACTGTCTGGGCGCGATGACGTGCGGTCTGGGCACGCTGCCGTACAACCTGAGCTTCATTCGCGATCTCCACCCCTTCCCGGTGCGCTGCACGTCGGATGTCTTGAGCGAAGCGGGCTTCGCGCACTCCTTCTTTTACGGGAGCGACGGCACCTTCGACGACATGCACTTGTTCTTGAAGGAGCACGGCTACACCACGGTCGTCACGCAGGTGGAGCTGCCGAAGGATCTGCCCAAGGGCACCTGGGACGGCGTGACCGACTTCGCGGTCTTCGACGAGGGCGTGAAGCACGTCGCCGAAGGGCTCAAGTCTGGGCCGCAGTTTTCGCTGCTGATGTCGTTGTCGAATCACTCGCCGTTCACGCCGCCCGCCGACCTGCCGGAAGCCGTCTCGACGCGGGTCGATCTCGCGCTGAAGACCGCGGTGCATCGCGCCGATTCAGATGACCGCCTGCGGCTCGTCACCTACTCGTACACGGACGCGGCGGTGGAGCGGCTGTTCTCGCAGCTCGAATCACAGGGCATCGCAGAGCGGTCGATCGTGATGCTGATGGCCGACCACTCGACCGGCCACGCCTACGTGTGGGGCAAGTCGGACCCCGAGACCGACGTGGCGAAGTCGCAGATTCCGTTCGCCATCGTGATCCCGAAGGCGTTCATGGCGCGCGTGAAAGATCCCCTCGCGCTCGCCGCCGCGTTGAAGGAAGCGCAGCGGCTGATCGACGAGGCCCCGCTGTCTCAGAACGACGTGCCGACGCTGCTGCTCTCGTTGATGAAGGCGTACCCCTCCATGAAGGCGCTCCCGGAAGCGGCGCGTTGGCACACCCTGGGTGGTCAGGTGACGAGCCCGTGGTTCAAGCCAGGTGGCGCTGCGGCTTCGTACATCCTGGGGATCAACGGCGTGAGCGAGCTGTTCGCGCTCGATCGCGCGGGTGAACGGGTCGGCAGCTACGAAGACTCGGTCTTCTTGAAGACGCGGGCCGATCGCTATCGCGTCACGCCGCGCTTGATTCCGATCACTGCGACTTTGATTGAGACGATGAAGTCGACGGCTTCACCTCGACACCCTTGAAGCCGAGGTCTGTCCACCGGGTCAGCTCGACGTATTGGCCTTCTCGATTGGCTTGCACTTTGTCTTCGCCCTGCTTGCCACCGGCGCGCACCCAGCGCTGACCAGAACGCACGTAGCGCTCGGGAAAGAACACCTCGTCACGGCGCGCGAACGAGGTGAGCCAGGGGCTCAGCTGCGAGCTGTACTTCTTGATCGCCTCCAGCTTCAGCAGCGGGTCGACGGCCAGCCGCTCAGAGGCCTCGTAGCCCGACATCTGCCCCGGCAGCGGCGGCGTGGCGAGCTCGGGCGTGAAGTACTTCATGCAGTCAGACGGCCAACACTCACCCGCGTGCACCACGCCCCGATGCACCATGGCCGGAGCCCACGCGAGCCTGTCGAGCGCGCGCCTGAAGAACACGTAGGTCATCGCGTGGTCCGGGTGCTCGTCGATGCCGTGCGTCAGGTACACATCGGTGGGCTTGAGCCGGCCGAGCAGCGCCTCGAGATCGCCGGTGAGCGACTCGGCGGTCCACTCAGCAGGTTGGCCCGTGCGCGCGGTGTGTTCATCGAGCCTGCCTGCGCGGCGATCGGCGTAGGTCCCCGTGCGGCCCACGCATTGCCCCGTCGCGTCGCGATGCTCGACGGTCGCCAGCGGAGTCGCCCCCAACGAAGAGAGCGCCCCATCGGGGTAGCCCAGAAAGTGAACGTTCTTCTCTTCCACGCCGAGCACCTTGAGCGCCGCGATGCTCTCGGCTTCGCGCTGGTAGCCGTCGCGCTCACAGGAAAAGTCGCCGTTGGTCACGATGATCACCGAGACCCGGCGGCCTTCACGAACGGCGCGATCCATCACTCCGGCCGCGAGCAGCACTTCGTCATCAGGGTGCGGAGCCAACACCAGCACGTCGACGTCGGTCTTCTCGGGCACGGCCATCGGGGGCACGCACGCAGTCACCAGAAGAAGAAGCGCCAACCCAGCTCGACTGCGGTTCACAGCCGCAGAATGCGATAAGCGCGACCCCCACGCCACTGGCTCCCCTTGTCCGACATCGACTCCATTCCCACCCTGGCGACGTCCGAGTCGATTCTGATCGACGGGGCCAATGGTGTGACCTCGGCGCCCCGGGCTGACTTTCCGCATGGTGGTCTCTGGCTGGCGCTGGCGTTCATCGTGGTGGTGGTCGCGCGACTGCTCAAGCGTCCGGCGCTGACGGTGGTGTTGCTGCTGCTCGGCGCGGTTCCCGGTTTCATTCACGTGGTCGCGCTCAGGGCCGACGCGCCTGTCCATCGAGGGGCTCTGACTGACTCCATCACCCGCACGCTGAGCTCGATGCAGTCGCAGGTGCCGTGGCCGAAGAGCCAGGTCTCGGTCGTGCGTGAAGACGATCTGTTGTTTCCGCTCGGCAGGTACGCGCTGCCCAATCGCACCGTGGGGCCCGTCGAAGTCGAGCTGCGCGACGGACCGCTGGGTGCGGGTTGTCGGCAAGAAGCCCAGCGCGTGATCTGTGGAGCAGGGCCATGATCCGGGTCGAGCCCTCCTGTCTCGCGCAGCGTTCCACCGCTGCAGGTTCCGCGCCGTGATCGCACTCGTCGGACTCGCGCTGTTTCACCTGGCCGGCTCGGTGATCCGTCAGCTGACGACCCGTTGCGGTTGGGGCGTGGCGCTGCGGTCGCCTTCGTCTGCGTGGTTCGCCATTGCCGTCGCCTATTCCATCTCGCTCGGCGTCGCCGGCGCGGGAATTCTCTTCGCGCTGGCGCTGGTCGTGACGCAAAGCGGTTCCTTCACGCCCACACGTCTGGGGCGGGTCTGGTCGGTGCCCTTGGTGCTCGTGCTCGCGCGGCCCCTCGCGCCGACCTGGTGGGACGAGTTCGTCTGGCTCGGCAAGGCGCGCTTCGAGTCACTCGGGTTCGGTGCGGGTGTTCAGGCCGCGCTCGATCCGGCGCAGCACGTGATCCCCCCGGGCTATCCGCCGCTCTGGCCTTCGGCGGTCGGTTGGCTCTCCCTGGGCCACGACGCGCTCTCCACTCACGTGCTCGCCGCGAGCCTGCTGGTGCTGCTGTGTGCTGCCACGGCCCTCGAGACCCTGTCTCTTCAGCGGCCCCGCCTGCTCATCGTCGCCGTGCTCGTCAGTGCACCTTTCGTCTGGCTCCATGCACGTTCGACCTACGTCGATCTTCCTATCGGCCTCCTGGGTCTCGCGGTGGTGGGCCTGCTGCTGCGTACGACGGATGAGCGGCCTCCTCTGCTGGCGGCGGTGCTCGCCGTGGTGCTCGCCGGCTTCAAAGATGAAGGGCTCGCCCAGGTCGTCGCTGCCACCGGTGCTGCTCTGCTCGTTCACGGTTTCCGCAAGTGGCGGTTCGCCCTGCCTGCGTTGGTCGCGCTGTTCACCATGGCGACGTGGCGTTGGCTGGTGCACTCGCACGGCGTTCCGTTGTTCGACCATGCCCTCGGCGTTCCCCAGTGGAGCTGGATCCCACGTCTCGGAGAGTTGCTCGCGCTTCACGCTCTCGATGTCTTCACCTGGGGCGTCTTCTGGGCGGTGACGTTGGCGGTGATGCTGACGCCTTCGAAAGATCCGTCCGTGCGGACGCTGCGCGTGATGTTGGTGCTGCTGCTGCTCTTCACCGTCGTGGCGCTCCTCGCCGGGCCCGAACGGGTCCGTGTGTTCGCGGAGAACGGCACGCTGCTCAATCGGCTGCTCCTTCAGCTCTGGCCGTGCGCGGCGGTGTTGGTGATGTCGGGCCTTCCTGCGCCCCTCAGTTTCACGGGCGGCCTGGGTCGGGAGAAAGAGGTCGAAGCGGTCAACCTGGTGCGCTACTCAGTCGAGCCATGACCATTTCCTCTGCCGGTTTCCGCACCGCTCTCTTCGTCGCTGCCACCACCATGCTGTTTGCCTGTGGAACGCCTGAGGGTTCGGGTACGGGCGGCGGTACCGGTAGCCAGACCTGCACCACCAACCACTCGTGCACCAACGGCGCGTGCACGTGTAACGGCGGTTCGAAGGGTGGTCAGTCATGCTGCGATCCGACCAGCAGCACCTGCACCACGGCAGAGAAGTGCCCTGACTTCTGCCGCACCTGCATGTGATTACGGGCCGAGCCACTTGAGGGCGATCGGGCTCAGCCGGCTGAAGGTCAGGCTGGCAGGTCAATCACGCGGTTGCCCTTCGCCTCGGGCGGGCCGATGGCTGCGTTGAGCAACCGATGCAGGCCATCGAGCTTGACCACGTAGAGCGTGACGGTCGACTTCACCGTGCTGGGCATGTCTTCGGTGTAGCGCACGTACCAGCGCAGCTCGTTGAGTACGTGGTGGAAGGCTTCGACCGCCTGCTGTTCAGCGGGGTCGAGGCGCACCAGCTCACTGAAGGTGATGCTGGTGAAGCCGCTGCGGCACAGCTCGATCATGCCGTCGCGCGTGCGAAGGCGGCTGAAGAGCCCGACCGCTTCGTCCTGCTTCGAGGCGAGCCGCTTCATCACCGAGTCCGCGTCCATCGAGAGCAGATGGCGCACCCTCGCGGTGTCCGCTTCCCAGCGATCGGCGCCGGGCTTCGAGAGGCGCACCAACAGGCGCGCGAGCTCTCGCTCCACCAGGTGCTGCTTCGAGACCGCCTTCTTCGGCTTCTGTTTCGCCTTCGCCATCGTTCAGCGACCCCGCTTGTCGAGCGCCGCGATGATCGACGGGTAGGCCTCGGGGAGCAGGCGCGACATGAGCTGAATGAGCTGCGCGTCGGCGCCGATCATCACGCGGCGCTTCTTGTCGTACACGCCCCGAAGGATGACCTCGGCGGCCTGCTCCGGCGTGGTGCGCGCGACGCGATGGAAGTCAGAGGCCAGCTTCTCCTTCACGGCCGCGCTCTCTTTGCTGCGGGCGTCACGCGCGATGTTGGTCTTGATGCCGCCGGGGTGCACGGAGACCGCGGTGACGCCGGTGCCCTCGAGCTCACACCAGAGCGCCTCGGTGAAGCCGCGCACCGCGAACTTCGAGGCGTTGTACGTGCCCTGGCGGGGGAAGCCGATCATGCCGAAGACGCTGGAGACGTTCACGATGGTGCCCGAACGCTGCTCGAGCATCTTGGGCAGGAACGCCTTGGTGCCGTAGACCACGCCCCAGAAGTTGATGCCGAAGAGCCACTCGAAGTCTTCGAGTGAGACCTCGGCGATGCTGGCGTCGACGGTCACGCCGGCGTTGTTGATGACGAGATCGATTCGGCCGTGCGTGGCGATCACGTCGGCGGCCATCGCCTGCACCGCGGCGCGATTCGAGACGTCGAGCGTGACGCGTTGTGAGCCGCGCTCGAGCAGGCTTTGCGTCTCGCGCAGGCCGGGCTCGTTCACGTCGCAGAGCACCAGCGAGTAGCCCTCTGCATCCAACTGCTTTGCCAGCGCACGGCCGATGCCGCTGCTCGCGCCTGTCACCACTGCGACGGAGGTCGTCATGTCGTCAAGACCATCGCACAACCTGGTCTCAGCGCAGTGGAGGGAAGCCCATCGCCTGGCGCACGGCCTGGAACTCGGGCGTCCACTGCGAGCTCGGGTCACGCACGGTCACGCTGCGTTGGAGCACCGGCGCGGGCTCGCGGGCCAACACGTCGATCATCACCAGCACGTCTTTGCCTTCGCGGGGCACGATGTCGACGTGCTCGATCACGTGGAGCTTCGCCGCGCCGGCGGCTTCGAGCACCCGGGCCTCTTCGAGCGCGGCCGTGCAGATCACGAAGCGGCCTTCGGGCGTGAGCCAGCGCGCGGCGGCCTCGCAGTAGACCTCGATGCCCCCGCGCACTTCGAAGCGGCAGGCGGCGGCGTGGCTCTTGTCGCTCTCGGGGCCGGTGCCGCGGGGAAAGTAGGGCGGGGTGCCGGTGATCAACGGAAAGCGCGCCTCGGCGGGCAGCACGCTGGCTTCACGGAGATCGCCATCGAGGATCCGGCAGCGCGCTTCGACTCCGTTCCAGAGAATGGAACGGCGGCCCATGGCGGCGCGATCGGCCTGCGCTTCGATGCCGGTGACGTCGGCTTCGGGAAAGCGCCAGGCCATCATGAGCAGCACGCTGCCCAGGCCACACCCGAGGTCGAGCATGCGATGGGCGTTGAGTGCCTGCGCGTGCGGCGCGGCGACGGCGGCGGTGACGAGATCGTCGAGGCTCCAGCGGTGGCCTTGTTGTTTCTGGAAGAGCCGCCAGTCGCCGGTGAGGAAGCCGAGATCTTCGTCGTCGGCCGGTTGCAGCTCGGGTCGGCCGTCATCGCCGCGGGGGCGCGGTCCCGGTGCGACCCACCCGGGCGGTCTTCTTGCTGTGCGAACGATGCCGGCCACGACGGAGGCACCCTACACCGTGAGCCTCAGGCCGAGCAGGGCACCGAAGCGTCAGGCAGCTGATCGCCGGTCGGACAAGGCGCGTCCGAGTCGGAGAGCAGGGCGGGCGGCTCGGGCGGCTCGGGCGGCAGCTCGTGCGGGTGCACCCTGGTGGAGACCGTGGGCTGGCCTGCGAAGACGGCGATTACGCCCGCAGCGAGGGCGGTCCACCCGAGGAGAATCAGTGCTGCGAACAGGGCGAGAGAGAGGTTCTTCATGGCGAGGCTGCCATGAGCAGGCGGCGTGCCTGAGTCAGATGGCTGGAATCGCGGTGAATCGGTGAAGCGGAAGAGGGGACCGGAGGTGTGGCAGGTGTTGCACCTGTTGCAGGTGTTCCACCCACCGGTCACCCGAGAGGGTTGGCCGAAAATAGAAACTGAGAACCCACCGTTCCCCCCGAGCGAAGTCGAGGGGTCACCTGCCGCGCGGCGCAGAGGTGGCATCTCGACTGCGCTCGATGCGAACGGTAGGTCTGTTCCTTCGGACGAAATCGCCTGCGAAGCCGGTCCCCTGCTCGGGATGCACGGTGTGCGCTTCCTATTTCGATCAACCCTGCGAGCGAAGTCGAGGGGTCACCTGCCGCGCGGCGCAGAGGCGGCATCTCGACTGCGCTCGATGCGAACGGTAGGTCTGTTCCTTCGGTTAAAATCGCCAGCGATGCGTTTCACGGCTCGTAGTTCAGCACGTCGTCTTTGACGGCGAAGCCTTTGGCGCCCCGCACCCACGCGGTCACCTCGTCTTCGCTCGCGCCTGAACTCTGCATCAGGCTCGACCGCAGCACCGGCCACGGGGTGGTTCGCGAACCAACCGCGAGCAGGTGTCGCAGCGTCTGCTCCATCACCTGGCTCTGCTGCCGCTGATGAAGCAGCTGCCGATCGAGATCGAGGAACGTCGAGGCCACCGTGCGAATCGCCAGTGACATGAACGAGGTGCGGTCCATCTCCTCGCGCAGCGCTGCCTGGTCGACGATGCCCACCACGGTATCGGTCACCGCGCTGACGGTCGCCGAGCGCGGCTGGCCGGTGAAGACCGCCGCTTCGCCGAACAGCTCACCCGCGTTGAGACGTCGGAGCTCCTGCGGCTGGCCGCCGAACAATCGCGTGGCCACGCAGCTGCCTGAGACGATCACGTAGGCGGCATCACCCGGCTCGCCTTCGGTGACGATGGCCTCGCCCGACTTGAAGGTGCGCATCGGCAGCTGCGAGAGCCCGTGCGCGTACCGCTCGAGGTCATGCTGAAACGCTTCGACGGTCTGGTAGCGCTGCGCGGGATCTGGAGCGAGCGCCTTCATGCAGATCGCCGACAGCCGGCGCGGGACAGGGCGTTTGACCGCCGCCAGGTCGGGCGGGGTGACCACGCCGATGAGCGCCTTCTGGTGCGCCTGCTCAGCGGTGGCGGAGCCGTGGGGCGCGCGGCCGGTGAGAATTCGGTAGAGCACGCCGCCCAGGCCGAAGACGTCGGTGCGCTCGTCGAGTTTCCAGAGCTCACCGGCGGCCTGCTCAGGCGCCATGTACGAGGGCGTGCCCTGCGAGTGCGAGGCCGGCGTGGCGTCGGTGGGCAGGTCGGCCTTGCGGCGCGCGATGCCCCAGTCGCAGAGGTAAATCTGGCCGAAGGATCCCACGATGATGTTCGAGGGCTTGAGGTCGAGGTGCAGCACGCCCTTCGAGTGCGCGAAGGCGACGGCATCGCAGACGCGCAGCAGCACCTCGAGCGCGGCGAGCACGCCGGGGTGATCCTTCTCTTCGAGTTGCTGCTGCAGGGTCTGGCCTTCGAGCATCTTCATGGTGAAGACGGACGAGCGTTTGCGGTCGCTGGCCAGCGCGTACACGGCGGGGATGTTCGGGTGATCGAGCTGCGCGGTGATGCGGGCTTCGTTCACGAAGCCGTCGAGCGCTTCGTCGATCTTCATCAGCTCGGGGCGGAGCACCTTGAGCGCGACTTCGCGGCCGAGCACTTCGTCTTTGATGCGGTAGACGCGCGCCATACCGCCCGAGCCGAGCAGGCCGAGATCGACCACCTCCCAGTCTTTGGGCAGTGGCTGGGTGAGGCTCTTTCCGTCGTCTTCGCGCTTCTTCCCGAAACCAAACATGTCCCAGAAACCTACCCTGTCTCCCTCTCCCCTCGGGAGACTGGTGAAAGAGGTCCACCACCGGTCCCCCCGAGAGGGTTGGCCGAAATAGGAATTGAGAACAGCACCGTTCCCCCCGAGCGAAGTCGAGGGGTCACCTGCCGAGGGGTCACCTGTCGCGCGGCGCAGAGGTGGCATCTCGACTGCGCTCGATGCGAACGGTGGGTCTGTTCCTTCGGACGAAATCGCCGGCGAAGCCGGTCCCCTGCTCGGGAGGAACGGTGTTCGCTCGT
>JBKJSE010000437.1:0-23548 GCA_046595925.1 Archangium sp. | reverse complement strand
TAGGAGCGAAGTCGAGGGGTCACCTGCCGCGCGGCGCAGAGGTGGGTCTGTTCCTTCGGACGAAATCGCCTGCGAAGCCGGTCCCCTGCTCGGGATGAACGGTGTGAGTTCGTGTTGTCGAAGCCTTCTTCAGCACTCTCCCGAAGGGGAGAGCGAACTAACTTTCGATCGTCACGGCGCCCAGGAACTTCTGGGCGCCCACCAGATCGACCGTGCGCTTGGCGTCTTCCGTGTCGGTCACGCCGAGCTCGACCACCAGCAGCGCCACGTCGACCGCCAGCGTCACGGGAATGCCTGACTGCGCCCCGATGATCGAGTCGATCGACACGATCGCCAGGCCGCCACTGGCGATGTGCTGCATCATGTCGACGATGATGCGCGAGACGTCGTTGACCTCGAGCCCTTCAGTGCTGAAGAGCTTGGCCTTCTTCCCGCGCACCAAGGTGCTGACCTCGGCCAGCGCGTGCGCGACGGTCGAAGCCGAGGCACCCGGCGAAGCGGGGATCACCACCATCGAATGCCACTCCCCGCGCATGCAGGTGAGGAGCTGTTGGTAGAGCTGCTGCTGCTGCGTTCCCGCTGGCTTCGTCATGGCCGCGTCTCCCCTTCGCGCGTGGTGCGGACCCACTCGGTCTGCTTCTGGCCCTTGGGTGCCCTGAACGCGAGCACCACCTTCCAGGCCACGTAGGCAGGGGCGAGACCCAGGTCCATGAGCCCGCGCAGGCCCGTCCCCGAATGCAGCCAACCGGCAAACACATAGAGCGCCACGCAGGCCAGCGCGGCTCCGAAGGCGGCCGAGGCGATCGCCCCGTGACCCACCCACATGAGCAGCACCGCTGAAGCGAAAGCACCCATCAACGAGAAGCCCACCACCCGGCTCAGCGGTGGCACCAGCACGTCCATCGCCAGATCCATCAACAGCGCGCTGCGCGCCCTGAGCCCGTCACGCAAGAGCGGCCAGCCGTGCTGCTTGAGCATCTGCGCCCTGCCCTGCTCCCATCGGTCACGCTGCGAACGTGAGGCAGACTCGCCCGACACCATCTCGCCCAGCACGTCGGCCTCGAACGCGTACGCCACGCGAAAGCCGCGGCGGCCGAGGCGAATGCCGTACTCGAGATCTTCCACCAGCGAGTACGCGTCGTGCGGCACTTCGCGCAGCAACGAAGTGCGAAAACACATGCCGTTGCCACGCAGCCCGGCGGAGACCTTGAGTCGCTCGCGGCCGATGCTGCGCACCTGGTGAAACATCGACAAGGCGATGCGCATCAGCCGCGTGCGCCACGAAGCGTTCGGGTTGTGCACGCCGTAGTGCGCCTGCACCGCGACGTTGCCGGCGGCCAATCGCGCCGCGAACGCCGACAGCAGGTTCTTCGAGACGATGGTATCGGCGTCGACCACCACCACCGCGTCAGCGCCTTCTTTCAGACACCGCTCGAAGGCGTGCGCCAGCGCGTAGCCCTTGCCACGCAGCTCGGCGTTGAACCGCTCGAGCACGAGGGCCCCCGCTTCACGCGCCTTGACGGCCGTGTCGTCGGTGCAGTTATCGGCCACCACCAGCACCCGAAACAGCTCGGAGGGATAGTCGACCGACTGCAGGCTCTTCACCGTGTTCGCGATGCCGAGCGACTCGTTGTGCGCAGGCACCACGAAATCGAAGCGCAGCGAAGGCGGGTTGGGCGCCAGCGGCGGCTTCGGCGGAAACGACAACACCGACAGCACGGCCAGATAGAGCGCCCACGTGAGCACCGGCACGCAGAGCACCAGCAGCACGAGCTCACCTGCGACCCCGAACACGTCGTTCACGGCCGCTTCACCTGGCTGAGCACGGGCAGACCCAGCGCGCGCTCGACCTGCCATGACTCGACCAGCCGGCCGCTCAACCAATCGCGCAGCGCACCGGCCATGAGCGCGGTGAACAGCGCGAACACCGCGGTCACCGCGAGAATGATGGCCACGTCGGGCTTGACCGGCTTCTTGGGCACCGAGGCGGGGCGCACCACGCTGTAGCGGTACTTGAAGGCGGCGCGGGTGGTGTCCTGCTCGATGCGCGCTGAGTCGATGCGCATCAAGAGCTCTTCGTACTTGGCCGCGGCGACGCGCAGGTTGTTGCGCGAGAACTCGACCAGCGGGTCGTCGGCCAGCTCTGAGTTGGTGAGCGCGGCCTGGGCCATCTGCGGCGCAGACGAGCGGCGCATCGACGCGTTGCGCGGCCGCGAAGGCTCGATGAGCGCGTCGGGGTCACGGCCACCCTTGCGGCGGTACTCGTGCTCGAGCGCGTCGATGTCGCCCTTGACCTGCGACATCTGTGGCGAGTCGAGCTTGAGCGCCTGAATGCGCTGGCGCATGTCCATCACGATGGGGTGCTGATCGGCGTACTGCACCTTCTGCTCCTGCAGCTGCGCGGTGAGCTCGGTCACGCGGCGGCTGCGGAAGTCTTCGAGGTCTCCCAGCGCGCGCTTCTTCGAGTTGAGGAGGAACTTGAGCTGCGCGAGCTCCTGCTCGGTGGCCGAGCTCGGGGCGTCGCTGCGATCAGGCTCGCGCTGCACGGGCATCGCCTTGGGCTCAGGCGCGAAGGCGACGCTGCCGCTCTCGGGCCCGGGCAGGGTACCGGGAGAACCCGCCGTGCCCTTGCGGCGGGTGTCGCGCACCCGCTCGAGCTCGTGCAGCGCGTCGTCGACCATCTTCTGGAGCTGCCCGCCGTGCATCTCGAGAATCGACAGCGCCTCGCTGATGGCGGTCATCTCGGTCACGTGGCGCGTCTCGAGGAAGTTCTGCTGCGCGGTCTCCACCAACAGGTACGCCATCTGCGCGTCGTGCCAGTCGATCGAGATGGTCACCGTCTGCTGATCGGTGCCCACCTGCAGCTTCTTCTCGAGCAGGCCGACCATCGCGTCGATGCGATCTTCTTCGCTCGGCTCACCGGCCACGAAGAACACCACCCGGTCCTTCAGCTTGACGATCGCCGGGCGCGTCTCTTCCCAGTTCTTCATCAGGTTGGTCTGCTTGATGAGCGAGACCAGGTTGTCGTGCGCGAACACCAGCTCGCGCGCAGCGCGGGTGGGATCTTCCGAAGGCAGGCTCGAGCGCGGGTTGCCCAGCGCGCGAATGAGATCGTTGTTGTTCGCCAGCAGGCGCGACTCGACGTGGAACGTGCGGGGCAACACCACCGCGGCCGCCGAGCCGAGCAACACCACCACCAGGAAGCTGAGCGCCGAGAGAAAGCGGTGCCGACGCACGCCGCGAAACACGAAGCCCACCAGCTGACGAAGGAGCTGGGTGTCGAACAGCTCAGGCTCCGTTCCCGGCGGCAGTGGCTTCGGTTCGATCACGGGGCGCTTCCCTCGAGCGCCTGAGCGACCGCGGTCTTGAGCTCGGTCAGGGTGAAGGGCTTGCTGAGGTACACGCGCACGCCGAGCTCTTCTGCCTGCGCGCGGTCTTCCGGCATGGTGCGCGCGCTGACCATCAGAATGGGAAGGCCGTTCAAGGTGGGCGTCTTGTTCACGTGCTCGCAGACGTCGTAACCAGACGACTCGGGGAGCATCAGGTCGATGCACAACAACGAAGGCCGCTTCTCATCGAGGCGCTTCATCGCAGTGCGGCCATCTGCAGCCTGCGAGACGGTGAACCCCATGCGATCGAGCGAAGTCACCAGCAGCTTGCGGATCTCGGGGTCGTCATCCACTACCAACACGCTTCGCTTATCGATGGTCACGGCGTCTTCCTCACCAGGCCAGAGAGTCTTGCTGCTGAACCGTCACGGAAACCGTGCCGACCGCCTGTAATTGCCCTTCAGAGCGCAGACGGGGCTGTTCCGTCCATAGCACGCGCGCCGAGGCCTGCAGGAGCAACCACGTCTTCGCCGTCCACACCACTGAACCTTCACCAAACACCAGCCGGTCACCTGACTGATCGAGCCCGCTGCGATCGATCATCGTCGCGGCGAGGGGCTTTGCCAGCGACAAGCCAAGAGGCACGGCGTACGCGCCACCGGTGGCGGCGGTGACGACCCAGTCCCTGGCGGGGCGATATTCAGCCTGAAGGCGGGCCTCGACGCGCTCGTACACGTTGGCCGTGAAGCGGTCTGAGAAGGGCGCCATGCGCAGCGAAGTCGTCAGCGTCAGCGGGTGACCCGCCACCAGCTCGCGCCAGGCCAGCGACGCGAGCGCGATGGGCAGCAGATCCATGTAGTCGCCGGGAAGGCCCTGCATGGCGATCACGTGCTCGCGGGTGAGCGCGAGGCCGACGCCCAGGTTCATCAACAGCGTGCGCGAGAGCTGCCGATCCCAGATCTCAGAGAGCTGCGCGACGAACTGGTTCTGCCCGGTGACGAAGGTGGCCTGGCTGACCTGGCCGAAGGTGGTCAACCCGTCGCTGCGGCTGATGGCTTTTCGCGCGCGCACCGCGGCGGTCGGGCCGTATTGCAGCGGCAACTGCTGGCTCGTCTCGATGCTGCCGGAGATCTGAAAGCCCGCAGAGAGGCCGAGGGTGAAGCTGTTGCTGGGCCGGCTCTCGACGCTCACCAGGGTGGCGGAGCGCACGTAGGGAATGCTGCCCAGGCTCTGCACCTCGGCCACCGAGCTGGGCAGGCTCCCGTCGGGCAGACGCAAGAAACCGACGTCCGCGACGCCGTACGCCGCGTCTTGCGCGATCAGCAAAGAGCCGCGCGACCAGACGGTTTGAAACGCGAGCCGGGCGCGGTGCAGCGGCAGGAAACGGCCGCCGGTCTGAGGCTCGCGCCACAAGAAGCTGGGCGCATAGAGCGCTGAGAAGGTGCTCGCGTCGACGCCCAGCGAGAGGTCAGCGCGGGGCGAGACCTCGAGATCGCCGGTGACGCCGACGCCCCGATCGCCCGGCAGCGGCGAGCGGGTACGGGCATCGGTGCGGACCGCGACGCCGTACCGCACATCGACTGCGAGGGCCGGAGTGGCCACGCAGGCAGCGAGCAGCAGGTATCGCAGTCCATCGTTCATTCGGCGACCACCACGTCACCGGGAAGAAGCGTGAACCGTGCCGCCGGCCCCTCGCCGCGCGACAACACTTCCCAGGTGAAACGCAGGCGCCGGGGCGCCGTCTGAGCGGCCATCTTGCGGAGCACGAACAAACCGTCGCGGTGCGCAAAATCAGTCAGGCCACCCGAGGCCGCCAGCGCCTGCAGCACGCCTGAGCCTGCCTCGAGGGTCACCACGCCGGGCCGCATCACCTCGCCCACGACCGAGACCACCACCGGGCGCGACTCCTCGAGGGAGACGGTCACCACGGGGTTGTTGATGAAGTCCTTGAGCCGCACCTGCAGCTCGGCCGCCAGCACGCTGGGCGACTTACCGGCGGCGATCACGTCGTTGATCAGCGGGAGCGACACCTTGCCGTCGCCGCGCACCTTCACCCGCGCTGACATTGCGTCTTGCTGAAAAACCCGCACCTGCAGCACGTCAGCGGTCGAGATGAGATACCCGGAGTCGTCGATCACAGCGCCCTCGTCGACCTCGACGAAAGCGCCGCGCGGCGTGTAGCAGCCGAGCGAAATCACACAGAGCACAGCAAGCGGGGTTCGAGTCATGGTGATGGCTCTTTTCATACCCACGACGATTCGTCTTCTGGGGGTTCCCATATCGGTCACGGGGTCTTTGCAAACCCCGCTCCGTCCGCCCCCCACGGCGGTCTCAGCTCGCGCCGCGACCCGTCAGAACCACGGGGAACGTCTTGAGAATCAAGCTGATGTCCTTCGAGAACGTCCAGGTGTCGATGTACTGGAGGTCCATATACATCCACTGCTCGAAGCTGATCTCGTTGCGTCCCGAGACCTGCCAGATGCAAGTCAGGCCGGGGCGCACGGAGAGACGGCGGCGCTGCCAGGGCTCGTACTTGGCGACTTCGTTGGGCAGCGGGGGGCGCGGGCCGACCACGCTCATGTCACCGCGCAGCACGTTGATCAGCTGGGGCAGCTCGTCGATGGAAAATTTGCGCAAGATGCGGCCGACCGCGGTGATGCGCGGGTCTTTCTTCATCTTGAAGACGGGGCCGTCGACTTCGTTCTGCGTCGCCAGCTGCGCCTTGAGCGCCTCGGCGTTGGCCACCATCGTGCGGAACTTCAGCATCTGAAAGGGGCGGCCGTGCAGACCGGTGCGGGTCTGGCGGAAGAGCAGCGGGCCATTCGAGGTGACCTTGATGACCGCGGCCACGATGAGCAGCAGCGGCGCGAGCACCCACAGGGCCACACCCGACGAGACGATGTCGAAGAGGCGCTTGAAGGCCATGCCGATCGGGCGGGACTGAACCGACTGGTAGTGGATGTAGCCGTCACCGACGCCGTGAACGGCCAGCGGGCGAGCGCGCTCGAGGCGGTAGTTCACCGCCGGCATCGCGAAGGGCACGCCGAACCGCTCGCACACCTTCACCGCCGACTGGATCTCGTCGAAGTGCGCGGAGTGCGTCGAGGCGAAGTACACCTCGGCGACCGGCACCGAGCGGAGCACCGCTTCGAACTCGCCAGCCGAGCCGAGCACGCGGGCCTTCAGGGCGCGGGCGGGCTGCTCGTTGTTGAAGCGCACCATGCCGAGCACCTCGTGACGACCCTTGCGGCGGAGATCGTCGAGCGTGGCGCGGGCGAGCGGGCCGGTGCCCACCACCAGGACCTCGTCGATGGGCCCCGAGCGGGGGGAGAAGGTGCGGAAGACCGTCGCGCGCAGCACCAGCGCCACCGGCCAGAGCACCAGCAGGAAGATGCCGACGTTGGGCAGGCCCGCGTCGGGCAGCACCAGCGCCATCACGGCGAGCACGGTGGTGACGGCCAGCACGAGGATCGAGGTCATCGCGCCGTCGTCGAACGGCATGCGATCAGACGCCCAGGGATCGTAGTGACGCAGGGCCATCGCGGTGACCAGCCAGGTACCGATGGCGGCGAGGGCGAACGTGGAAATGGGGCTCGTCGCGAGCGGGTGCCCCGAGAGCACCGTCGCGCCGATGGAGGCGAGGACGAGCGCAAGAAGATCGAGGAGAAGACTCGTGCGGGCGACGGCGCCGGCTGCGATTCTTCCGAAAAGTGAGTTCATGTGGGTTTCTCGGATTTCGAACTTCAAAAGTTTCGACTTCACTAGAATCTTCGCTCTGTCTGACCCAACTACAACGCATCGCGTCAGTCGACAACCCGTGTGAACCTGAACATGACAGTCACCGAGTTGTGACGTGGGTGGAATGCATGTTCGGGGCCGCTACGACGCGCTGCGCTATCCCTCCGAAATACCGCAATTTGTCAGCCGGGTTTACTTCTCGGTGAGAGGAGCGCGCCCCCATTGTGATGGACGAGGATGCTCCAAACCCCGGCTGTGTGATTCTTGCTAGCGATGGCCCCCATGACTGCGTCCTCCCTGTTCAGCACGAGTCGTTCCATCGTTGGGTCGGCCCTCTTGTTCCTGACAGTTGCCTGTTCTGGGCCTCCGGGGGGCACTCCCGATGCGGGCGGTCCCGACGCAGGTGCCCGAGATGCGGGCGCACCTGATGCGGGCCTGTACGCACGTGATGCTGGAGCGGGCTGCGTCGACGTCGGAAGTTGCTCCGTGGGGCAAGCGTGTTGCGCGGGTCACTGTGTCGACCCTGATCGTGATCCCGCCCACTGCGGACAATGTGGCCGCGCCTGCTCGGCTGATCAGTTCTGTGGCTCAGGCGCCTGCCGGGCGGCCGACTTTTCGCAGCTCTGCCAGATGCCCCTGGCGACGGTGCTGATGGACGAGGTGAGCGAAGATGACGATGCGGGTGCATCGATGGCGGCGGCGCTCGCGGTTGCCTGCGCGCCGACGGTCACGGTGCGCGCGGTGAATCAGGCCGACGGTGGCGTGCTGACGGCAGACGGCCAACCCATCGTGTGGGGCGAGCTGCTGGTGGCCGGCGGTGGCTCGTTTCGTCAGAACGCCCTGCGCTGGCTCGAGCAGAACAATGCAGCGCAGGTCAGCGACACGAGCGACGCTGTCAACGCCATCTACACGCTGCGCGATGGCGGGGTGATCTCGTCGGTGCCGGCGGCGAGCCTGGGCCCCACGCTGGATCGCATCGTGGTGCAGCTGGTGCGCGCGCCTTCAGGGGCGTTGCTGCTCAGCGCCCAGGGCTTTCACGCGCCGGGCACGCTGGCCGCCGCGCGGTACTTCGTCGAGACCCTCTTGCCCGCCCGGGCCACCCTGACCACCCGCTGGTACGTGCTCGAGTGGGAAGACCTCGACGCCAGCGGCGGCCCCACCCCGGGCGACCGCTACACCGTGATCGCTTCGGGAGCCTGAACGGGCATCGTGGCTGGCACTTTCCACGCGTTTGCCCTGGTGGCGAGGCGACCAATGATGGCCAGCGAGACGGCCACGAAGAGGTCGAACATCTCGCTCTGGGTGCCCATGTCTCCGAAGGCCTGCATCAAGTACGTGATGATGATGCTCAAGGCGACGAGCAGCGCGACCCGCTCTCGCCAGGGCGCGATGGAAGGCAACGTCCGCCCCAGGAAGAACAGGGCGACCGCGAGATAAGCGAGCACCGCGGTGAACCCGAAGATGCCTCCGATCCACAACAACCAGAGAATCGAGTTGTGGCCGATGTGCCCGAAGGCCGACTGCCTGAAGTCGTTGCTGGGCACGTATTCGGTGAAGGCGTGCCCGAAGCCCTGGCCCAAGAGCATGTTGTTCTCCCAGCTCTTCGTCAGGTTGTAGTTCTCGATGTCGCGCTCGACGTTCGAGCTCTCTTCTTCGGTGTCTTCCGCGGGCGCGATGATCGAGCGCACCTTCTGGGCGGGACCGAAGATCTTGCTGTTGGGCGCGTTCCAGCCGACGGCCAGGTACAACACCACGACCGGCGTGAGCGCCACCGACACCCGCTTCAGCTTGAGCTTCATCTCGTGCATGGGGCTGAGCCAGGCGATGAGGCCCAGGGCCATCACGATGTCGACGTAGGCGATGCGGCGGTCGTTGAGCTTGAGGGCCAACGCGATGACCGGCAGCCACAGCAGCATCAACCAGAAGTGTCTTCGAATCGGCTTTTCCCAGAACAGCGTCAGCGCCGTGACCACCGCCGTCACGAGGATCATCGTGTCGTTGTGGCCGGTGGTGTGCGGCGGGTACACGCCGCGCGGGAAGGCGATGCCGTACATGAAGAAGATGCCCAGCAACGACTTCACCACGCTGCCCCCCAGCAGCACCGCGAAGAGCTTGGACAGGTCTTTGGGAATGTCGAGCGCGTACATGGCCAGCGTCGCGGCGATGGGCAGGAACAACAACGCCCGGAACTGCCAGAGCGCCTCGCGGAAGATGCCGCCGCGGGCGACGCCCATCACCACCAGCACGCCCACCGAGAGCATGGAGAAGATCAGCGCCAGCTGCAGCGGGCGAGGCGCTTGGCCGCGAAGGGGGTCGAGCTTCTCGAGCTGCTCGGGCGACATCCAGATGCGGCGCACCAGCATCAGCCCGGTGAGGGCCAGAATGCCCAGCTCGACGCCGGTGAAGAGCGCCACGTTGGAGAAGAACGACCTACCCACGGAATACAGCGGCGACTGCCAGACGCCGGCGTACGCCCGGTCTGTGGGGTCGTCGAGCGTGACGGCCAGGAAGGCGAGCAGCAGGAAGGGCCACTTGAGGGGCCTCGTCCACAACAGCCAGGCGCCCACGAAGGCCAGCGGCGGCAGAATCGAAAGGCCGAACTTGCCCTTGGTCAAGCCGATGGCAGCACCCGTGAGCACGGCCACCGACACGCCCAGCAGCACGCCCTTCTTCGTGGGCATCACGCGATCCTTCACCTTCAGGCGCAGCGCGGTGAGCACGGGCAGGCCGACCGTCTTTTGAACGTCGCTGCCACAGAGCAGGCGGCGGCTGGTCAACGCGAGCATCAGCGCGCCCGAAAGGCCCGCGAGCATCGACGCCACCACCGCGGTCACCAGCCGTGCGAAACGGCCGTTGCCCGAAGGCTCGCGCGCTCGCAACGGAGGGCGCACCAGGTTGAAGCGCAGCGTGTTGCTCTGGCGAAACACCTCGGCGCTGATGCGCTTCTCTTCGGCAGCCACCAGGAGATCGGCGGCGCGCGATTGATCACGGAAGAGCTGGTCTTTGTCGCTCTCGAGCTGCGCCCAGCCATTGGGCTTGAGCAGGGTGGCCTTCATGCGGGCGACGCGCTCGTCCATCTCGCCGCGCACGCTCAACAACTGCACGTCGAGGGCATCGGCCGCGTCCTGGAGGGTCTTGCCTTCACGCTGGGCGCGCAGCTGCAGCAGCGTGCCGAGCGTATTTTCCACCAGGGCGAGGGCGAGCTCGGGCGAGGGCCACTCCACGAAGATGCGCACCTTGTTGCCTTCGACGGTCACCGAGAGCCGCTTGTCGAGGATCGCCACCAGCGCCTCGAGTCGATCCTTCTCTTCCACCGGGCCGAAGAGAGAGGTCTGCAGGCGATCTTTGAGCTTGAGGGGCCAGGGGCGGCCGTTGTCCCACTGGTCCATCAGACCGGTGCGCTTGACGATCGACACCAGGCGTTCCCGCGAGCGCAAGAGCTCGGGCACGTCTTTGAGTTCGTTTTGTGACGAGGGCACCGCGGCGAAGGGGTTGGCGAGTCGGTGCACCACCACAGGCTCGACCACCAGCACCTGCGCCTCGACGGGGTACATCTCGGGAACCGCCTGCGACGCCAGAAATGCGCAGGCCCCACTGAGCAACGCGCACAGCAACGCGGCCCATCGGTAGCGCTTGAAGACGATGCGTGGGAATTCGAGCACGGTCACCCCACTCGCGGGATGACGACCCGCAGTAGAAACACGTAGAAGAGGTTGAAGAGCAGCACTCCCAGCAGAGCGCGCTTAAGTCCGCGTACCGGATGAGCGTCGCGTGAGGCCATGAGCGGAATGCTCACGAGCGCGAAGCAAATCGAGAGGAGTAGGAGTTTCGCCATGAGCTTCGAGAACTACCATGAAGGGCCTGAACGCAGGCCCAGGGGGGCCGCCTCAGCGCGGCTGCAATAATCATGAACATCTTCACCACCGACGCTTTTCTAGAGACTGCGGGAGCGCTGTTCTTTCCGCAACGCAAGCGGCGCATTGAAATGTGCCGACTCGAAGGCAGGCGGCTGAGGTTGCTGGTGCTAGACGGAGAAGAGGTGGTCGGGCGCATGCCCTTCTACGACTTCCCTCAGCCGATGGCCGACGCGAAGGGCCCGGTCGATCGGGAGATCCACTACCTGCCCCGCACCGTGAGGCAGACCGTGCCGCTCGCGGGCGGCCAGCTCGCGCAACCTGAGGGCCTGCAGCCTTCGCCCTACATCGACTGGAAGCTGCTCCCTGGCTGGAAGGACTACGAGGCGCGGTGGAAGTCGAGCGCCGTCACCCGCACCCACGACGGGGCCCGGCAAAGGCGGCGGCTCGAGAAGGAGTTCGGGCCGGTGCGCTTCCAGCTCGATGATCCGCGGCCCGAGGTCTTCGACGCGCTCGTGCGGTGGAAGTCGGCGCAATACAAAGCGACCGGGCTGACCGACATGTTCGCCGACCCGCGCAACGTGGCGCTGTTTCGAAGGCTGCGCGAACGAGGGGTGTTGCTGGTGAGCAGCTTGAGCGCGGGCGAAACGCTGCTCGCGGTGCACTTCGGTTCGTCACACGACGGCCGGCTCGGGTGGTGGGTGCCCGCCTACGACGCGCAGTTCGGCAAGTTCTCACCGGGCCGGCTGTTGCTCGAGGAGCTCCTGGCGGCCAGCTACAACCGCGGTGACGTCGAGTTCGACTTCCTCATCGGTGATGAGCCGTACAAATTTCAGTACGCCACGCACAACCGGGTCATTGGGCCCGTGGGCATGGCGCCGCTGAAGGACGTCTTGCTGAAGAAGGCGAAGGAACAGGCGAAGGCCTTGCTCGAGAAGAGCCCGCGCGCGATGGAACTTGCGCGGACCCTGCAAAAAAGAATTCGAGCCGCGATCTAGTCGCCTTTCTTCACCGGCAACTTCAGCTCGATCACCGAGATGGAATACGGAGGCAGCCGGTACGGCCGCCCCACCGGCACCTCGCGGAGCAAGAACCCGCGAGCATCACCGGTGTACGTGAAGACCCGCTGCGACTCGGCCACGGTACACCCGCTCAACTCGACGTTCGCCTCGAGCGCATCGTTGGGCGAAAAGTTGAGCGCGATGAGCGTCATCGTCTTTCCGTCACTCGAACGCGCCGCGAAGATCGAGGCATCCCTCGGCGCCGTGGTGGGCAACGCGAGTTCCTCGAAGTGCGCGCCCTTGCCGTCGTAGTCACGGAACGCGCGGAAGGCCCAGAACGCCGGCGAGCCCTCGGGCGGGTACGTCCAGTACCAGGCGGCATACAGCCCCTCCTGACCGAACCGGCCGAGCGCTTCGGCGAGCGCGAGCCCACCGGACAAGTGTTTTTCCGCGCCGAAGTTGTACTCACCGATGGCCAGCTTGAGCCCCGGGTAGTTCTCCTTCACGAGCAGACGCATGCGCGGAATCAACTGCACGGGCTCCTTGATCCACGACTCATCGACGTACCTGGGATCCCACAAGCCGCGCGTCGATCGAATGCGCAGCGCGCTGGTCTCTGCGTCGGTCTTGCCGTCGGTGCCCACCCCGAGGCCGCGGGCCTGCGGGTAGTAGTGAAGATCGAGCACGTCGAGCACGCGGGTCCCGGTCTTCTTCTCGTGCGCCGCGAGCTTCGTAAGCCACCAGTCGAGCAGCGGAACGTCGTCGTGCTTGCGGCGATCGGGCTTGAGGCTGAAGCCCGCCTTCGCGTCGATGGCCGAGAAGAAATACCCCGGCCAACCCCACTCGGCCGGGCCCGCGATGACGGCGTCGGGCGCCACCTTTCGCACGGCCGAGCCGTACTGCACGGTGCGCTCGAGCAGCTCTTCGTAACCGACGGGGTCCGGGTGCACGTCGCGGTGGGTGTCGTTCCACAACGCGGGTTCGTTATCGAGGAAGTACACGTCGACGCTCTTGCCGCGTTTGGCCTCGTGCGCGCGGATGGCGGTGACCCAGCGGGCGACGAAGTCGGGCGGCGCCGCGATGCTGGTACGCGAAGGATTGCCGGGGGCGATTTCCTTGCCGTCATTGCCCTTGCCGTTGCCCGCGTTGTGGCCGTCGGGGTCGAACTCCTGCTGCGAGGGGTATTCGGACTTCGGGAACGAAGACGAGCGCGTGTCTTTCGCGACCCAGCCGATGATGGGCAACGTGATGGCCGAGCCGACGCGGCGATCGCGATTGAGATCGAGGAAGCTCTTCCAGCTGTAGCCGGGCGTGCCGACGTAGTCGACGTTCTGGAAGTAGTAGTCGGCCGCGGTGTTCCAGGCGTTGCCCAGCTCCCAGTTGTAGCGGCTCATCGGGTTCCCACCCCAACGACGCGAGGTGGCGTTGAGCTTCCACTGGTGCGTGTCCTTCTCGTCCAGGCGGGCGTTGAGGGCGATGCCGTAGATGAGCGGGCTGATGTTCTGGCCCTTCGCCTTGCAGTCGACGGAGAACGCCGCGGGCAGCCCGGGCTGGTTGAGCGCGGCTTCGGCCTTCCTGACCTGCTCGGCGTCGGCGGGCGTGAGGCCCACGCGATCGAGCTCCACCAGGCCCGGCGCGGTGAGCGGCTTGTACGCGCGCAGCACCACGTGATCGAAGGGGCGCAGCATCGGGTTCAGCTCAGACATGGGGATGAAGATCTCGCTCCACCCGTCGGGGAAATCGGTGCGGTGGGCCGGGGTCACCTTCACGCGAGGGAAGACGTCGGCCTGCTCTGAATCGACGCGCACCTCGAGGAAATCAGAGACCGCCGGCGTGCCCTTGATGCGAAAGACGAGCCCGCCGTAGGTGCCGGTGAAGCCCGAGCGCGTGAGGATCCACCCGCCGTAGTTCACCATCAGGTGCTTCTCGGGCTCACCGCTCTTGCGCGGCTGGCGGTTCGACCAGCCGTGGTCCTGCCAGCCGTTCTGCAGGTCACCGCTGTAGATCCACGCCATGACGTTGGGCGCCTTGGTGGTGCGCGTGCCCGGCACGAAGGTGGCGGGTTGGGGGTTCGCGGCGGCGCTGTTGCGACAGCCCAGCAGCGTGACGCCGAAGACGAGGAGCGTGGCGATGCGCATGAGCTGTGCGTGTTACGGCCAGCGCAGGCGAAAGTCACTCGCATCTCCGCGGTGATTTCCGTCACCAATTCCCCCTCCCTGAATCCGGTGCCGAGAAGCGCTTGCGCAGCTGTGTTAGGGCACGGCTCTGCCCATGTTGAAGACGCTCATCGCCGATGCCCTGGAGCTGCGCCGCGCCGCGAAGTTCGGTGAGGACGCACGCGGGCTGATCAAGACCGTGCTCACCACCGACGGCTACCGCATTCTGGTGATGAACCGGGTGCGTGAGCTGGCGCGCAGGTTCCACCTGCCGGTGCTCAACGCGGTGCTGCGTTCGGCCCAGCAGGCGATGGCGGGCATCGAGATCGGCAAGGAGGTCACGCTGGGTGAAGGCGTGTACTTCGTGCACCCCGTCGGCGTGGTGATCGGTGGCAACTCGGTCATCGGCAACCGCGTGCGGTTCTACGGCAGCAACACCATCGGCACGGCGAGCGACAACGGCTACCCGGTGATCGAAGACGATGTGTGGATCGGTGCGGGCGCGCGCATTCTGGGGCCCGTGCGCGTCGGTGCCCGCTCGCGCATCGGCGCGAACGCGGTGGTGCTCAGCGACGTGCCGCCTGATTCGGTGGCGGTGGGCATTCCGGCGAAGTCGAAGCCGCTTCGCTGACCTCAGCGCAGCGTTCGCAGCGCCAGGTACAAGGCGCGGTAGCCGTTCTTCGGAGCGACCTCGAAACGTTCTGCGTGGAACAGCTCGAGCACGTCGGGGCCCATCGGCAGATCTTCCGCGCCAACGAAGGCTTGCTCGATCGCCCGGACCAGCTCTGGCGGGGTGAACGGCGCGAGCGCCACGCCATCGCTGGGGGATTCGTCGGTGAAGGCGATCGCTCTGAGCTGGCCCTGGTGATCGGGCAGCACGTCTTCGAGGCGCAGCGTACTGCCCTGCTCGGAAGGGGGCGCGTACACGCTCGAGACGTCGGCCTGACCTGAGATCACCGCGCCGAGTGCGGCCTGGTACGAGCCGAGGAACTTCTGCGAGCCGAAGGTGCGATCGAGCTCGACGCCCCGCCCTTTCAGGAAACCGGCGACGAGCAGGTAACCACCGGTCGATTCGCGATCGACCCACGCGGCGCGAAGGCCCTTCAATTGATCGACGTGCACGCTCGCCCGGGCCTGGCAGACGAGCGCTGCCCGATAGGTCGCGGCGCCTTTCCGCACGGCGCGCACCATCACCGGAATGCCGGCGTTCTCCAGCCGCGCGCAGCCGAAGGGGGGAACCCAGGCGAGGCTCGTCTCGCCTGACAGCAGCAGGCCCGCGAGCGCGTCGTAGTTGGGAGCGGCGGTCACCTCGACGGGCAAGGAGGTCGCGAAGTGGAGGAACTGTTCGAGCCGCTTCTTCCGCTCAGGGTCCAGCTTCGCGAAGGAAGGTGGGAGCGCGACGCGCAGGACCGTCGGCTTTTGAGACACGCGCGCGCAGCATACGGATCCACCGCGCGGGGGCGAGGCCGGCCATCTGCACCGGAAAATTCCTGCGTCCCGCGCCCACGCCGATGCGCTCGGGAGGGAGATCAGCGCGTCTTGATGAAGTGACCGTCAGCAGATCGCAGGGCGCCCTTTTCGACGAGCGCCTGCAACAGGTCGAGCGCGAACGGGGCCCCGGGCAACGCGGCTGCGTCGATCGCCAGCTCGGCCTCGTCGAGCGTCATGCCATCACGCAGCACGTCGAGGGCTCGCTGTTCCGTGGCGTCCAACGCCACCGCGCTCTTCGCCTCGAGAGCCGCGTTGAACGAAGCAGCCACCTGCTCTCGGGCCGGCACCAGCCCCACCAATGCCGCCGCGGAGACATCGAGCTTCAGCTCGCGCACTTCCGCCAACAACGCAGCGCGCGCGGCCGCCAGGGTCTCGAAACGATCCGCGGGATCCATCGCGGTCATCTTGGCGACGACTTCACGGAACGGCTCGTCAGCCAGCAGCGGCAAGCCCACTTCGGTGACCAGCCGGATCACCTCGACGTCTTCATCCGCGTCGAAGGCCTGGCGCTGCGCGAGGCACTCCCAGAGCACCACGCCCAGTGAATACTGATCGCTCTTCGGGTCGGTGACGTCCTCGAGCAACTGCTCTGGAGCCGAGTACGCCCACTTCCCGCCCGTCTCACCCTGCCCCGTCAACGACGCCACTCCGAAGTCGATCAACTTCACCGCCCCCGCCGAGCTGACCAGCACATTGTGCGGACTGACGTCGCGATGCACCACGGGCGTGAGTCGGCCCGACGCGTCTTTCGCACCATGCGCCACGATCAACGCCGTCGCGGCCTCGAGCGCGATTCGCAGCGACGCGCCGAGCGGCAACGCACCCTTCGCGAGCAGCGCCTGCAGATCGACCCCATCGACGAACTCCATCGCGAGGAACCACTGGCCGTCGACATCACCCAGCTCGACGATGCGCACGATGGTGGGATCATTCAGCCGCGCGACCACCCGCGCTTCGTGCAGAAACCTGTCGAGGAACGCCTTGTCAGCCGCGAGCCTCGGAAGGATCCGCTTGATGACCACGGTGGCCGGGCCCCTGCGCGCAAGGAACACCTCGCCCATGCCGCCTGACCCCAGGCGCTCGAGCAGCTCGTACTGACCGAAGGAAGTCAGCGGACCTCGACGACCGTCATCGAGCCAATGAGCGGGGTGATCTCTGCGCTGCTCTCTTCACCGACCGCGAGCCGCGCGGGGTTGGCGACGTCCTGGCCGAAGGTCGGGTCGAGCTGCGTCCACTCGCCGACGTACGCCTCGACCCACTCGTGCCAGTAGAGCGCGGGCACCTTGTCGTCATTCATCAGGTAGACGAGGCCGTCGATGCGCTTTGCGGGAATGCCCAGCGAACGCAGCATCGAGACGGCGAGCAGCGAGTGCTCGGTGCAGTCACCCTTCTTGCGCTTGAGCACGTCGCCCGCGCTGTCAGAAGACGCGCCGTAGTCCTTCTCGAGATTGGTGAAGACCCACTGGTTGATCTTCTTGGCGACGGTCCACGCGTCTTTCTCGGTGCCGGCGATCGCCCTGGCCTGCGCGATGATGTCGGGGTTGTCGGACTCGACCGCGATGGTGGCCTTGAGGTTCTTGCCACCGTTCGGGTCGGCGAGCGGGCGGGCCTTCAGGAGCTTCGGAGGCGCGGCCGAGACGGTCACCACGACCTTGCCTTCACCTTCCTGCGTCCACTGCTGACGGTAGGTGTTGGTCCAGAAGCGCTCGGTGACGCCGGTGAGCACCATGGTGAACTTACCCGGCACCGTCTTCGCTTCCGGCGGCGCGGGCTTCGGCAGCTTCACGCGGGTCAGCGAGAACACCTCGACCAGGTCGATGCGCTTGGCGACCTCTTCGGGCTCGAGCATGCCAGTCATCATCGGGCCGTACTGCACCTCGACCATGCGGCCCTTCTGATCGACCCAGGCCTCGGTCGGGACCTTCTCCTTCTCGGAGATGGTGGTGATCTTTCGCAGCTGCGCCTTCACCCCGCCGACCACGCGCGCCTCGGTGCCACCCACGGTGGTGGTCACGGTGTACTGCTCGAGGTCGGTCGAATCGGTGATGGTGCCGACGATCTTCGCGTTGCGCTTGAGGGCGACGCGCGCCTGGTCAGCGTCTTCCACCACTTCTTTGGAAGGGGGCAGCATCTTGATCTCGTTGGGCTGGCCCGGCTTCTTGCGCACCACGCGAACACCTTCGGGCAGCGCGCTGCCTTCGAGGCTCTGCGTGCCGCCGTCGCCTGACTGCTCCATCACGAAGGTGAGCAGCTTGCCGCCCGGCTTCGATTCGTAGACGCGGGTCTCCTTCATCATGCGATCGCTGACGGCCGCACCGACCTTGGCCTTGAAGTGGAGCTCGGTCAGCGCAGTCACCGTGTCCTTCTTCGGCGAGAGCGTGATGCTGCTGAACATGTAGCCGATCTTCTGACCCTTCAAATACAGGCCCATGAACTCGCCCCCTTCAGGGCGGGGCACCTTCACCACGTCGGTCAACGGCTGGGCGCTGACGAGCGCGGGTACCAGGGCGAGGCAGAGGGCAAACGATCGGGCGAGCATCAACGGGTACTTCCTTTCGGGCTGCTTCAACGCGGGCTTCGACGCAGTGCGCCCAACCCTATGCATTGGATTGTTCGACATGCATCCGCAAAACAGAGCGCGCGGCATCGAAATGCCCGGCTAAGGCGTTGATCCACCATGGCCAAGACCCTCCCGAAGACCGGAACGCCGCGCGAAGCAGTGATGCAGCAGCTCAAGGCCCTGCACACCGACGACGCGAAGTGGAAGGACGGGCGCACGTTCAGCCTCGTGTACTTCGCGGGTGACGAGGTCTCTGCGTTGCTCAAAGACGCCTACGGCGAGTTCATCGCGGAGAACGGCCTGTCGCCCGTCGCGTTCCCGTCGCTTCGCCAGATGGAGTGCGAGGTGGTGTCGATGGCCGCCGACCTGCTGGGGGGCAATGAAGACGTGGCCGGCACGATGACCTCGGGGGGCACCGAGAGCATCATGATGGCGATCAAGACGGCTCGTGAGTGGGGCAAGAAGATCAAAGGCATCAAGCGGCCGCACCTCATCGTGCCGGCCTCGGCGCACCCCGCGTTCGACAAGGCAGTGCACTACTTCGACGTCGACTACTCGCACGCGCCGCTGTCGGCTGACTTCCGCGTCGACGTGGCGGCGATGGAAAAGTTGATCCGCCCCGAGACCGTGTTGCTCGTCGGCAGCGCCCCTTCGTATCCGCACGGCGTCATCGATGACATCACCGCCATCGCGGGCCTGGCCAGGTCGCGCGGCCTGCTGTGCCACGTCGACGCGTGCCTCGGCGGCTTCTTCCTGCCCTTCGCGCGCAAGTTGGGCCGGCAGGTCGCGCCGTTCGATTTCGCGGTCGACGGTGTCACCTCGATGTCGGCTGACCTGCACAAGTACGGCTACGCAGCGAAGGGCGCGTCGGTGGTGCTGTACCGGAGCGGTGGTCTGCGCCGTCATCAGTTCTTCACCTACGCGGGGTGGAATGGCGGGCTCTACGCGTCGCCGTCGTTCTGCGGCACGCGGCCCGGTGGAGCGATCGCCGCGGCGTGGGCGGTGATGCATCACCTCGGTGAAGAGGGCTACCTCACGCGCGCGCAGAGCATTCTGGACAGCGCGAAGAAGATGCAGGACGGCATCGCCAGCATCCCGGGGCTGAAGGTGCAGGCCGAGCCGGTGGGCGGCGTGTTCGCGTTCGGGAGTGATTCGCTCAACGTGTACGAGCTCGGCGACGCGATGGACGCGCGCGGCTGGAAGCTGGATCGGCAGATGAACCCCCCGGCGTTGCACGTGATGGTGACCCCAGCGCACGCGGCGGTGGTCGAGCAGTTCCTGAGCGATCTGACTGAGTGCGCGAAGAGCCTGACGGCCGGTGAACCGGCGCCCGATGGCAGCGCGGCGATGTACGGCATGGTCGGAACGATCCCCGATCGTCAGCAAGTCGACGACTTCCTGGTCGAGTTCCTCGACGGTCTGTTCAACCGGGCATGAAGATCGGAAAAAACCGAAGTCATCGAAGTGCTCCCTCGCCCCGAGGGGGAGAGGGTCGGGGAGAGGGCCGACGGTGATCCTCGCGTTCATCGTCTTCGCAGCCTTCCTGGTCGAAGCAGCCACCGGCTTCGGAAGCATGGTGGTCGCCCTGACCTTCGGAGCCCTCTGGTTCAACGTGAACGAGCTGCTGGGCTGGCTCATCCCCGTGAACATGGTGCTGTCCGCCTATCTGGTGGCCCGAGGCTTTCGAGTCATCGAGTGGCGCTTCCTGGGCACTCGAATGATCCCGCTGATGGCGCTGGGCCTGTTGCTGGGAACACTCGTCGCAGCGAAAGCCACCGAAGCAACCTGGCTCAAGCCACTCTTCGGCGCCTTCGTGATCGCGGTCGCCGTCTGGCAGCTCAAGACCGCGCTCAAACCAGCGCAGGTCACAGCCCCCCTCCCCGCCATCGCGCGCATCACCGCGCTGTTCACCGCCGGAGTCATCCACGGCATCTTCGCGACCGGCGGCCCGCTCGCGGTCTTCGTCTCGGCGCGAGAGCTTCCCGACAAGGCGGTGTTTCGCGGAACCCTCTCGATGCTCTGGTTGGTGTTGAATGCGCTCGTGCTGCCGCGACTGGTGATGGACGGACAGGTGACGGTGACGACGCTTCAGACCAGCGGGCTGATGCTGCTGCCGCTCGGACTTGGAATCGGCGCGGGTGAGTGGGTGCACCACCGGCTCTCTGAGACTCGTTTCCGCATCATCGTTGCGGTGATGTTGCTGGTCGCAGGGGGCGTGTTGATCTCGCAAAGCCGATGAACATCCTTCACGCGCTCTTCTGTCTCATCACGCCCGCGATCGCGATCTGGGCGGCCGATCGTTTCAAGCCGGCCAAGGTGCTCGGCCCCGTGGTGCTCTCGTACGCCGCGGGCATCGTCCTGGCGAACATCCCCGGCGTGAAGCTCGACGAAAACTTCGGTCAGAGCCTCGCGGGCGGCGCGGTGCTGATCGCCATCCCCCTGCTGCTGTACTCGACGGAGATCGGCAAGTGGCTCTCGCTGGCGAAGAGCCTGCTGCTGTCCTTCCTCTTCGCCTGCATCGCAGCCGTGGCCTCCGCGAGCATGGTGGGCTGGTACTTCCGCGACGCGACGGACGAGTGGTGGAAGATCGCCGGCATGCTGGTGGGCGTGTACGTGGGCGGCACCGCGAACATGTCGGCCGTGGGCTACGCGCTCGACGTGAAGCAGGAGACGTTCGTCATCCTCAACACCGCCGACCTGATCACCGGCGGCGCGTACCTCTTCTTCCTGCTCTCCGTGGCGCAGCGCCTGCTCTCGAAGATCCTCCCCGCGTTCAAAGCGGAAGCACATCAAGAGGCCTTCGATCATCCCGGTCAGACGCTCTCGAAGTGGACGCGCGGTCACGTCGCGCCGATGGGCAAGTCCTTTGGGCTCACGCTGCTCATCGTCGGAGCGTCAGTCGGCCTGACCTTCCTCGTGATGGGCAAGCTGCACGTGGGCCTGTTGATGCTGGCGATCACCACGCTGGGCCTGGGCGCGTCGCTCTCGAAGAAGGTGCGCAGCTGGGACGGCTCGTTCGAGCTGGGTGAATACGTGCTGCTCATCTTCTGCGCGGGCATGGGCAGCCTCGCCGACGTGAGCAAGGTGACCGGTACCAGCCTCACCTTGTTCTCTTTCGTAGGCATCGTCATGGTGCTCGCCGCGGTGATTCACTTCGCGCTGTGCGCGGTGTTCCGCATCGACGTGGACACCGCGATCATCAGCTCGACCGCCACCATCTTCGGGCCGCCCTTCATCGGAGCGGTGGCCGCAGCGCTGAAGAACCGCGCGCTGGTCGGGCCCGGCCTCACCCTCGGACTGGCAGGCATCGCGCTGGGCACGTACCTGGGCCTCGCCACCGCCTACGCACTTCGGGCCCTGGCCGGCTGAACCCCAAACCGGGTGACCTTCGCGGCAATGATTGGGGCGCAGCTTCAACGCCTGCCGCTCAACGGCTAGGCAGCGCCTCGGCCATTTCAGGCCCTCGGGGGAAGACCCATGAAGCTGAGCCACTTCGCAGTGCTGGCTGTGTCCGTCGTCTCGTTCACCGCGTTCGCTCAGGGCAAGGCAGCAAAGCCTGCAGAGATGCCGATGGCGCAGATGCCCGCTGAAGGAAAGAAGTGGGTCGAGGGTCATCTCGGCAACTGGAAGTCCACCGACGCCGTGCTCACGATGGGCGACAAGTCGATGAAGGGGAAGATGGACCTCAAGTGCGAGAAGACCTCGGGCGGCTGGGGAACGCTGTGCCGCGGCAAGATGGACATGGGCAAGGACGCACCGATGCAAGAGGTCACCTTCTTGATGGGGTGGAACATCGGAGACTCCATGGCCACCATGTTCGAGGTGACCAACATGGGCGAGGTGCACAACCACACCGGCAAGTGGCTCGACGAGAAGAGCATCACGCTCACCCATCAGGGCAAGACGTGGGAGGGCATGGAGGAGAAAGACGTCGTCACCTTCACGTGGACCTCGCCGAAGGAGATGGCGATCAAGGCCGAAGGCACCTCGGGCACGGCCACCGCCTGGACCCTGAGCGCCACCGCGAAGAAGTAACCCGAACGAGCGTTTTCCTCGTCGCGAAGGCGTGCCATACCGGCGGTCACGATGGCCAAAAAATTCAAGGCAGCGATCATCGGTGGCAGTGGCTACGGCGGGGCTGAGCTGGCCCGCCGGTTGTTGATGCACCCTGACGTCGAGCTGGTCAGGGTCGCGTCGATCGACCACGTGGGCGAGCCGCTCAGCTCGGTGCACCCGCACTTCGAAGGCGCGACGGAGCTCAAGTTCGAGAACCTCACGCCCACTGAAGCGGTGAAGGACTGCGACGTCGCGTTGCTCGCGTTGCCGCACAAGGTGACGGCCTCCAAGGTGCCCGAGCTCATCGCCGCGGGCGTGAAGATCGTCGACATGTCGGGCGACTTCCGTCTGCGCGACGCGGCGCTCTACGAGAAGTTCTACGGCGCCAAGCACCCGCACCCCGAGCTGCTGGGCACGTTCGTGTACGGACTGCCTGAGCTCAACCGCGAGCAGATCAAGAAGGCGAAGTACGTCGCCTCTCCGGGTTGTTTCGCGACCAGCATGGAGCTCGCGCTGCTCCCCCTCGCGCGGGCGGGGCTGCTCAACGGCGCCATCGTGCACGTGACGGGCATCACCGGTTCTTCAGGCTCGGGCATCGCGCCGGGCGCCGGTACGCATCACCCTTCGCGCGCGGGCAACTTGAAGACGTACAAGCCGCTCGAGCACCAGCACGTGCCTGAGGTGGTGCAGACGCTGGAAGACGCCGGAGCGAAAGGCCTCGAGCTGCGCTTCGTGCCCATCTCGGCGCCGCTCACGCGCGGCATCTTCACCACCTGCTTCCTCGAGCTGCCCGCGGAGATCGACACCGCGCGCCTCACCAGCATGTTCGACGAGACCTTCGCGCGTGAGCCGTTCGCGCGCCGCCCGAAGCAGCGCCTTCCTGAAGTGGTCGCCGTCGCGGGTTCGAACTTCATCGAGGTCGGCTTCACTGCGGGCAGCGCGGTGCAGAACGGCAAGCGCACGGTCACCTGCTTCGCGGCGATCGACAACCTGATCAAGGGCGGCGCCGGCCAGGCGATTCAGAACATGAACATCGTGCTCGGCTGTGACGAGCGCGCGAGCCTGGAAGACACGGGGAACTGGCCGTGAGCGTGCGTCCCATCGTCGTGAAGATCGGTGGCGAGGTGGTCGGCTCGGGTGAAGCAGCGGTGCTCGCGGCGGATCTGCGGGTGCTGATCGACGGCGGTGCGCGCATCGCGATCGTTCACGGTGGTGGGCCGCAGGCGACTGAGCTTCAGAAGAAGCTTGGGCTTGCCACGCAGCAGATCGCCGGCCGTCGCGTGACGGATGCCGCGACGCTCGACGTGATGAAGATGGTGCTGGCCGGGAAGCTCAACGTCGATCTCTGCGCGACGCTCGTCGC
>JBKJSE010000325.1:0-6823 GCA_046595925.1 Archangium sp. | reverse complement strand
GTGGGAAAAGGAGTGATGCACCATGGCTTCAGTTCGTCCTGACAGAGTGGCAGCGGAGATTCAGGCGGCCATCGCGGACCTGCTGATCCGTGGCGACATCCACGATCCGCGCATCGGGTACATCACCTTGACCGGCGTGAAGGTCTCGCCCGATCTCTCGGTGGCGCAGGTCTACTATTCGATGATCGGCACCGCCGAAGAGAAGGCCGAGACGCAGGCCGGTCTCGTGGCGGCCAAGGGCTACGTGCGGCGCGAGGTGACCAAGCGGGTCAAGCTGCGCATCAGCCCCGAGGTGTTCTTCACCTTCGACCCCTCGCTCGACGAGGGCGACAAGATCGAGCGCCTCTTGAAGGAAGTGCGGAACAAAGAAGGTTGGTGAGCTTGAAATGAACGGCGTTTTGGTGGTCGACAAGCCCAGGGGGATCACCTCGTTCGACGTGGTGCGTGACGTACGGCGCGCCCTCAAGGTGAAGAAGGTCGGCCACACCGGAACCCTCGACCCGATGGCCACCGGCGTGCTCCCCATCTGCATCGGGGACGGCACCAAGATCGCCCAGTTCATCACCGAGGCGACCAAGGCCTACGACGCCACGCTGAAGCTGGGCGCCACCACCGACACGCTCGACGCCGAGGGCAAGGTGCTTTTGACCCGACCCGTGCCGCCGCTGAACCGTGAGCTCATCGAGGCGGCGTTCGAGAAGTTCCGCGGGCCGATTCTTCAAACGCCGCCCATGTACTCGGCCGTGAAGATCGGCGGAAAGCGGCTGTACGAGCTGGCGCGCGCCGGTGAAGAGGTCGAGCGGGCCGCCCGGCCGGTGACCGTGTTCGAGCTGCTGCTGCGTGATTTTTCGGCCGACGAGATCAAGCTGTCGGTGACCTGCAGCAAGGGCTTCTTCGTTCGCACCCTGGCGGCAGAGATTGGTGAAGCGCTCGGTTGTGGCGCCCATCTCTGCGCGCTGCGTCGCACCCAGAGCGGCCCGTTCGCGCTCGCCCAGGCGATCCCCCTGGCGGAGCTCGTCGCGGCAGGCCCGGAGCTGGCCACGGCGCGACTGGTGGGGCTCAACGACTCACTCAAGGATCTCCCCGCGCTCCAGGTGACCGAAGCCGAAGCCAACCGGGTCAGACACGGTGGGCTGGTCGAAGTGGCCGGCCAGCGCAGCGGGTTGCACCGGGTGTTGGAGCCCTCGGGCGAGTTGGTCTCGGTGGCTGAAGTCACCCGCGGCCGTCTGGTGTACCGCCGGGTCTTCCTGCCCGAGTAGGGGCGCGCCTCGTTTCCTTCCTCCGCCGCGTGGTTGGCCGTGTCATGCTCGCCATGCGCACCCGATGAACATCACCGTCATCATCCCCAGAACGCTGCAAGCAGCTTGTGCGGGCAAGGCGAAGATCGATCTCGGAGTGCCTGCGACTTCCGACCTCGCGGACATCATCACCACGTTGATGGATTTGTACCCGGGCCTGAGGGCCTTCGTGGCCAACGAGAAGCGCCCGCTCAAGCAGCACTTCGGCGTGGCGCGCGCGGGCTCGAAGATCTTCTTGTTCACCAGCACGGCAACGGCCGCCGCCAACTAGCCAGTCGCCTTGAACCAGCGGGGCGTGGGCCCTAGGGTGACCGCTCCATGGCCGATGGACCCAACCCCCAAACCCGCCTCGCCGCGTGGCTGCAGTCACTGGCCTTACCGCGCCCGGTCGCGTTGGGGGCGGTGCTGCTGGGCGTCTCGGTCGCCTCGGCTTTTCTCCTGACGCCGGGCCTTTCTGGCCAGCGGCTCCCCGAGCTGGGGGAAGAGCAGCTGGGCAGGCCGTTCGCAGCCAAGTCGGTGGCCGTCTTCAAGGCGAGCCGTGACTTCGAGGTGTCCGATGAGGGGCGCACGCAGCAACGCCGGGAAGAAGCGCGGGCCCGGGTGCGGCCGGTGTTCGACTACGACACGCTCGTCGAATCGAAGGTGAAGCACGGGTTGCGCGAGGCGTTCGAGCAGATGCAAGAGGTGGCGGCGCCTTTCCCTGCCCGGTTCGATCCCAATCGCAAATCGAACGCACCCCTCAGCAAAGAAGAGCAGGAGCTGATGAACGCGCTGCGCGAGAACCGGCGGCTCTTCGAGGCGAGCGCGGTGCCGCCCGATGACGAAGACTTCGAGGTGCTGGCCCACGGGCGCTTCGGGCCCGAGCTCGAGCAGGCGGTGATGACGCTCATCGAGCTCGCCTACCGCGGCAAGGTGGTCACCTCGCGTGACGAGCTCTCGCGCATCGACACCAGCGGCATCACCGTGCGCATCGTCGGAGGCACCACCGAATACGAGATGACCACCGCGCAGCCGGGCGCCTGCGACTTGAAAGAAGTGAGCACCGAGCTGGACCGATTCTCCTCGGTGCCGGGAAACCTGCTGCCCGACTCGCCCACGCCGGTGCGCCGGGCCGTGCTGCGCCTCGCGCGCAAGCAGGTGCGCGCCAACCTCACGGTCAACATCGCTGAGACCGAAGCGCGCCGGAAGGCCGCCTGGGACGCGGTCAAGCCGGTGAACCTGTCGATCAAGAAGGGCCAGCGCATCATCTCAGACGGCGAGCTCGTCACCGAGCAGCACGTGCTGGTCACCCGCAGCCTGCGCGCACAGACCAGCGAGCTCGACCTGCTTCAGGTGCAGCTGGGGGGCGCGGGCATCGTGGCCTTGCTGGTGAGCGGCGCGTGGTTGTTCTTCACCGCCTCGTTGCGCCAGTTTCGCCCGTCGCGGCGTGACGTCGCGTTCATGGGCATTCTCGGGTCGGGGTTGCTCGGCGGGTTGCACCTCTGGGTGCTGGTCGCCGACGTGGTGCAGAACGGCTACCCCGCGTTGCCGATCGAAGCGCTGCAGTTCGCCTTTCCCGTGGCCGCGGGAGCGATGCTGGTGCGCTTCGTGTTGTCGGAGTCGTCAGCGCTCTTCTTCGCGATCATCTTCTCGGCGCTGGCGGGCGTCTTGTTGGGCAACTCGCTCTCGTTCTTCCTCTTCTCGTTGGTCACCTCGATGGTGGCCGCCGATCGCATCGGCCGCGCGAAGGATCGCGCCGGCATCTTCCGCGCGGGGTTCGCTACGGGCGTGGTGGGCTTCGGTTTGATGATCTTCATTCAGCTGGCCGCCGCGAAGGGGCTGGGCATCGAGATGCTCTACAGCGGCCTGTTCGCGTTGCTGGCCGCCGCCTTCTTGCTGCCCTCGCTGGTCCTGGCGCTCACGCCGCTGGTCGAAGGCATCTTCGGCTACGCGTCAGACCTGAAGCTGCTCGAGCTGGCGAACCTGAATCACCCGGCGCTCAAGGAGCTGGTGCTCAACGCGCCGGGCACCTACCACCACAGCATCGTGATGGGCTCGCTGGTGGAGTCGGCCGCTGAAGCCATCGGCGCCAACCCGCTGCTCGCGCGAAGCTGCGCGTACTACCACGACATCGGAAAGGGCCGGAACCCGGCCTACTTCGGTGAGAACCAGAAGGGCGAGAACGCGCACGACGCGCTCGCTCCGGCGATGAGCGCGGTGATCATCAAGCGCCACGTCACGGAAGGTCTCGAGATGGCGCGCGAGTACAAGTTGCCGCGGCGCGTGGCGGACGCGATCCCCGAACATCACGGTACGCGGTTGGTCGGCTACTTCTTCCACAAGGCGCAGAAGGAGCTCGAGGGCCGCGAAGACGCCAAGCCCATCGACGAGGCGCTCTTCCGCTACCCGGGCCCCAAGCCGCAGTCGCGCGAGACCGCGTTGGTGATGATCGCCGACGCGTGTGAGGCGGCGAGCCGCTCGATGCCCGAGCCCACGACCGAGAAGCTGCGCGCGTTGGTGCAGAAGATGATCAACCTCATCTTCAGCGAAGGTCAGCTCGACGATTGTGAGCTGACGCTCAAAGATCTGCACCTGATGGGCGCCTCGTTCACTTCGACGCTCGAGGGCATCTACCACGCGCGGCCGTCGTACCCGGCGGGTGCGGTGGGCGGTGGCAAGCCTCCTGAGCGTGACGTGATGAAGCCGTTGTCGGTGGTGAAGTGAACGAACTCCTCCCAGAGCCACCCTCTCCCCGCGAGGGAGAGGGTCGGGGAGAGGGCTGACCGTCGTGAAAGTCCTCTGCACGTCGCGAAGCACCCACGCCAAACGCCTCACGGTCCTGGCCGTCTCCTTCGCGAAGACCCTGAGGCTCAAAGACGTCGAGCTGTCCCTGTCCCTCGTCCGCGATGGGGCGATCCGCGAGCTCAAGCGCGAGTACTTCGGCGTCGACGCGGCGACCGACGTGTTGTCCTTCCCGGCAGGCGACTTCCCCGGCGGGGGCCTCAGACCGCTGGGCGACATCGTCATCTCGCTCGACACCGCCCGACGTGCCGCGAAAGACCTGGGCACCACCCTCGAGCGTGAGCTGGCGCTGTACCTCGCGCACGGCCTGCTGCACCTGCTCGGGCACGATCACCAGAGCCCGAAAGACGCCCGAAAGATGGAGCGTCTGGAGCGAAAGCTGCTCGGCCACGCGGGAATGCTGGCCCGCTCTGACGAGCTGTAGGGCGCTTCCCAGCCTCCGGGGGGACTGCTATGCGGTCCGGCGCTTTCGCACGTACGTCAGGAGCCAGTCCCGTGACAACAGCTGCCGCCGCACCCCTCGAGGGCCGTGACAACAAGATGCCGGCCGGCATCCCCTTCATCATCAGCAACGAGTTCGCCGAGCGCTTCTGCTTCTACGGCATCAACTCGATCCTGACGGTGTACCTGACCACGCACCTGCGCTTTTCCGACGCAGACGCGGCCTCGTGGCAGTCGATGTTCAAGTCGGGCGCGTACTTTTTCCCGATGCTCGGCGCGGTCATTTCCGACGTGTTCTGGGGCAAGTTCCGCACGATCGTGGTGTTCTCCGGCGTCTACGCGCTGGGGTGTGTGGCGCTGGCGCTGTTCGGCAACACGGAAGCGCTGCTGGCCGCGAGTCTGTTCTTCGTGGCGTTGGGCACCGGCGGCATCAAGCCGTGCGTCTCCACCAACGTGGGCGATCAGTTCACCGCTAAGAACTCACACCTCATCGAGCGCGCGTTCTCGCTTTTCTATCTTGCCATCAACGCCGGCTCGTCGATCTCCATCTGGTTCTGCCCCGTGCTGCTTGCCGATCCAGCCTGGGGTCCCAAGTGGGCGTTCGGTCTGCCCGCGGCGATGATGATCGCCGCGACGCTGGTCTTCATCATGGGCCGGGCGCGTTACGCGCACGTTCCCCCCGCCGGCAAGAAGTGGCTCGAGGAGGTGCGCAGCCCCAACGGCATCAAGCTGATCGTCAGCCTGCTGGGCATCTACTTCTTCGTCGCCTGCTTCTGGATGCTGTGGGACCAGGCCAACGGCAACACCTGGACGATTCAGGCGCAGTCATCGCTGATGGACAAGAACCTGGGCTTTGGCTTCACCGTGCTGCCTGCGCAACTGCAGGTGGTGAACGGTCTCTTCATTCTGGTGATGGCGCCGATCTTCAGCTTCGCCGTCTACCCGTTCCTCGGCCGCTTTACGAAGATTACGCCGCTGCGGAAGATCGGCTTCGGGCTCTTCACCGTGGCCTCGTCTTTCATCATCGTGGCGTGGATCGAGTCGCGCATTCAGGAAGGCCATGTCGTGAGCGCGTGGTGGCAGATCCTCGCCTACCTGGTGCTCACCGCGTCCGAAGTGCTGGTCTCGATCACGGCTCTCGAGTTCTCGTACAAGCAGGCCCCTTTGCGCATGAAGAGCTTCATCATGGGTCTGTTTTTGCTCTCCACCAGTCTCGGCAACCTGATGATCGCCGCTGTGAACAAGGCGATGGTGAAGCAGGTTCACGCGAGTTCCATCGAGACGGGCAACGAGACCTGGGTGAACCTCACTGAGGCCTCGCAGTTCGTGACGGGTCAGAAGATCGACTTCGCAGGCGATACCGGCGTCACCGTTCCTCCGGGCTCCGATGGCAAAGCGCGCACGCTGGGTGGCACGTACCTCGTGGCCGAGGTGGACACAGTAGGCTCGCGACTTCGCCTGATGGACGCGGTTGATCGCAAGCCGGTGGTGAGCAGCGGCGCCTTGAGCGACAAGGCGAAGGTCTCGACCTACTACCTGGTTGGCCCCATCTACTTCCTCTTCTTCATCGGGGTGATGTGCGTGCTCGGCCTGATCTTCATCGTGTACGCCTCGTTCTACAAAGAGCAGGACTTCGTGCGCACCGAGGATCCGGCGCCCGAAGAGCCCGCGAAGGCTGCCTGAACGGAATGATGCACAGCGTCAGAAGACGCTGAGAATCACTTGGGGGGTCTTGAGCACGACGCAGGGTTTGCGTAGACGCCGCAGGCCCCTCAACGGAACCGCTCTTGACCCTCTCCAACCGCTCGTTGCCAGTCGACCTCGAAGAGCTGTCCATCGCGCTGGAGGCGGAGACCGCCGACCTGCGCTGGTACCTCGACGTGCGCACCGGCGACGTGTTGCTGGTCACGCACGAGTTCGAGCCCGCGGAGCACGACGGGCTGACGGTGACTCAGATCGAGAACGAGCCGAGCCGGTTCGTGCGGGTGCCTCCGGGGAACCCGCAGCGGGTGATCGAAGACATGCAGGCGTTCGTCAGCTCGCTGGGTGACGCGAAGCTGCAGGAGTCTCTGGAGCTGGCGCTCTCGGCTTCACGCCCCGAGCGGCGCTTCAAGACGGCGCTGTCGTGGCTGCCGGAACGCCAGCAGCAGTGGCACGCGTGGCACCGCGAGCACTGTCAGCAGCGGGCGCTGGGTTGGCTGGCTGATCAGGGCATCGTGCCCACCGCTCGCGCCGCCTGACCCCTGACATGAGAGAACCTCTGGCAGCAGCTCCCGCACCGCAGGGCACGATGCCCCGGCAGA